>JAILOC010000037.1 GCA_024691045.1 Lachnospiraceae bacterium | reverse complement strand
TTTTATCTGAGTTCCGTCACTTGTTCCGCTTTCGGTTATCAGATATCTGCTGTCAATTGAAATATCAGGAAGCATATAAACCTCCCGTGAGAGTTTTGTAGTTTATTGTCTCGCCATCGAATTTAAACCAAGTCTTATCCTGGATCATTTTTCCGTGGGTTTTCTTACATATCTCGTAGGGATTATAATCTGACAAGCCCAGAGCATTCAGCAGTTTATCGGCATCCGGCCGCTTTTCATCAAAGCATCTGTCTCGGAGTATCTGCCCGAATACAAATCTGGGAATTGTATCTGCATAGAAGATCTGTTTGGCAGGGTGGAGTATAAATCTGTCGGCATGAATTTCTTTTTCGTCGACAGTAACCGAAGAAATGACCTCATTTTCCCACATAAGTAAGAAATTGGGAAATGCAGTCTTATCCTTTGGATCTGAATGAGAGTATTCCAATGCGCGATACAGCTCATCCATTGACATTCCGGTAAACCTGGCAAGCTTATAGAGTGTTTCGCCGGTTGCGTCACTAATATCCTTTTTCCCCGTAAAAATATTGTAGACGGTAGAATATGCCACACCTGATCGCTCGCTCAGAGTGTGGAGATTAAGGGAATAGGTTTTTAATCTGTCGTATAAAAGAGTGTTTTTGTTCATGGAAAAATTTTATCGCAGTTGCGATAAAATATCAACATGAAAAAGCGGAACCGTCCCCCTGTTTTCCCCCTGTTTTCATTGCAAAAACGCCGTTTTTGTGCTAAAATTTGATGGATTTTGTGAAAAAACATATATTAAAGTAAGAAATGTTGAGGAACCCATATATGGCACTTAATAAAAAGCCCGTCACGGGCATGAAGGATATACTTCCCGAGGAGATGGCGATCAGGGAATACGTTCAGAGAGTCATCAGCGAAACCTATGCGGGATTCGGATTCACCAGAATAGAGACTCCCTGTGTTGAGACCATCGAGAATCTGACTTCAAAGTCGGGCGGAGATAACGAAAAGCTCATCTTCAGGATCTTAAAGAGAGGCGAAAAGCTCAATCTGGAGACCGCGCAGACCCAGGACGATCTTGTGGATTCGGGACTCCGCTACGATCTTACCGTTCCTCTTGTAAGATATTATTCCAACAATTCGGCAACTCTTCCCGCTCCCTTCAAGGCACTTCAGATGGGCAATGTATGGAGAGCGGACCGTCCCCAGAGAGGACGCTACAGACAGTTCATGCAGTGCGACATCGATATTCTCGGTGAAGCGGATAATCTTGCGGAGATCGAGCTGATCCTTGCAACGACCACGACCTTGGGAAGACTTGATTTCAAGGGATTCGAGATCAGAATAAATGACAGAAGACTTCTTAAGGCAATGGCTGCATGGGCAGGCTTTGCTGAAAGTGATTATGATTCGGTATTCATAACCATCGACAAGATGGACAAGATCGGAATAGACGGAGTTAAGGCAGAACTTCTAGAAAACGGTTATGCCGCAGATACTGTTGAAAAGTATGTCGATCTTCTGAACAAAGCGGTTAACGGAGAGGCTTCCCTTGGAAGTATCATGGATACCGTAGGTGAGGAACTTGCGAAAGCTCCCGTTACCAACCTCGAAGAGATAATTACTGCTGTCGAGGCATCTAAGCAGGCTGATTTCAAGATGGTATTCGATCCCACTCTCGTAAGGGGAATGTCATACTACACCGGAACCATTTTCGAGATAGCGATCCCCGAGTTCGGTGGAAGCTGCGGAGGCGGCGGAAGATACGATGAGATGGTCGGCAAGTTCACGGGACAGAATGTTCCTGCGTGCGGATTCTCCATCGGATTCGAAAGAATAGTTCTTCTTTTGACCGAGAAGGGATTCAAGGTTCCCGGAAGCGGAGCCGGCAAGGCATATCTCATCGAAAAAGGAATAACCGGTGACCGTCTGAGCGAGATACTTGCCAAGGCAGCAGAAGAGCGAAAGTCCGGTAAGAAGATACTTACCGTCAGAATGAACAAGAATAAAAAGTTCCAGAAGGAGAGCCTTACAAAAGCAGGCTATACCGAATTCGATGACTTTTACAGGGAGGCACTTAAATGACACAGTCAAGAACACATACATGCGGTGAGCTCAGAAGCACCGACGAGGGCAAGGAAGTAACCCTCTGCGGATGGGTTGAAAATGTAAGAGAGGTAGGAGGCAATCTTTCCTTTATCATTCTCAGAGACTTCTATGGCGTAACGCAGCTCGTAGCAGAGACCGAGGAGATGGTCATAAAGTTCAAGGGCATCACCAAGGAATCTACCGTACAGATCACAGGTAAGGTCAGGATCAGAAGCAACAAGAATGACAAGATTCCCACAGGTGATATCGAGGTTATTCCTGACAGTGTCACGGTTCTCGGAAAGAACAGAAATTCCGAGCTTCCCTTCGAGATAAACAGATCAAAGGAAGCCGACGAGGCTACCAGACTTAAGTACAGATATCTCGATCTCAGAAATCCCGAGGTCAAGAAAAATATAGTTCTCAGATGCAATGTTGTTGCGGCTCTCAGGGCAGCGATGATCGAAGAGGGATTCCTCGAGATCACAACTCCCATCCTTACCGCATCATCACCCGAGGGTGCAAGAGACTATCTTGTTCCCGCAAGAAAGCATCCCGGTAAGTTCTATGCTCTTCCCCAGGCACCCCAGCAGTTTAAGCAGCTTCTTATGACATCCGGATTTGACCGTTATTTCCAGATCGCCCCCTGCTTCAGGGATGAGGATGCGCGCGGCGACCGTACTCCCGGAGAGTTCTATCAGATGGATATGGAGATGGCATTCGCATCTCAGGATGATGTACTCGGAGTGCTTGAGAAGGTTCTTGTTCCCGTATTCGAAAAGTACGGAATCTACGATCGCATAACTCCCGCTCCTTTCAAGAGGATTCCTTTCAGGGAGGCAATGGAAAAGTACGGAAGCGACAAGCCTGATCTTCGTATCGACCTTGAGCTTCGTGATGTTACCGATGTTCTCGGCGGTATCGATTTTGAACCCTTTAAGGGTCAGACTATAGAAGCTGTTGTTGTCACCGGATTCAACGCGACCAGAAAGCAGATCGACCAGCTTGTGGCAGATGTTGAGGTTCAGACCGCAAGAAAGACCTGCTGGTTCAGAGTCGATGAAAACGGTGAGATCGTAGGAGGTATCGCTAAGTTCCTTCAGCCTATCAAGGATGAGGTCATCTCAAAGATGGGACTTGAGAACGGATGCTTTGTTGGTCTGTCTGCAGGTCCCAAAGCTGTAGCACTCAAGACCGCAGGTGTTCTCCGCACAAAGCTCGGAACTCTCTGCCCCGAGCACATGGATAAAGAGCAGTACAGCTTTTGCTGGATCGTTGACTTCCCGATGTATGAGATCGGTGAGGAATCCGGCGAGCTCGAGTTCTGCCACAATCCTTTCTCAATGCCCGTCGGAGGACTTGAGACTCTTGAAAAGGCTGAAAGAGGAGAGACGGATCCTCTTGATATAATGGCCAACCAGTACGACCTTGTCATCAACGGATATGAGTCCGCATCCGGTGCGGTCAGAAACCACGATCCCGAGATCATGGTCAAGGCATTCGAGCTTGTACGTCTCGGAGAGGCTGAGGTTAAGGCCAAGTTCCCCGCTATGTACAATGCTTTTACCTACGGAGCTCCCCCTCACGCAGGAGCTGCTCCCGGAGTCGATCGTATGATCATGCTCCTTACAGGCGAGGAATCCATCCGCGAAGTCATAACCTTCCCCATGAACAAGAATGCTCAGGACGTTATGATGGATGCTCCTTCACCTGTATCACAGCACCAGCTTGATGAGCTCCATTTAAAGTGCATACCCGTAGAAGAATGAGATTATATCTTATCGATGTGGAACAATTGCAGGATGAGGAAACGGGGAGGAATCTCTGTGAAAGAGCCCGCGACCTGATCGATGTCTACAGAAGGGATAAGGCTGACAGATGCAGGAGCATTTCTGCAAGAGGATTATCCCTCGGTGTCGGGCTTGCTCTTCAGCTTGCTGCGAGAGGCTATGTCGAGGATGTTGCGAGAGCTTCTAAGGGAATACCCATTGCGCTTACCGCAGAGGAAGCCATAAGGGTTCTTGAAAGAAACGGTGAGCCCATAAAGCTTGCATACAGTATCGAGAATACCGGCAAGCCCTATCTTGAGCCCGGCATTGATATTCCCGTCGGCGAAACGGGAATTCCTTTCCTCAGCATTTCACATTCGGGTAAGTTTGTCGCACTCGCTCTTTCGTATTATGAAGTCGGTATCGATATCCAGGAAAGAAAGGCGATCAATACCGATAAGATTTCGACCAGATACTTTACCGAAAGGGAGGCTGCACTGATCCGCAGGGATCCTGCTCTTTTCTTTACCTTCTGGTCACGCAAGGAAGCCTGGGGAAAGTGTGAGGGCGGTGGACTGGTTCCCGGCCTGCACAGGGATTTTTCCGATCTGTCCAAGGGCTTGTCCAGATATTATCTGTGGAATGAAAATAACAACCCGGAAGGGTATTCGCTCTGCGTTTGTGAGAAACTTTCCTGACAAGGGGAACGGCGACTGTATGAAGATTTTTCTGTCATGGCTTAAAAACTATAAAAAGGAGGCATTCTTTGCCCCTTTTTTTAAGTTGACTGAGGCGTGCTTTGAACTCTTTGTACCCCTTGTAATGGCACGCATAATCGATATCGGTATCGCACAGAGCGACAAAAGTGTCATCTGGCGGAACGGCCTTGTGCTCGTCGCACTTGCCGCTGCGGGACTGGTAGTTGCGATAACCGCGCAGTACTTTGCGGCCAAAGCGGCTGTCGGTGTATCCGGAAGTCTGAGAAAACAGCTTTTTGCCCGTATCATGAGCATGGAAGCTTCGGAGGTTGATAAGGCGGGTACCTCGACACTTATCACACGTATGACATCGGATATAAACCAGGTTCAGACCGGTGTCAATATGACACTGAGACTTCTCCTCAGAAGTCCCATCATTGTATTCGGCGCGATGATAATGGCGTTTACGATAGATGTTCCCAGTGCACTTATCTTCTGCGTTGCGGTACCTGTCCTTGCGGTCATCGTAATCGGAATCACGAGACTGAGTATTCCGATGTTCTCCAATGTGCAGAAGATGCTGGATGCGGTAATGCTCTCATCAAGGGAGAATCTTACCGGTGTCAGGGTCATCCGTGCGTTTAACCTTCAGAATGATGAACAGAGGGCGTTCAAAGAAAAGAATGCCGCGTTAAAGAAAAAGCAGATAAGCGCATCGAATTTCACAGCACTTACAAATCCTGTAACATTCATTGTCGTAAATGCTGCGGTGATGTTCCTGATCTGCAAGGGAGCAATACGTGTAAACATCGGTATGATAACACAGGGTCAGGCAGTAGCAATCCTTAACTACATGAGCCAGATCCTGGTGGAACTTTTAAAGCTCACGAACCTTATCGTGACGATAACAAAGTCTCTGGCATCCTCGCAAAGAGTTGCGGCGGTGCTTGATGGCGGAAGAGATGAAGGAGCTGCCGCGTCTTCGGAAGATTTGTCTGAGGCTGTGGGTGAAAGCATAGATCCGGCGGCAGAGACCGTAAATGCCACTGCGGTTACAGGCGAAGACATTGTGGTTTTTGAAAACGTATCCCTGCAGTATTCAAAGGGTTCCGAACCTGCGATCACAGGTATTTCCTTTACGGTAAAGAAGGGACAGACGGTCGGAGTCATCGGCGGCACCGGTTCGGGTAAGAGCTCGCTCATAAATCTGATCCCGGGAATGTATGAAGCAAGTACCGGAACGGTCAGGGTATTCGGTGAAGATATTAAAACCGCAGATAAAGTAAGCCTTCGTGAAAGGATCGGTGTCGTGCCCCAGAAAGCCGTTCTTTTCAAGGGAACGGTCCGAAGCAATATGCAGATCGGTAACGGAAGTGCAACCGATGATGAAATGATAAGTGCACTTAAGAAAGCACAGGCTTTTGATTTCGTTTCGGAAAAGGGCGGACTTGATGCCGAGGTTCTCCAGAGCGGAAAGAATTTCTCGGGAGGGCAGAGGCAACGTCTTACCATCGCAAGGGCACTGGTCAGAAAGCCGGAGATACTGATACTTGACGATTCGACATCTGCGCTTGATTTCCTTACTGAGAAGAATATCCGTGAGGAGATTGCGAAGATAGAGGATACTACGGTATTCATCGTTTCGCAGCGCGCTTCGTCCGTCATGAATGCTGATATGATAATTGTTCTTGATGACGGAAAAGCCGCAGGCATGGGAACTCACGAAGAGCTTCTTAAAACCTGCGAAGTATATGAAGAGATATATTATTCTCAGTTCGAGAGGAAAAATTAAATCCCGGATGAGATCTATATAATAAAATTATTATTTGTGAACAGGCAAATAAAGTGTAGGAGGAAATATAAATGAAGGAGTTAATGCTCGGAAACAAAGCATTTGCGCGCGGTCTGTACGAAGCGGGCTGTTCTTTTGTTTCCAGTTATCCCGGAACGCCCAGTACCGAGGTTACCGAAGAGGCGGTAAAGTACGATGAGATCTACTGCGAATGGGCGCCCAATGAGAAGGTTGCAATGGAGGCTGCGTTCGGCGCGTCGCTCGCCGGTGTCAGAAGCTATTGCGGAATGAAGCACGTCGGACTCAACGTTGCCGCAGACCCTCTTTATACCATGTCATATACCGGTGTAAACGGCGGTATCGTTATCTGCGTTGCCGATGATGCCGGAATGCACTCATCACAGAATGAGCAGGATTCCAGACATCATGCCATCGCTTCCAAGGTCCCCATGCTCGAGCCTTCGGATTCCGGTGAGACTCTTTCTTTTGTAAAGCTTGCATATGATCTTTCCGAAGAGTACGACACTCCCGTCATCGTAAAGATGTGCACACGTGTCGCTCATTCACAGTCTGTCGTTGAAACCTCGGACAGGGCTCAGATCGCAAGAAAGCCTTATGAGAAGAACATTCCCAAGAATGTAATGATGCCCGGTAATGCGATCAAAAGACATCCCTTTGTCGAGGAAAGAACCGAAAAGCTCCGTGAGCTTGCTGAGACCGCTTCCTTTAACAGGGTTGAGATGAGAGAAGCATCCGCTTCCGGCAAGCATGTGGGAATCATCACCTGCTCCACAACATATCAGTATGTAAGGGAAGCCTTCGGAAATAACGTATCCGTCTTAAAGCTTGGAATGGTCAATCCTCTTCCCGTAAATCTCATAAAGGATTTCGCGGCAAAGGTTGATACCCTTATCGTTGCCGAGGAGCTCGATCCCATCATTGAGAATCACTGCAGGGCACTCGGACTTGATGTCATCGGCAAGGATGTTCTTCCCATCTGCGGAGAGTTTTCACAGAATCTCCTTAAGAAGTATCTTTCTCCCATCGTTACCGGAGAAGAGTACAGCGAGGATGTTACGGCCGTTAACGATCAGATCCCCATGAGACCTCCCGTAATGTGTGCGGGATGCCCTCACAGAGGACTGTTCTATACTCTCAGCAAGAACAAGTGCACCGTACTCGGAGATATCGGATGCTACACTCTCGGAGCAGTGGCGCCTCTTGCCGCAATGGATATGACCCTCTGCATGGGTGCTTCCGTAAGTGCGATACACGGATTCAACAAGGCAGGCGGCGGTGAAAACGAAGGAAAGACCGTTGCTGTCATCGGAGATTCGACCTTCATGCACTCAGGTATGACCGGCCTCGCAAATATCGCATATAACCAGTCCGATTCGACCGTCATCATTCTTGATAACTCGATCACCGGTATGACGGGACATCAGCAGAATCCCACGACCGGTCTCAATATCAAGGGAGATCCCGCAGGAAAGATCGATCTCGAAGCGCTCTGCCGTTCAATGGGATTCGAGCGTGTCCGCGTAGTGGATCCTTACGATCTTAAGGCATGTGATGAAGCCGTCAAGGAAGAACTTGCTGTCAAGGCTCCTTCGGTCATCATCTCAAGAAGACCCTGCGCACTTTTAAAGAACGTAAAGCATAATCCTCCTCTTCGCGTAAACAGGGACAAGTGTGTCGGATGCAAGTCCTGTATGAAGATAGGATGTCCCGCAATTTCCATGAAAGACGGCAAGGCTCATATCGACAACACTCTTTGCGTGGGTTGCGGTATCTGCGAGCAGCTTTGCCCGGTAGGAGCTTTTGAGTCCTGCCAGAAGGAGGATTGATATGAGTACAAAGAATGTAATGATCGTAGGTGTCGGCGGACAGGGTTCGCTTCTTGCAAGTAAACTTCTCGGCAGGCTCCTCCTTGATGAAGGATATGATGTAAAGGTTTCCGAAGTTCACGGAATGAGCCAAAGAGGCGGAAGCGTTGTCACTTATGTAAGATACGGAGAGCACGTTTATTCTCCCGTTATCGATAAGGGCGAGGCTGATGTCATTGTTTCCTTTGAACTTCTCGAGGCTGCAAGATGGCTTCCTTTCCTGAAAAAGGACGGCCAGATCGTAACCAATATCCAACAGATAGATCCCATGCCCGTTATCACAGGCGCAATGGAATATCCCACTGAACTCGTTGATAAGATGAAGGCAACAGGTGCCAAGGTTGATGCACTTGACTGCCTGGCACTTGCTGAAGAAGCGGGATCTGCCAAGGCCGTTAACATTGTTCTTATGGGACGTCTTTCCCACTACTTTGACATTCCCGAGGAGGCCTGGATGAAGGCTATGGAAGCCATAGTTCCCGCCAAGTTCCTTGAGATGAACAAAAAAGCATTTGAGCTCGGCAAAAACGCGTAAGGACTGCGCGTAAAGTGAACAGGGGGACGGTTCCTCCGTTCACTTAAAAAAACAAAAACGTGAACGGAGGAACCGTCCCCTTGTTCACCATCAGGAGAAAAAACGTGGAAAGGTATTATCAGAAAGAAGCGGAATGTGCTTCGAGAGAAGAGATCACAAAGATCCAGAACGAAAAGCTGGTCGAGCAGGTAAAGCATGTATGGGACAATGTTCCTTACTATCGCAAGAAGATGGAGAAGGCAGGAGTAACTCCCGATGACATCAAGTCCATTGAGGACCTTCACAAGCTTCCCTTCATGTCCAAGGCAGACCTCAGAGAGACATATCCCGACGGACTTCTCGGCGTACCCAAGAAGGATGTAGTCAGGATCCATTCAACTTCCGGAACTACCGGAAAAAGAGTTATTGCATATTATTCGCAGGAAGACCTTGATATGTGGGAGACCTGCTGTGCAAGAGCACTTGTCGCTGCCGGAGCTACCGAAGAAGATGTTGTACAGGTTTCGTACGGCTACGGTCTTTTCACCGGAGGTCTCGGACTTCACGGCGGAAGCCAGAAGGTCGGCTGCATGACCGTTCCCATGTCATCGGGAAATACCGAGCGTCAGATCATGTTCATTCAGGATCTTAAAGCATCGGTCATCTGCTGTACTCCTTCCTATGCCGCATATCTCGGCGAATCAATGAAAGAGATGGGACTTACTCCCGCTGATATTCCTCTTAAAGCCGGAATCTTCGGTGCCGAGGCATGGAGCGAAGAGATGAGAAAGAGCATCGAAGCAGCTCTCGGTATCAAGGCATATGACATCTACGGTCTTACCGAGCTTTCCGGTCCCGGCGTTGCATATGAATGCAGTGAGCAGCACGGAATGCATATCAACGAGGATCACTTCATTGCGGAGATAATCGATCCCGATACTCTCGAAGTCCTTCCCGACGGATCGACCGGAGAACTTGTTTTTACAGCCATCGATAAGAAGGCTTTCCCCATGATGAGATACCGTACCAAGGATATCTGCAGACTCTCCAAGGAAAAGTGCAGCTGCGGAAGAACCTTCATCAGGATGGCGAAGCCCATGGGAAGAAGCGATGATATGCTCATCATCCGCGGAGTCAATGTATTCCCTTCACAGATAGAAACCGTACTTCTCGAGCATGGTTATCAGGCTAACTACCAGATCATCGTTGACCGCGTGAACAACACCGATACCTTCGATATACAGGTAGAGATGACACCCGAGATGTTCACCGATAATGTTTCCGATATCACCAAGGCTCAGAACGAGCTTATGCAGGGTCTTGTAAATATGCTCGGCATCAAGGCCAAGGTCACTCTTGTTGCTCCCCAGACCATCGCAAGAAGCGAAGGAAAAGCTGTCCGTGTTATCGATAAGAGAAAAATCTGATAAGGAGGTACTAATATGAGCGTTAAACAGATCTCTATATTTCTTGAAAATAAGCCCGGCAAAATGTGTGAGATGACTGAAGTTTTGGCAGAGCGCGGAATCAACATGAGAGGTATCTCCCTTGCAGAGACCGAAGGCTTTGGAATCGTACGAATCATCGTTGACGATGTCTACGAAGCAACGACCGTACTTAAGGATGGGGGCTACATCAACAAGCTCACCAGCGTTGTTGTTGCGGAGATTCCCGACATTCCCGGGGGCCTCAGCATGATCCTCAAGGTATTTGCCGACGAGAAGATCAACCTCGAATATATGTATGCACTTTCCGCAGAGCATTCAGGAAACAAGGCTTACATGGTATTCCGCGTCAACGATCACAAGGTAGCTCAGGCCGCACTTGTAAAGGCCGGCATCCGCGTTGTATCGCAGGACGACATCCCGACACTTTAAACAGGTGAACAGGGGGACGGTGAACGGAGGAACCGTCCCTCTGTTCACCCTCTGTTTCAGCATCAGTAAAATCATGAAGAATAAAAGCGGCAAAAAGATCATGAAGAGACTTTTCGAATATATCGGAAGATATATTCCTGCGGGAATCTTTGTGCTCATTTTTGCCGCTCTTTCCGTTGCTTTCTCACTTTATATCCCGGTGCTTACCGGAAGGGCGGTGGACCTTCTTACTCCCGGTCCCGGAAATATTGATATGGATGCGGTCATTGTTGCAGCCGGCAAGGTGGGTATAGCCGCACTTATTTCCGCTTTCTTCCAGTATCTGATGAGCAGGCTCGGAAACCACATAACATATCATGTAGTGAGTGACATCAGAAACGATGCGATGAAGAAGATACAGGAGCTTTCAATAAGCTATCTTGATTCGCACAGGACGGGCGATATACTGAGCCGTATGATCACGGATGCGGATACATTCGCAGATGGCCTTCTTATGGGCTTTACGCAGCTTTTCACGGGCGTCATGACGATCGTCGGAACTCTTATCTTTATGGTAAGGCTCAATCCCCTTATCGCACTTCTTGTCGTGCTCATCACTCCTTTATCACTAGTTGTCGCAAGGTTCATTGCGACAAGATCCCATTCCATGTTCAAAGCACAGTCCGAAGCAAGGGGAATACTTACGGAGTTATCCGAGGAAATGATCTCGTCGCAGAAGACCGTGAGAGTTTTTTCTTACGAAGACGAAGCTATAGAGCAGTTTGAAAAAGCAGACGATAAACTGTGCAGCGCTTCGCTTAAGGCGATCTTTATCTCAAGCCTTACCAATCCTTCGACCAGGTTTGTCAATTCCTGTGTCTATGCACTTGTCGGAGTCGGCGGTGCACTTTATTCGATCGGCGGCGGCATCTCTGTCGGAGGCCTCACCGCATTCCTCGGATATGCCGGCCAGTATACCAAACCCTTCAATGAGATCTCCGGTGTTGTTACGGAATTTCAGAATGCACTAGTATGTGCGGGAAGGATATTCGAACTTATTGATGAAAAGAGCGTTATCGCGGAAGCTTCCGAGCCTGTGGCCAAGGACAGCGTTACCGGTAATGTTGATATAGAAAATGTCGATTTCAGTTATGTGCCTGACAGACCTCTTATCGAAGGCCTTAACGTGAACGTGACCAGCGGTCAGAGGATCGCGATTGTAGGTCCGACCGGATGCGGCAAGACCACCATTATAAATCTCCTTATGAGATTCTATGAACCCATAAGCGGATGCATCAGGGTCGACGGAAGAGACATAAGGGAGATATCGAGAAAGGATCTTCGTAACTGTTACGGAATGGTTCTCCAGGAAACATGGCTCAAGTCCGGAACGATAATGGACAATATCCGTATGGGCAAGCCCGGAGCAAGCGATGAAGAGGTCATAGAGGCCGCAAAGGCATCACATGCTCACGGTTTTATCAAGAGACTTGAAAACGGTTACGATACCGTTATAGGAGAAGAAGGAGAAGGCTTGTCCCAGGGCCAGAAGCAGCTTCTGTGCATCTCAAGGGTAATGCTCGCACTTCCCCCGATGCTTATTCTCGATGAAGCAACAAGTTCGATAGATACGAGAACCGAGCTCAGGATACAGAGCGCATTTGCAAAGCTTATGAAGGGACGTACAAGCTTCATCGTAGCCCACAGATTATCGACGATCAAGGAGGCCGACCTTATTCTGGTAATGAAGGACGGTCACGTTATCGAGACCGGCAATCACGAATCGCTCCTTGCTTCAAAAGGTTTCTACTACGATCTTTATACCGCACAGTATTCCAACGCTTAGAGGTAAATGCCATGGCACTCAGTCTGCTTTTCCATAGCGGCACTCCGGAAACCGGCATCGCGGTACCGGAGTCAGTCTTCACCGATCTGAACCTCGATCAGGTCCTTGATAAGGTATGCGAAGGATGGGATGAGGATGTCAGATCTCTTTATTCTTCTTTTCCCCCATGTAAGGAGGATGAGGATTACAGAAGAGCGATCTATGAGGATGTCAGAAACGATTCCGTCTATTCCGCGCTGTTTAATTATCACGCAGGAATTAAGAGCCGTCTCGAATACGCATCCAAGATCGATAATGCGTACGAACTGGTACAGAAGAGGGTATGGTTCCTCAGAGTAATTTATACATATGTTTCTTCACTTGAAACCCTTGACGCCGGACTGAAAAAAGCGGCACCTAAGTCGGAGGGGATCAAAGCATTTTCTTCTTTTCTTTCCTCATATATATCAGACGTATATTTCAAAAATCTGAGCTCGGACGCAACATCTCTCTGGAAGGAGCTTTGTGATTTTCATGTTGTTCTCACATACGACAGGGG
>JAILOC010000015.1 GCA_024691045.1 Lachnospiraceae bacterium | reverse complement strand
TGGATAGGAGCGGCACTCTTTTCCGGATATATAGGCTATGATTTCTGGAGAGCCCAGCAGTTCCCCAAGACTCTTGATAACGCCGTGGATTGTGCGGTTGACATCTATCTTGATATAATCAACCTCTTCCTCAGGATACTCAGGATCCTTGCGGGAAGCAGATCGTCACGCAGAAGATGATAAGCGCGGTGACTACAGCGTAAAACCAAAAACAGGGGGACGGTTCCGTTGTTTCGCATTTTGTGAAACAACGGAACCGTCCCCCTGTTTTACAGACAAAAAGAAGCCGTCCCTGCATGAAATAATAATAAAGCCCCGGGAATCCCGGGGCTTTGATCATTTCGGTTCATTATAGAGATCTTACACAGTTCCTGCCGTCCGATTTTGCGGCATACAGTGCTTTGTCCATACGGTCGAAGGCGGATCTGAAATCATCATCCTTTTTGATCTCGGTAACACCGATGCTTACCGTGACTTTACCGGCTACCTTGAATTCTTCGCCGAGAACCTTATTACGCATATCCTCGGCATATTCTTTGGCTTTCTCTATATCGGCATCATAGCATACGGTTACGAATTCCTCGCCGCCCCATCTTCCGTAAGCGACATTTTTCTTCTGGAAGTAGTCCTTCATCAGATATGCGAAATGCTTGAGCGTCATGTCGCCGACAGCATGTCCGTACTGATCGTTGACGTTTTTGAAGAAGTCGATATCGAACATCATTACTGAGATCTTTCTGTCGGTACGTCCCGCAATCTCTACTGCGTTGTTGAATTCGGTCTCGATCCTTCCGTGGTTGAATACATCGGTGAGAGTATCCTTGAGAGCAAGCTCTTCGTACTTTTTCAGAGTGGACATGAGCTGTACGGAATTTTCGTGGATGTCCTGCACCATGAAGACATATCGGAAATCTTCTTCGGTATTGTTGGTCTCGGCACGGGAGAAGATGAGTTTTACCCAGATGTACTTGCCTTCGAGATTCTGCATCAGGCAGTCAAAGGAAGACGTACGTCCGGGAAGGATATGGGTCTTCAGATAGTCGGGCTCCGTTCTCTCAAGGAAGAGCTCCTGATCGTCGGGCCAGATCATATTTACGATCATCATTCTCCAGTCGGAGTATTTGATGCTTGCTTCGACAGTCTCGTCTGAGATCTCGGTTATGCTTATGCTTGAAGTGGAATCCTTGGTGAGGTCGACATACATCGAGAAGAGATAGGTGTTCTGAATGGTGGTGACTTTTTCGTTTGTAAGGAATTCCTTCATGTACTCGCTTGAGTCGAGCTCATCGAGTATCATCATGTAGATATTCTCTTCTATGGGATACATGGTCATCTGAACGGTATGGGTCATATCGTTCTCTGAGATCTTGATCCTCTTGCTGTATTTTCCTGTGAATTTTCCGAATGTGGGAACGAAGACCTGGTAGTCCTTGGAGACTGTTTCCTGTCCGCTCTCGTTATTGAGATGGAACCAGAGCTTCTGAATAAGTGCGGTATAGATTCCGGTCTCCTCAATGAAACCGTCAAAAAAGCCGTTTCTGACCAGCGCTCTGTAGTTGTCTGCTTCGGCATCGACCATTATCAGAGCATCAAGGTTGCTGTTGATGTAGCCTGTTATCTCTTTGAGGGTGTATTCTTCAAGTTTTTTAGCCATTTTGTAATCTCCCGGTCAAACGATACAACGCAAATATTATACCCTATCTGTGCGGGGTTTGGGCTACTTAATGACTTAAAAGAAAAACTTATGCGAAAAAGGGGGCCGAGAGCCTGCTTTTCGTTGCTAAAATGCCATATTTGTGCTAGAATTTTAGCGATTTTACGTGATTTAATAAATTAAAGTAGTAAATCACAGTTCAAAGGGAGATTGTTATGAAAAAAATGAGATTATTCACCGCACTTATGTGCACAGTAATGACCGCAGCACTTCTTTCCGGATGCGGCAAGAAGGAAGCGGATACCTTTACCGTAGGATTCGACGCAGAGTTCCCTCCTTACGGCTATATGGACGATAACGGCGACTATACCGGATTCGACCTTGAACTTGCCGAGGAAGTATGCAACCGTAACGGCTGGACCCTTGTCAAGCAGCCCATCGACTGGGATGCCAAGGATGCAGAGCTCAATTCCGGCACCATCGACTGCATCTGGAACGGCTTTACAATGAACGGACGTGAGGATCAGTACACCTTCACCGAGCCCTATGTTGATAACAGCCAGGTTGTTGTTACCGCTGCAAACAGCGGAATCTCCACACTTGCAGATCTTGCGGGCAAGAACGTCGGAGTTCAGAAGGATTCTTCCGCACTTGCGGCTCTTGAAGGGGATCAGGCCGAGCTTGCCGCTACTTTCGGTAATCTTACCCAGTACGGTGATTACAACACCGCATTCATGGATCTCAAGCAGGGTGTTCTCGATGCCGTATGCATCGACATCGGTGTTGCACAGTATCAGCTCAGCCAGAACGGCGACGGCTTTGTCATCCTTGACGAGCAGCTTGCAACAGAGCAGTACGCTGTAGGCTTCAAGCTTGGAAATACCGAGCTCCGTGACAAGGTATGGGCTACTCTTACCGAGATGGCTGAAGACGGAACTCTTGCCCAGATCGCAGAGAAGTATTCCGATTTCGGTATCCCCGAGTCTCTCTGCCTCGGAAAGTAATAAGCGATAATGACTTTTGATGTGATATTCAAATTATTAATGGGTGGTATGGGAGTAACGGTGTCAATCTTTGTATTGACACTGTTATTTTCGATTCCGCTCGGTCTTCCCGTTTCACTTGCCAGGATGAGCAATAACAAGATCGTTTCGGCGATCGCGGGTATATATATCTCCATCATGAGGGGAACGCCTCTGATGCTCCAGATCATCGTCATCTATTTCCTTCCTTTTTACGGATTCGGGATCAACGTCACATCAGGCTACAGATTCGTAGCGGTTATAATCGCATTCTCACTGAACTATGCCGCATACTTTGCGGAGATATACAGATCGGGCATTCAGTCCGTTCCCAAGGGACAGTATGAAGCTGCGCAGATTCTCGGCTATTCGAAAACTCAGACCTTTGTGAAGATCATAATGCCCCAGATGTTCAAAAGAGTTCTTCCCGCGATGACCAATGAAATCATCACTCTCGTAAAAGACACATCTCTTTCTTTTGCGATAGCTACTGCGGAAATGTTCACGATAGCTAAGCAGATCGCGGCAAAGCAGGCATCACTCATGCCTCTCATGGCTGCGGGTATTTTCTACTATGTGTTCAACCTGCTGGTGGCATGGGTCTGCAAGAAGGTTGAAAAGCACTACGATTATTACAGGATTTAAATGGAACTTTTGAAGATTGAAAACTGCAGAAAGAGCTTTGACGGAGAGGAGATCTTAAAGGGTATCTCACTGTCCGTAAGTGAGGGTGAGGTTGTATCCGTAATCGGTCCTTCCGGTTCGGGTAAATCCACTCTGCTCAGATGCGCCTGCATGCTTGAGGTCATGGACGGCGGATCTCTTTCCTATGCCGGAAAGACTGCGGCACATGAAGAGAACGGCAAGGTGGTTTACGCCCCTCATGCCGAACTTAAGGAGGTACGCAAAACCTTCGGACTCGTTTTCCAGAATTTCAATCTTTTCCCTCATTATTCGGTACTTAAGAATGTAACGGAGCCGCAGATCATAGCGGGAAAGAGCAAGGCCGAATCGGAAAAGAAAGCACTCGAATGCCTTGAAAAGCTTGGACTTAAAGACAAAGCGAAAAATTATCCGTGTCAGTTATCTGGCGGACAGCAGCAGAGAGTATCGATCGCAAGGGCACTGGCACTTGAACCGAAGGTTCTTTTTTTCGATGAACCCACATCGGCACTCGATCCCGAGCTCACAGGTGAGGTGCTCAAGGTTATCAGGGATCTTGCGGCGATGCATATGACGATGATAATCGTAACCCATGAGATGAACTTTGCAAGGGAAGTATCGGACAGAATGATCTTTATGGAGCATGGAGTCGTAAGAGCGGAGGGAACTCCCGATGAGCTCTTCGGATCCGATGACGAGAGACTTAAGTCCTTCATGGGAAAATTAAACGGTAATTGATCATGTCAAAAGCGGTCAGATGGGTAATCTGTATATGGTGTTTCCTGTATGCGGTTATTATTGTGATCGCGCTTAAGCATGAAAACAGTGTTCCGGTCGGAGATCTGGGAAGTATCAATCTGCATGCCCTGAACAATGCATTCAGGGGGCTGTTTCATTATGAACAGGCAGGAGGATATTTCAGGTCTCTTTATTTATTTACGGAGGGGCTCGGGATCATCTCGTTCCTTACGTGTCTTTTCTGGGGTTCCCTGGGTTTACGCGATCTATTCAGGTATAGGGATATCAATGATGTTGATAAGAGCATATTTGCCACATGGCTTTTGTATGCCCTTGCACTAATCGTGTGGTTTATAACCCTGAAGCTGTCGGTAAATTACGCTCCGGTATCCGCGCATCCCAAGAGCGCACTCGTGGTTTCTTTTCCCTGCGGGAATACATTTCTGATAATCATCTCAATGTGCAGTTCCATATATCTGATCGGGTACTTTCTTGAGGAAAAGAAGAGAACTGTCCTGATCCTTCGCATTATCTGCATTGCAGTGCTTGCACTCGGGATCATTTTTAGGACAATATGCGGAACAAATTATCTTACTGACATTCTCGGCGCCATCGGATTCGCGGTTCCCGCGGTGGTACTTTATTCATTTATCTGCGATGTGTGAAACAGTGGGAAACAGGGGGTCGGCTTACGCTGTTTCAACAATTGAATGATGATTGTACTCGACATATTATTCCGGATCATTAGATAAATCTGATGCTCCGGATTTTTTATACGTTGCAGAGTTTATATAATCTTGAGTACACATTATCTGAGCTTAGATCTTTGGTATGCAGAAATTTTTTTATTGAGGGAATATTTAGTTTTAATGTGGATTTCGATTCAAGATACGATCTGTTCAGTTCAAAACTTCCGCTGAAAGCTTTGGCAAATGCTTTACTTTTGTTATCTATCATATTCTTATGCGGATCATACTTTATGTTTCCTATGAACAGGCTTTTTCCGTTATCAAAGATCGGAGCAGTACGAAATCCTGTTCCGTCATAAATAAGACCGAGATTGTTGAAATGTCTGTCTTCGTTAAGAATCAGAGCATCAAGCACAAAAGTGTTTGCGAGGTAGGTTGATATGTCCAGCTTGGTATTTTTTTTGACGAAATCAAGGATGTATTCAATGGCATCATCATAATCCATTTTGGACGTGACTCCGGCAGGATCTGTACCGCAGATGTTAAAGTGCAGTCGGTACAGTGTTATAAATGTTTCATCAGAGGCAAGGAAATCATCACTGACACATCCGTTCTCATTATTTATACGAACGCTTTTATAGGATACGTATTCATCCCGATCGAAATCACTGAGCTTCAGAATGTGGGTGACCAGCTCCTCACATGATCCCTCACCACCGTATCTGTCAATCTTGTACCATCTGTTTTCATAATAATTTTTTATCTGAGTTCCGTCACTTGTTCCGCTTTCGGTTATCAGATATCTGCTGTCAATTGAAATATCAGGAAGCATATAAACCTCCCGTGAGAGTTTTGTAGTTTATTGTCTCGCCATCGAATTTAAACCAAGTCTTATCCT
>JAILOC010000010.1 GCA_024691045.1 Lachnospiraceae bacterium | reverse complement strand
GATCGAATCATTGAGCGTTTTCAGATACATGGCTTTTCTGGCTTTTTCTATCGCAGAATTGAATCTGTCGGCATATTCGCGGATCGCCGAACTTTCGATCTGATCGTAGCAGTCGGTGAAGATCAGGTATCCGACCTTCATATCCCGCTCGTGAAGGGGAACAAATACATACATATGGAACGGATCGCTGTCCTCGAGTCCGGGGATCAGATGACTTGTCTTGATGGAGTGGATGGCCTGAAGCTTTCCGTTTCTTATGGAATAGATGACATCCTGCTTATCGCTGTAGGGATCGTAATCAAGATTGCCGGTTTTCTTCAGTTCATATCCGTATGATTCGGGATCGAAGAGGATATGGAAGTTGTCTCCTTCGAACCCCGCATCTTCGGTTATGGCCTTCGTGAGAGTCTGTTTGATCTCACTGAACGATTCACTTTTCAGAATTGCTCTTTCGATGTAAATGGTATGCCATGTTGCAAAGCTCTGGATCTGATTGGATCTGAAAGCAATTGTTCCGGCTCTGAGCCTTCTGTCGGCGATTTCCGACAGGCACTTGCATCCGCAGCTTTCACTGGGAATGAATGTGCATGGGATCTGTGTGAGGTCTTCGACCTCTTTGCCGTCGATCATGTCGCAGATCAGTTCGGCACAGATCTTGCCGTGTTTTTCGGAGTTCTGATCCACGGAGGATATTGAAGGATAGAAGACTTTACTCTGCTCAACATAATCAAAGCCGGTAACTATGGCATCACCCGGGCACTTAAAACCGCAGTCGCTGAGACCTATGGCGGATACCATGGCGAGCTCGTCATTGGCACAGACATAAGCATCGGAAAGCTTTCCTTCCCTGGCATCCTTCATGACGCGGTTCTGTGCGGTTGAAAGATCCCAGTTTGTATAGAGAACGTCTTCGTCGGAAAAACCGAGCCCCTTTTCTGCGCATACCCTGCGCACGGTATCAAGTCTTTCATTGGAATCTCCGTTATCCGCGCTTCCCGCAATGAAAGTTATCTTTTTTACTCCGTGAACATCGATGATATGGCGGACCAGAGCCTCCATTCCGGAGGTATTGTCTGTAGTTACGCTGTGGGCTCCGTCGAGTCTGAGTCCGTGGCTTATAACGGAAATTCCGGCTTCATGGCAGCGTTTTACGATCTTTTCCGCCTCGCCGGGGAAATCGAGAAGATTGGTGATGATCACTGCTCCGTCAAACTGGTGCAGATCAGGGAGATTCATGATGTTTAGCTCGCCGTAACGGTTACTGTCGGTCTCACCGTAACTTGCGTAGCACATAAAAAGATATATATCGATATTGAGAGGCTTTAAGACTTCCGTCATTCCTCTCATGAAATGTCCCAGTATATCAGTCGCCCAAGCGGTAGCAAAAACAGCTATTTTCTTTTTTGACATAAAATAAGTCTCCTCGGGAAAATACCTATACATTGTTAATTATACCAAAATATCTGTAAAATTGCGTATTTTTTTATAAAATAAAGCTTAATTTTCGGTAAATGTTCATTAATTTCGTATCTGTTAATATCTTCGGGCTGAGGATATAATCACTAAGAGCGTTTTTAACTGTATTTTTAATCCGGGAATCCCGCGGGAAAAGGAGAAATTGTGGGCGCGATCACTGTACTTAAACAGATGACAATGATAGCTGTTTTAGCGGCTATAGGATTCTTTCTCCAGAAGAAAAAGGTGCTTGATAAGAACTCTACTCCCGTTATTTCAAGGATCGTGGTGGATATCTGCAACCCGGCGCTGATAGTCTCGACCATACTTACGGGAAATATCACGGTAACTCATGAGGAATTCCTTAAAGGTGTGGGTGTAAGCGCGTGTGTTTATCTTCTGTTTATCCTGGTCGGATATATCATCCCGCCAATTATCCGGGTTCCGAAGGATGAGCGCAAATTTTATACGATAATGTCCGTATACGGCAATGTCGGATTTCTCGGGATCCCTGTGGCCAAGGCCATTCTTCCCGAAAATGCAATGCTCTACGTCATTATCTGCAATGTATTCTATTGTCTTCTTTTCTATACGCACGGAGTAACGGCCCTTTCCTCCGGCAAAGAAAAAATGAATCCGAAGAAGCTTTTAAGTCCCGGCGTTCTTATGAGCATCCTGGCACTCGTTATCTTCTGGTTTGACTTAAAGCTTCCGGAGATCGTGGTCAGGACTGTGGATTACATAGGCTGTCCGACCGTATTCCTTTCGATGATCCTTCTGGGTGCTTCGGTCGCAAGGAGCAATATCATAAAGGAGATGAAGAGCATCCCTTTGTGGCTTTATATCGCTGTCAGGATGGTGCTCGTCCCGGTAGCTACGGTACTGGCACTTAAGGGGATCGGTGCCCCCGGGGAAATGGTCAGGACCTTCTGCCTTATGTGCGCTGTGCCCGTAGGAAACCTTCCCATGATACAGGCCGAGAAAACGGGAGAGAGGACGGATGTGCTATCGAGAGGAATAATCGTAACGACGGTTTTTTCCTTCCTTTCCATAACCGTACTGATGTCGGTGGTATAAGTCTTCAAAATGCGCTAAAAATTCGGCCCGTATGATATAATAAGCCGATGGGATTTTTATCATTAAAATTCATACTGATCTTACCGATCGTTCTGATACTTTACTTTGAAGCGGGGAAGCGTGCAAAATATGATCTTTCCAAGATCGTGCTCATAGTTTCTTCCATGCTCTTTTTTCTGAGTTACGGGACGGAGTCTTTCCTTATGCTTCTCGCATCCTGTATCTTCAATCTGTTCTGGTCCGGGCTGCTCCTCAAAAAGAAGAATAAGGCACTTCTTGCAGCGGGTATCGTTATTAACGTCCTGCCTCTTCTTGCGTTCAAATACCTGAACTTTTTTGCACAGGCCGTAACGCATCTTGCGGGAGGTGAGTTTACCGCGATCGATATCATCGCTCCCGTTGCAATCAGCTACTACACATTCCAGATGATAACCTGGACTGTTGATTCATACCGCGGAGAGACAGCTTCCGTAAGGGTTTTGGATTATCTCGAGTATGTATGGTTCTTCCCCAGGATGATAATGGGACCCATCACAAGGCAGGACGAGTTTGTTCCGCAGATACATGAGAGGGCAAGATATATAGCCGATCCCGAGAACATCGCGACAGGCTTTGTGTGGTTTACGGTCGGAATGAGCAAAAAGCTTCTTCTTGCATCAAGGTATGCCGGCGCGGGAGCTTACGGATTCGTGATGGGAAATAACCTTTCCATGGCGGAAGGGTGGCTCTGCTCGATCGCATATACATTCCAGATATATCTTGATTTTTCGGGTTACTGTGATATGGCAGCAGGCGTGGCCAGGATGTTCAATATCGATATCCCGAAGAATTTCGATTCTCCCTACAAGGCTTATTCGATAGGGGATTTCTGGAAGAGATGGCATATATCACTCACATCCTTCCTTCGCAAGTATATCTATTTTCCCCTCGGCGGAAACAGAAAGGGCAAGGTCAGGACCTATCTTAACATGCTTGCGATATTCGTCATAAGCGGATTCTGGCATGGTGCGAACTGGACCTTCATACTCTGGGGAGCACTCCACGGAGTGCTCATGGTCATCGAAAGACTGTCCGAAGGGTTCCTTAAAAGGATCCCCAAATTTCTGCGTGTAGGCGCAACCTTCATACTTGTCAACATCGGATGGATATTCTTCGCCGCACCGGATATCGGATCGGCATTCACTTTTATCGGTGAGATGTTCAGGCCGGACAATATTCTTCCGGCGGTGGGATTTTATGATACCTTTGACATGGGCACGGTGCCTTTTATCAGGTTCCATTTAAATCTTGCAATCCCTGCGTTTTATGTGCTCACATTCGCAGCTCTTCAGCTTACGAAGAATATTTACGAGAAGAAATACAAGCCGGATCTGAGGACCGCCGCTCTGGCCGCAGTGCTTTTCGTGTGGTCGTTCCTTTATGCGAATGCGGTCTCGGATTTCATATACTTTAAATTCTGATCATGAAAGAAAAAAAGACCTGGACAAAATTTCTCATACAGACTTTTGTGCTTACGGCAACGCTGATGGCATCGGTGGCGGCTCTTGTCGTGTGGGTCGATCCCTTCTTCCATTATCACGGCCCCGTGAAGGGAATTTCTTATATCCTTGACAATGAGAGATATCAAAATGACGGCATTGTCAGAAATTTCGAATATGATGCGCTGATAACCGGAACATCGGTTACGGAGAATTTCAGGACAAGCCTTGCGGATGAGCTGTTCGGAGTAAGAAGCGTAAAGGCCGCATATGCCGGAGGATATTATAAAGAGATAGGCGACGGTGAAAGAACCGCACTTGAGTCCAACCCGGATATCCGGCTTGTCATCAGGAGCATGGATACCTTTTTTGCGATGTCGGAAGCCGGATACCGCAATCCGGAGGCTGCGGATCCTTCCTTTCTCACCGATGACAATCCCTTCAATGACGATGCTTATATCTACAATGCTGATGTCCTGTTTGAGTATGTCAATGCCGAGCTTATCCGCACGGCAAAGGGCATTCCGGGGGATAGCTTTGATACATATATGAGATTCGCTGAGGAAAGACCTCTTGGTGCGGCATATGTTCTTAAATATATCGATGATGCGGAGCCTGCGAAGGAGTTTAGGGGATTGTCAGACGAAGACAGGCAGATGCTGCTTGAAAACATCAGAGCAAACCTTACCGCCAATATTGCGGCATACCCCGAGGTCGAATTCTACTATTTCATTCCGCCGTACTGCATTGCGGACTGGTACGGAAATCATGTTGTGACGGGAGATCTTCCGGCGTATATTGAGATCATGGAGATACTCACGGAGGAAGTGCTTAAGTATGACAATGCTCACGTGTTCTGCTTCTATGATGATACGGATCTTGTCACGAATCTGGATAACTACTCCGATCTCCAGCACTATAGCGGGGAAGTGTCGGATATGATACTTGAATGCATGGCAAATGGTGAGCATGAGCTTACCAGGGATTCATATAAGGATTACTTTGACAGGATTGAAGATTTTTATATGAACTACGATTATTCTCAGATGTACAGATGATCAAAAGCGGTAAAGCATACATTATTCGGTCATTTCACCCGGGAGAAGATCATATGGCAAAAAAGAAAAAGTTCCATATAGACCAGCGCTATATAACGGTAAACCTCACGCTGTGCATCATAATCCTTGCGGTACTTGTTCTCTTCTGCATATATCTTTCCCTGGATAATTACTTCCGAGGGGATTACCTTGTTGCGAAATATGCTCTTTTCTGTGCGGTAATGACGGCGATCGCCGTAATGAATTTCTGCATCTGCAAGTTCGGCAAAAAGAAACGTCCCTGGCTCATGCATCTTGCGATCAACATCCAGTGCATCGTGTACTGGATAACCTTTACGTTCTTCCTTTATACCGGCGGAACCGAAGGCTCCAGTATATTTCTTTTCTTTATCGGAGTCCCGATAGTTTTCTTTTTCTTCAATCTGTTCTACGGGTTATATTTCAACCTGGTCTTCCTTCTGATCATGGCCGTATATATCGCATCACCGTTCAGAGAAATGGGATATCAGTTTCCTGAGGTGTATTATCAGAGACTTCCCATGATGTTTCTTGCCAATGTCGTAATGTGTTCCATCGCACAGTATGAAATAGTAAAGTCAAGGATAAGGCAGGATGCTGCCATTGAGCAGGCGAGACATGCCAATGAAGCCAAAACGGATTTCCTCGCAAACACAAGCCATGAGATCAGGACTCCGATAAATGCGGTTCTCGGAATGAACGAGATGATCCTCAGGGAGACGACAAAGGCTGAGGCAATGGAGGAACCCGATGTAAATAAATACCGTGAGGCGTTCGGAAGGATCAAATCCTATTCCGGAAATGTCGACAGCGCGGGAAACAATCTTCTTGCGATCATCAACGATATCCTCGACTTCACCAAGATTGAAGAGGGTAAGATGGATATCGTTCCCGTCGAATACCAGCTGAGTTCGGTGCTCAATGACGTCAGCAATATGATCTATTTCAAAGCGGGTGAAAAGAAGCTCAGCTTTACGACGGATGTGGATGAGAATCTTCCCGATAATCTATTCGGAGATGTTGTCAGAGTAAGACAGATCATAACCAATATCCTCAACAATGCGGTCAAATATACGGATAAAGGAAGCGTATCTCTTAAGATCTCGGGAACGCGTCCCGACTGCACGGAAAACGGAAGGCCCATTCTCAATCTTGTAGTGGAAGTAAAGGATACGGGTATCGGCATCAGCAAGGATAATCTCGGAAAACTCTTCGTGAAGTTTGAGCGTCTGGATCTTGTACGTAACAGCACCAAAGAGGGAACGGGACTCGGACTTGCGATCACTAAGATGCTTCTTGATATGATGCACGGCCGCATTGACGTCGAGAGCGAATACGGAAAGGGCTCTGCCTTTATCGTAACCGTTCCGCAGGGGATCGTTTCCGATGAACCGATCGGAAACTTCAGGGAGAAATTCGAAAAGAGCATCGGTGAAAAGGAAGATTACCATGAGAGCTTCACGGCTCCTTCGGCAAAGATCCTTGTGGTTGACGATAC
>JAILOC010000186.1 GCA_024691045.1 Lachnospiraceae bacterium | reverse complement strand
CGGATGAAGACAGGGAGATCCTGCTTCTCAGGTATGTGAACGAGGAATCCGTCGGAACGATCTGCAGGGCACTCGGTATTTCGAGATTCGCATTATACAGAAAGATTAAAAATGCCGAGGAAGAGCTTAAGAATAATCTGAAGGAGGATGAATGATGGATAGAGAATTGAAAAACCGATTAGCTGAAAGCTTTCATGCTCCCGAGCCCGAAAGGAAAGAAAGCTTCATCAGAAATCTGCGCCCGAGGGAGATCGGAATACCTGAGATGATCCTTACACAGATCCCGTATATCAGGCTTCCGATATGGCTGTTTTCACTTTTGATCGTTGCGGTTGCGATAGGCGGATCGGTCCTCGGAATGGAGGATACCGAATTTCAGATCACGATCCTTCTGCCTTTTAACGCGGCGCTCGCAATACTTGAAGCACACAGATCAAGAAGATATGGCATGTCCGAACTTGAAACGGCAACAAGATTTTCGCTAAGGAGCGTTGTCTTTGCAAGACTGGTCATTCTCGGCATCGTATCGGGAATTGTTCTCTGCGTGTCATCTCCGGTCATTGCGGTTTCATTCGGAAGGAGCACGGTCAGTACCGCGATCCGCATCCTTATACCTTATCTGATAACGATGATGATCAGTCTCATCATCGAAAGAAGTTCCCTGGGAAGAACTCACGGCTATTCTTCCTTTGTGATCGCGGGCGTATCGCTGACCCTGATCGCATGGGTTTATAACTGCGCACCGGTGATCTTGGACGGATATGAGGAGTTTATTTCGGTCTGGGGACTTCCGGCGGTGATCATTCTTCTTGCTCTGACATTTGCGGAGCAGTGGAAGACCGTCAAAAATGTGGAGGCATTTGCATGAAATTATCTGTAGACAGAATTACAAAACAATACAAGAACAAGATCGCGGTGGACAGGATCTCCTTTGATCTTACCGAAGGGGTGACCGGTCTGCTGGGAGCGAACGGTGCGGGAAAGACCACGCTCATGAGAATGATGTCCGGAATACTTACACCCACGAGCGGAGAGATAAGTGCCGACGGAATCCCCGTTCAGGCGGAGAGCTACCGTGCACTGCTCGGATATCTTCCCCAGGATTTCGGATACTATCCGGAGTTTACCGCAAGGGAATTCCTTGAGTATTTTTCCGCACTTAAAGGAATAGAGAAAAAAAGAGCCCGGGAAAAGACAAAGGAATTACTCGAGCTTGTGGGACTTTCCGATGTGGCGGGGAAAAAGATCAAGACATTTTCCGGAGGAATGAAACAGAGAGTGGGTATCGCACAGGCGCTTCTAAACGATCCCAAGATACTTATACTCGATGAGCCCACTGCGGGACTAGATCCGAAGGAAAGAGTAAGATTCAGGACACTTATAGAGGAACTCGGAAAGAATTCCATAGTTCTTCTTTCGACACATATCGTTTCGGACATAGAACATATTGCAGACCGGATCATCATGATGAAGGACGGAGCCCTCGTATGGCAGGGCCGTCAGAGTGATGTGGAAGGCGACCTTGAAGAGTTCTATCTGAAGAGATATGAATGATACGGTTACAGGGAGTTTGCCAAATGGAGAAAAACAGATGCTTTGGAGCGTTATATAAATTCGAGCTGCTCAAGATACTGAAGAACAAAGTGGCAGTCATAGCATTTTTGATCTTTTTCGTTTTCGGATTCATACAGGGTGAATTCGAAGTAAGGGGAAATATAGAACCCGAAGTTTTAAAGGAGCATATGACTCTGGATGGCCGGCTCCTGGATGATGAACTGATCGGTGAATGGGTAGCGGTCACGGATGAATACGGAGAGGTTACAGACGAAAAAAACATAGCATATGAAACCCTTACCGAGTGGATAAAGGATATCGCGGGATACGGGGTTATTCTTGAAGATATAAATGAGAGCCGGTTATATGAAGAGCGTCTTAAGATAATAGATGAAGCATACGCAGACTCTTATCTTGACGAAGGCGAGATCGAATACTGGACAGCTCAGGAAGAAACACTGGAAAAGCCTTTTGTGTGGAAGGAATCCTTTATATTCTTCGGTCTTCAGAACGGGATAAGCAATACGATCATCATCATGCTGCTCGTAATCTCTGTCAGTCTTTCGACATCATTTTCTGCGGAGACACAGAGAAAGAGCGATCCCATGATAAGAGCGAGCATTAACGGAGGGAAGGAAACATATTTTGCCAAGATCCTGGCAGGTACGACATTCAGCTTCGTGACGGTATTATTATATCTCGGTATATTTGCCGGTTATGTCGGGATAAAGTGGGGGCTTGACGGGATGGATGCCCTTGAGCAGGTTATCTATCCTTGCACTCAGATGAAGCTTACCGTCGGTGAGACTTCATTGATACTGATACTCCTTACGGTACTCGGTTCGCTCCTTTTATCTACAGCCACGATGTTTGTATCCTGCGCACTCAGAAACGGGATGGGAACAATGGGCATCATCGTTGGCGGATATTTCGGACTATTTGCTCTCGGAACATCGGTCCCGATGCATATGAAGACCCTGTCCAAGGTATGCTGTCTTTTACCCCCGACGCAGATATCACCGAGACTAGTATATGAATTCAGGCTCTTTAAGATAGCGGGACATTATTTCAGATCGTACCAGGTTGCCGCAGCTTTCTACGTGGCAGTCGCATTACTTCTTATCTTCATCGGATATATCCTTTACAATAGATACGAGATAAAAAGTAATTGATACGACCGGGCAATCTGCTAAAATGGTCTTATGAAGATCATTAATCTAATCGAAAATACGGAAGGCAAGTCGGGATGCATTTACGCACACGGCTTGTCTTTTTATGTCGAGACGGCTCATCACAAGCTTCTCGTCGACCTCGGACCTTCTGCGGACACCCTGGAGAATGCGAAGAGGCTGGGCATTGATCTGTCTGCGGTCGACACGGTGATCTTAAGCCACGGACACTACGATCACTCCGGCGGGATCATTCCTTTTTCCGGAATAAATACCGGGGCCGCCATATATATGCAAAGCCTTGCGACCGGGGAATACTATGCGGACGACGGTGAGAATGCGGAAGGAGAACGCTTCAGATATATCGGAATAGATAAGGCCATAGCTTTTCTTCCGGGTGTCAGGATGATCACCGGCGATCACGTGATAGACGAAGAGATCGAACTTTTTACGATCAAAAAGAGAACCCACGAGCTTCCTTTTACAAACAAAAGGCTACTTATAAAAACGCAGGACGGATTTGTCCGGGACGATTTTGCGCATGAACATTTTCTCGTCGTCAGTGACGAAGGGAAAAAGGTTCTCATCTCGGGATGCGCCCACAACGGGATCCTGAGCATCATGGATGCATACAGGACAAAGTACGGCTCTGCTCCGGATGCCGTGATAAGCGGATTTCATCTGATGAAAAAAACTGATTACCGCGAAGACCAGCTGAAAGAAATAAGAGAGATCGCGAAGGAGCTGACCGCATATCCCACAAAGTTTTTCACCTGTCACTGCACGGGAGTTCCCGCGTATGAAGTGATGAAGGAGATCATGGGAGACAGTCTCGAATATGTCCACTCGGGAGACGAAGTCATCCTATGACAAAAAGCGGTATCTTCGGGAACAAATAGTAGTTAGCACAGGTGCCTTCTAAATGCTATCTTTAGCGTATAACGTGTAATGCCGCATATGGCAGAAAGGATAGTTCATGGAAAATTTTTCTTTTTACTCACCCACGTGTTTTGTGTTTGGTAAGAATTCAGAGGAAAAGACCGGAAGTCTCGTAAAGAGATTCGGAGGAAGCAAGGTCCTCATTCATTACGGCGGCGGAAGTGTCGTTCGCTCCGGACTCCTTGACAGGGTAAAGAAATCCCTTGATGACAAAGGCATTCCTTATGTAGAGCTCGGCGGAGTCCAGCCCAATCCCAGGGACGGCCTTGTATATGAAGGAATAGATCTTTGCAAAAAGGAAAACGTGGACTTCATCCTTGCTGTGGGCGGCGGAAGTGTCATCGATTCTTCCAAGGCGATCGCGGCAGGCGTTTTATATGACGGAGATTTCTGGGATTTCTACAGGGGAAAGTGGATAGAGGATGCCCTTCCCGTAGGAACCGTTCTGACCATCGCCGCAGCGGGCAGTGAAGGAAGCCCCGATTCCGTCATCACCAAGGAAGACGGAATGTTCAAGCGCGGAGCAAGCGGAGATGCGATCCGTCCAAGATTCAGTATCCTGAATCCCACACTTACACAGACGCTTCCCGCATACCAGACCGCAGCCGGAATCACCGATATCATGGCACATCTCTATGAAAGATATCTGACCAATTCCGAAGAGGTTGAGGTTACCGACAGACTTATAGAAGCACTCCTTCTCACCATGGTCCACGAGGGCCCCAGGGTCATTGCCGATCCCAATAACTACGATGCAAGGGCAAACATTATGTGGGCGGGAACAATGGCTCACAACAATGCTGTCGGCGTAGGAAGAAGCCAGGACTGGCTCAGCCACACCATCGAGCACGAGCTTTCCGCTCTTTACGACTGTGCTCACGGTGCCGGACTTGCCGTAACCATGCCCGCGGTATTCACCTATGAGATGTCACATAATGTGATGAGATTTGCACAGGTCGCAGTCAGGGTATGGGGATGCCAGATGGATTTCGCTCATCCCGAGGTTACCGCTAAGGCAGGCATCGAGGCATTCAGGAATTTCCTGATCTCCATCGGAATGCCTAAGAATTTCGAAGAGCTCGGCGCAAAGGAAGAAGATATTCCGAAGCTTGTCGATGTTCTCTGCAGGGGGGACGGAAGAATCGGAACCATCTCCGGGTTCATCACACTTAACGAAGAGGACTGCACCAAGATCTATAAGATGATGGTATAAGTCTTAGATCCGGAATGCCGGAGGCTCATCAGGCATGAGACTTTTAAACGAATATCTCCGTGAGAGATTCGGATGTAAAGTTTATAAGATAGCGATAAATGCCGGGCTTACCTGTCCCAACCGGGACGGGAAGCTCGGTTTTCGCGGTTGTTTATTCTGCTCGGCGGGCGGAAGCGGAGAGTTTGCGGGCGATGATTCAGGGAGCATCACGGAGCAGATCGAAGACGGAAAAAAGCTGGTCTCATCCAAGATAAAAGACGGAAAGTTCATAGCATATTTTCAGGCATTTACGAATACATATGCGCCGGTTCCGGTATTAAGAAAGGTCTTTTTTGAGGCCATTGAACATCCCGATATCGTGGCATTATCGATAGCAACCAGACCCGACTGCCTTCCGCCGGGTGTATTGGATCTTCTCGAGGAATTAAGGAGCATCAAGCCGGTCTGGGTTGAGCTGGGGCTTCAGACGATCCATAAAAAGACTGCGGATTATATAAGAAGAGGCTACGAACTTGATGTATACGATAAAGCGGTCTCGGAGTTAAATAAACGCGGGATCGAAGTAATTACTCACGTCATTCTCGGTCTTCCCGGAGAGGATACCGGCATGATGAAAGAGACGGTAAAGTATGTATGCGATTCCGGATCCGGAGGTATAAAACTTCAGCTGCTACATGTGCTTAAAGGTACCGATCTGGAGAAGGATTATCTGGCGGGCAGGTTCGA
>JAILOC010000183.1 GCA_024691045.1 Lachnospiraceae bacterium | reverse complement strand
GGTCAGGAACCTGTAAAGGATAAGGACTGGGTTGTGGTCACTGCCACGGTGAAAAAAGAATTCTTCCCTGAATACGGCGGAGAAGGGCCTGTCCTGTATGCAGAGAAGATAGAGAAATCACGCGAGCCCAAAGATGCTGTTGTATCATTCACAGCATAAAGAGTAAAGATCTGCTGCCTGACTTAAATGTCAGGCAGTAAATTTATAAGAGGAAAAGAAATGGGTAAGTATCTGTACGCGGAATGGATCTTTATATTCTGTATCTATTCCGTGATAGGCTTCATCTGGGAAACCTTATATTGTTCTATAAGAGAAAGAAAACTCGTCAACAGAGGTTTCATGAAAGGTCCCTTCCTTCCCATCTACGGAAGCGGTGTGTGCGTAATGCTTGTTGCGGCGGCCCCCTTTGAAGGCAATGTCCTTTTGGAGTGCCTGTCCGGAATGATCTGCGCTACCGTTCTTGAGTATGTTACCGGCGAACTCATGCAGCATCTGTTCAAGGTCAGATACTGGGATTATTCGCAGGAAAAGTTTAACCTGAACGGGCACATCTGCCTCGGCGCATCGCTCGGGTGGTTTGCGGCAACCTTTGTCGTAAACAGGATTCTTCAAAAGCCCGTTACCGCTCTTATGAAAATGTTCACGGAAACACAGCTTACGGTGACGGATTCCGTTGTGATGGGCATTGCCGTGATCGACTTCATCATCTCGTTCAAGGCCGCTATGGATCTTCGTGCGATACTTGTGAAGATGGAAGAGGCGCGCCACGAAATGCAGCTTATGCAGAAGCGTCTTGATGTCATCATCGCGGTCATGGCTGAAGAAGCCGGTGATAAGGTTGATGCGTTTACCGATTCGGTAAAGGAAAACATCGGAGACTTTACAGACAGCGTTTCCGCAAAGTATTCGGAGCTTTCGGACAGTGTCAGCGACCGTTTTGACAGATTCGGATCGGATGTCAGCAGAAGGCTTGAGTATATACGCAAAGCGGTCGGAAGTGTATCCGATAAGCTCACTCCCGATTCCGCTAAGGAGTTCATGGAGGAGATCAGGACACTCGGTGAAAGGTATGCATCAGTCATCAAACAGCATACTTCGTTCACAACTCTTAAAGGCACTCTGAAGAAACTCTTCATCAGAAATATCATCCGTTCGAATCCTTCAATCATTTCGGACGATTACTATGAAGCACTCGAAGAACTGAAGAACGCATCAAAGAAGAAGTAACGGAAGAATATAAAAACAGCGTGATCCGTTACGCTGATACAAAAAACTGCCGCATATCATATGCGGCAGTTTTGCTTTATCCGGTTATTTCAGAACTTATCCTTCTGCGAGAACTTCTCTTCGCAGTACTTGCATCTGTAGATTTCCTTTTCCTCATCGGCAAGGAAGAAGATGTGGGGAAGCTCCTGCTCGATGGAAGTGATGCATCTGGGGTTCCTGCACTTGATGACATTCTTTACTTCCTTGGGAAGCTTGAGACTTCTCTTTTCAATTATCTCACCGGCCTTGATGACGTTGATCGTGATGTTGTGATCGATGAATGCGAGAACATCGAGGTCGAGTGTGTCGATATCGCATTCAACCTTCAGGATATCCTTCTTTCCCATTATCTTGGAACGTGCATTCTTGATTATCGCAACCGTACAGTCCATCTTGTCGAGCCCGAGATGCTCGTAAATGCTCATTGATTTGCCGGCCTGTATATGGTCAAGGACAAAGCCTTCTTCGATCTTTCCTACGTTAAGCATTAAAACTTACCTCCGTTTTTTATGCCTGGATTCCCAAAAGTGTCATGATGAGAGCCATTCTTACGTACATGCCGTATTTGACCTGCTTGAAGTAGCATGCTCTCGGGTCTTCGTCAACCTCCACAGATATCTCGTTTACCCTGGGAAGAGGATGGAGTACGAGCATATCTTTTCCCGCGAGGTTCATCTTTTCCTTGGTAAGGATGTAGAAATCCTTCAGTCTTACGTAGTCCTCTTCGTTGAAGAATCTTTCCTTCTGAACTCTTGTCATGTAGAGCATGTCGAGATCTGCGATCACATCCTCGAGCTTTATCACCTCAGTGTAAGGGATGTTCATTTCATTCAGCATCTCGGTGATGTAATCCGGAACCTTGAGCTCGGGAGGAGAAATGAAGACGAAGCTTATTCCCTCATATCTTACAAGTGCATTGATGAGCGAGTGTACCGTGCGTCCGAATTTAAGGTCTCCGCAGAGTCCGATCTTAAATCCGCCGAGCTTGCCGTGCATACTCCTTATTGTCATCAGATCCGCAAGGGTCTGTGTGGGATGCTGATGTCCGCCGTCGCCCGCATTGATGACGGGGATTTCTGATTTGGAAGCCGCAACATATGCAGCACCTTCCTTGGGATGTCTCATTGCACAGATGTCAGCGTACTGTGAGATTACCTTGATGGTATCGGATACGCTCTCACCCTTTGCCGCAGATGACGATCCGGCGTCGGAAAATCCGATGACCTTTCCGCCGAGACGCAGCATTGCGGCTTCGAACGAAAGTCTCGTCCTCGTGCTGGGCTCATAGAAAGCCGTTGCGAGTATCCTTCCGTCACAGACATGTGCAAATCTTTCGGGATCTTTTTCGATCTCTGCGGCGAGATCGAAGAGGGCATCGAGCTCCTCGGTTGTAAAATCCAGCGGACTCATCAGATGTCTCATATATGATAATACCTCCTAAAAAAAGGACTGATAAAAATATCAGTCCTCAAATGAATCAACTCTTATATGTGAC
>JAILOC010000182.1 GCA_024691045.1 Lachnospiraceae bacterium | reverse complement strand
GGACTGTTGACCAGACATATGAGGCTTTACCGTCATAATATTCGATCTTGGTAATGAAAGCATCATAGTCGATCTCAAGAGTGCTGTAATAATCGGATCCGATTTCATAATTTGTTACGTCTCCCTCAACCTCGCTCTCATACAGCCCCCAGAATCCAATGTAGTTACTGTTATCGACACCATAGGACTGGTCCGGCGCCCAGGAATCATTATACAGACCATAAAATTCTGAGTAGTCTTTTTCTCCCGTAAACACCCTGTAGGAATCCGTCAGAACACTGACAAGGAAGGAATCTTCCAGACCCATGACTCCGAGATCGTCATACACCCCCCTGTAATAGATACCGAAGTACTGATCCTTCGTTCCGTATTCTCCGGGATAAGTAGTGAGGATATCATAATACTCATCTTCATCTATCTCTCCGTCGGGAGAATAAAAAGTGTATTCATTATCAAATTCCATTGTGCCCGGAACCGGGATCTGGTTAACCTTGACCGAAAGATATGTATATACCGCAGCAACACCTTCTTCATAGCAAATATCGCAGCAACAATCGCCATACTCGCCGTTTCCATTATCAAAAGTGTTGTCTGTAAGATAGTGGGATGCCTGACCGACTCTGTTAAAATAGGTGACGGATTCGGGAAAATTGATAAGATCCGGAGCAAGGCTTGAGGTGACATTCTGAATGCCGGAATAATCAAATTCAGCTTCCTTAAAAGCATCACCCTTTTCGGTGATCTCAAAGATACGCATATCCGTGACGGTTGAATATGCAGATTCCGTCATAACGACGATCTCGCTTCTTCCGTTATGATCCAGGTCGGTCACGCAATATGCGGCATTATCCAATTCTATGGTCATTTCACCCGAAACGGTCCACAGTTTCTTATTCTTGACAAAGACCTTGATCTGATCGGCCAGAGTATCCTCATCTATCGATTCTACATAGGCATTCCTGTCATCTTCATCGTCTTCATCATCATCCCTGTCATCATCATCGTCTTCATCTTCGTCTTCTTCGATCGCAGGTTCATCGGCCGCCTTCCCGCAGCCGGAGAAGAAAAGCGATGAACACATGATGCAGGCAAGAATAAGTGCCGGATACTTTTTCTTCATTAGTTCTCCCCCTCTTCAGGAAAACGCTGCTGATAAATGCAGCCTTAAACCATTACTATATCTTTTCAAAATACAGCGTATATGAGCTAAGGTAAGTATCATCCTCATCATAGAACATGAGATGATCATTACTTTCATACCGTTTTTCCCCTTTCATAAGTGACCGGTCACTGCATGCCCGTGAACATTTCCGATTATTACTTTCTGTTCTTTTTAACTTCCGCTGCTCTGCCTATGAGTTCTCTCGCATTCTCAAGCGAACTTTCCGACAGGGAATCCGTGCCGAGAAGTCTTGCTATCTCCGCTATGGATGCATCACCTTCCGCAGGAACAACATCCGTGGTGGTTGACGAAGCATCCGATGACTTTACGATGATGAAATGATGATCCGCCATCGCAGCTATCTGAGGAAGATGCGTGATGCATATTACCTGATGATGCCCTGAAACACGTGCCAGGCTTCCCGCAACCTTCCATGCTGTGATTCCGCTTATTCCGGAGTCTATTTCATCGAATATGAGTGTTCCCGTATCTTCCCTGCCTGCCATAACGGTCTTGACCGCAAGCATCATACGTGAAAGCTCGCCGCCCGACGCAACATCCGCAATGGCTTTTCTGTCCTCACCCGGATTTACCGAGATAAGGAAATCGGCTTCGTCGATTCCCGATGCCGAAGGCTCGCATTCATCAAGCTTTACTTCAAGATCCACGGTCTCGAAATTGAGTTCCTTAAGTCTTTCGGTGAGTTCTTTTTCCAGAAGCGGTGCATTCTTCTTTCTCAGCTTTGATACTTCTTTCGCGGTTTTAAGATACTCATCTTCCGCTTTCTGCAGATCTGCTTTAAGTCCGTCCATATATGCATCATAGTCTTCAAATTTGGCTATGATCTCTTTTCTCGACTGTGCATACGCGAGAATATCGGAAATGGTTCTTCCGTATTTGCTCTTGAGCTTATTGATAAGGTTAAGTCTGTCTTCGGTGAGCGCAAACTTTTCTTCGTCGAACTCCATCTGTGACAGATAGGAACCGAGTTCCATCTGAAGATCCGAAAGTATCGATTCTGCGGATCTGAGTTCTTCCTCAAATCCGGAAAGTTCATCGTCAAATTCGGATACGGACGAAAGCTCCTTTAGCGCCTGTGAGGTAAGGCTGCCCGCATTCTCCTCATCTCCTCCGATAAGGTCGTGCGCTCTGCCCACGCTCTCTGCGATCTTTTTGAAATTACTCATCCTGCGATAAGTGTTTTCAACCTCTTCGTCCTCGCCTTCCTTAAGACCGGCTTCCTCTATCTCCTCAAGCTCGAAGCGTGCAAGGTCGCATTCCCTTCCCGCAGATTTCGTATCGCGTAACTCTTCATCGAGCTTTTCCTTAAGTTCCTTCATCCCGGTGAACTTTTCGTCGAGTACATGTTTGAGCGCAGTGATATCTTTGCCGCAGTACAGATCGATTATGGCAAGAAGCTCCGATCTGTGAAGAAGAGTTTCATAATCTCTCTGACCGTGTACGGAAATAAGAGCCTGCGAAAGTCTCTTCATCTCCCTTACGGCAACGTTCGAGCCGTTTATCCTGCATGAGCTCTTGTTCTGCGAACAGGTTCTTTTGATTATGACACTCCCGTCATCTTCGGGAATTATATCAAGGTCTTTCAGGATTGAAAGTGCATCATCGGAAACGCAGTCAAAGACCAGCTCAACGGATGCGTTTTCCGCACCCCTTCTGATCATTGAAGTATCAAATCTCGAGCCCAGCGCCATCAGCACCGAACCCATCAGAAGACTTTTTCCGGCGCCGGTCTCACCGGTAAGGATATTGAGTCCCTCGGAAAAATCTATATCGGCATCTTCGATAAGAGCCAGATTTTTAACATGAAGATTTTTAAGCATTTGTTCCTCCGCCTTGTAAGCGGGCGGTCGAAGGTATCAGGGATTCACGATATCCTTGATCTTAGTCATGAGTTCGTCAGCTTTATCGGCATAGCGTACTGCGATCATTACGGTATCGTCTCCGGCTATACATCCCGAAACCTCCTCGAGATGCATGGCATCTATCGCTGCCGCGACAGCCATAGCCATTCCCGCAACGGTTCTCAGGACAAGAATTCTTTCAGCCTTGTCCATTGCGACAAATCCGTCCCTGAGCACTCTGGAGTATTTCTCCTCCATCGCACCGGAGCCTGCCATGATACGTACATATTTGAGACCGTTTTTTTCGGAAGGCATTTTGGAAAGGGACAGTTCACGGATGTCCCTGCTGACAGTTGCCTGTGTGGCCTTGAAGCCTTCCTTCTCAAGAAGCTCACAGAGCTCTTCCTGAGTTGCTATGTCGTTCTTTTCGATGAGGCCTAATATTGCTCTCTGTCTGGCATCCTTTTTAAGCATTATTCATCCCCCAGCTTGTTATGGAGATTCTCAAGGAAGCTCAGGTTGTTGAGTATGATGAATTCTGTTGACTTCTCGGATTTTCTGATCTTGATGACATCGCCCTTTTGTAACAGCGTCCTGACCTGTCCGTCAAAAGAAAACTCGATCTGTCTTTCGGCCCACATTCCCTCCTCGGGAACTCTTACCTCTATGCAATCATCCGAAGAAAGAATAAGTGATGCTCGGTTGAGCGAATGTGAACAGATAGATGTAAGTACCATTACCTCCGCATTGTGCTCGACGATGGGTCCGCCTGCGGAAAGGTTATATCCCGATGATCCGGTGGGAGTCGTGATGATGATCCCATCGCCCTTGTACTCATGCAGGAACTGTCCGTTAATGTATACGTGAAGATTGACCATGTTCATCCCGCCGAAACGTGTGATAACGATATCATTGAGTGAACGGCCGCTGAATACTTCACCGTTTTTTCTTATGATCTCCCCGCGGAGCATCATCCTCTTTTGCGTAAGGAAGTCTCCCATATAAATACGGTTAAGGCTGTCTTCAAGCTTATCGGGTTCAATCTCCGTAAGGAACCCGAGTCTTCCGAGATTAACACCTACAATGGGAACATCAAGCTTCCATGCTTCCCTGGCAGCCTGAAGCACAGTGCCGTCTCCGCCGAGAACGAGAATACAGTCATAGCCGGGATGGTCTATCTCGGCTTCATAATCCTCCGTTCTCTTTTTGTCCGAGATGATAACGTCATACGCAACACCCTTGGAATCAAAAAAGCCGGAAACCCTCTTGGTGATCTTGCCATTCGGATCCTTAAATTGGTTTGTGTAGATCAGAACTCTTTTCATTTTGCAAGCTCCGTATGTGACATACCCGCAAGGAGCGAGATCCTGCTCTTCCATTCTTCAGCGGATGCAAGAACTCTTCCCTCACTGTTTGCAGTTTCAAAGCTTTCAATGGCCTCTTTTTCATTCATCGACAGGATCTCTCCGGGAACCGAATCCTTCTTTACAAGGTTCATCAGATATTCGATATTTCCTTCGGGTCCCTTTATCGGTGAAAAGTCAATTCCGAGAACTTCAAATCCCACATAGTCGGCAAAGCTTATCGTACGGGCTATGACTTCTTCGTGAACGGATATGTCCCTTACGACACCGTTCTTTCCCACCTTACCCTTGCCTGCTTCAAACTGCGGCTTGATAAGGGCAACGATCCTTCCTCCGTCCTTCAGAAGATTTCTTGCAGGGATCAGGATCTTGTCGAGTGAGATGAATGATACATCCACACTGGCGAAATCTATTTTTTCAGGAATATCGTCCGGAGTAAGAAACCTGAAATTGGTCTGCTCCATAACGACAACCCTGTCATCATTTCTGAGCTTCCAGTCGAGCTGTCCTCTTCCGACATCGACGGAATAAACCTTGGATGCACCGTTTTGGAGCATGCAGTCCGTAAACCCGCCGGTCGATGAACCGATATCCATACAGACCTTATCCGTAAGATCAAATCCCCAGACCTGCATTGCCTTCTCAAGCTTGAAGCCGCCGCGGCTCACATATTTAAGCTGTCTGGATCTGACCTCGATATTAACTTTTTCGGGATCAAAGGAGGTTCCGGGCTTATCCTCTTTCTCACCGTCGACATAAACCTCGCCGGCCATGATGAGGGCTTTCGCTTTTTCCCTGGAAGGAGCCAGTCCTTTTTCCGTAAGGATCAGATCAAGTCTTTCTTTCATATCACAGTCCCATGGAAAGCTTCGATCTGATCGACGCTGCCACTCCGTCCGGATCAAGTCCGAGTTCTTCGCGGAGCTTATCGACGCTTCCCTGATGTATGAATCTGTCGGGTATTCCGAGACAGAGTACTTCTTTTTCTATTCCCTCGGCTGCGAGGCATTCAAGTACCTGTGATCCGAAGCCGCCGATCAGTACATTGTCTTCCAACGTGACGATAAGCGAATGAGTCCTTGCACATTCAACGATCATATCCTTATCGACAGGCTTTACGAATCTTGCATTGACGAGGCTTACATGAGTTCCTTCCGCCTTGAGGATATCTCTGGCTTTCTCCGCGGTTTCCATCATGCCGCCGAGAGCCAGTATGCATACTCCGTCCTCTTTATAGATCCATTCGCTCTTTCCGAGTTCAATGGGCTCCCTGTATTCCTGAAGTCCCGTATATGCACATCCTCTCGGATATCTGACCGCAACGGGTCTGCCGTAGGACACGGCAAACTTGAGCATATCCGATAGTTCCCATTTATTCTTGGGAGAACAGACGACCATTCCGGGTATCTGTGAAAGATACGAAAGATCGAACACTCCCTGATGCGTCTCACCGTCGGCACCCACAAGTCCCGCCCTGTCTATCGCAAATACGACGGGAAGATTCTGGAGACACACATCCTCCACAACCTGATCGTAGGCTCTTTGAAGGAATGACGAATACACCGCGACTACAGGCTTATATCCGCCCTTTGCAAGTCCTGCGGCAAATGTCACCGCATGCTGCTCTGCGATTCCCACATCGAAGAATCTGTCGGGGTATTTATTCCTGAATCTCTTGAGTCCGCAGCCTTCGGCCATGGCAGCGGTTATGGCAACTATCTTCTCATCCTTTTCGCCGAGCTTGCACATAACTGTTGAGAAGATATCCGTCCAGCCCGCAACGGTCCTGGGATGAAGAGGCACACCGTTTGTTACGTCGAAAGGCTCCGTTCCGTGAAATCTTGCGGGATGCTTCTCCGCAGGTGCAAAGCCCTTTCCCTTCTTGGTCAGAACGTGAATGAGAACACATCTCTTGAATCTCTTCGCTTCCCTGATGGCATTTCTCATCGCCTTGATATTATGTCCGTCAACGGGGCCGAGGTATACGATACCCATTTCCTCGAAGAGCATTCCCGCGGGAACCATCAGTGATTTGAAGCTGTTCTTGGCACGTCTTATCTTGCCTACTATCTCCGCACCGTAGGGCTTGTCTATGATGCTCTTGTAGACGCTCGCTTTAAGTCCGAGATAACCGTTTGATGTACGTATCGAATTGAGATATTTCGGAATGCCGCCGACGTTTTCCGAAATGGACATATTGTTGTCGTTCAGAATGATTATGAAATTGGAATCGGTTCGTCCTGCATTGTTGAGAGCTTCGAATGCAAGGCCGCCCGTAAGGGATCCGTCACCGATAACGGAAACGATGGTTTCGTCCCCGCCTCTTAAATCCCTTGCACAGACCATTCCGAGACCCGCGGAAATGGACGTGGAGCTGTGACCGGTATCGAATGTGTCGCAGTCACTTTCGCACGCCTTGGGGAAGCCGCTCATCCCGCCGTACTTTCGCAGGTTATCGAAGCCTTCTTTTCTGCCCGTAAGGATCTTGTGGGTATAAGCCTGATGTCCCACATCCCAGATGATCTTATCCTTGGGAAGATCGAGTTCAAGGTGAAGTGCCATAGTAAGTTCGACAACACCGAGATTGGCTCCGAGATGTCCGCCGGTCTTGGAAACCTTGTCTATCAGAAATTCCCTGATCTCCGATGCGAGCGTCCCGAGCTGTTCTTCTTCTATGTTTTTTATATCACCGGTACCGTTAATGTTTTCTAAGATCATTACTTGCGTCTTCCGAGGAGTGAAAGAATAAGCTCCTCCATAAATTCGTGATTGCCGGGAAGTCCCTCGAGAAGTGTAAGAGCTTCCTCAGTCAGTTTCTTTTCATCGCTTTCCGACTGTTCGATGCCGTGAAGCGTAACGTAGGTCTGCTTTCCGTCTTTTGCATCGGATCCGACATTTTTGCCGAGTGTTTCGGTATCGCCGATAACATCGAGAAGATCGTCCCTGATCTGGAATGCGACACCGACGTTATATCCGATCTTTTCCAGTCTTTCTATCTGTCTTTTGCCCGCTCCCGCAAGCACGCCGCCTATCATGAAGCACGCCTGTATAAGTGCCGCGGTCTTGTGTTCGTGAATGAATAAAAGTTCTTCCTCCGTGAGGTTAAGGCTCTGCTTTTCAGCCTCCACATCAAGGCATTGTCCGCCTACCATCCCGTAGATTCCCGCCTTTTCGGCAAGTATCCTCAGGGCCTTTGCGCATGACTGATATCTCGAAACTTCAGTCTCGGGACTTACCTCAAATGCACTTTCTTCTTTTTCGATGAGTTCGAAGCTCCTCAGTGCAGTTTCGTACGCATAGTTAAGAAGACCGTCTCCGGCAAGAAGTGCCATTGCTTCGCCGTACTTTTTCCAGGTGGTATCACACCCTCTTCTGAGAGTATCGTTATCGAGACACGGAAGATCATCGTGCACCAGCGAATACGTATGTATCATCTCGATGGCCGCCATAAAGGGCTCTACGAAATCCTCCTGTCCCCTGAACATACGGTAGGTTTCACGGATGAGAAGAGGTCTTAATCTCTTTCCTCCGACGGTTACCGAATAGTTCATTGCTTCCATCACCGAATGCTGGAACCTGTCCTCCGGATCCGGCAGATATTTCATTACGATCTTTTCTGCGATCTCAGTCTGTTTTTTGAGTTCTGCTACAAATTGCTTTCTGTCCAATTCTCCCGCCCTTTTGTTTCAGATCTTTTCAAGTCCCATATCGGAGCCGAGCTTTAATACTTCTTTCTCGACCATATCGATCTGGGATGAACACTTCCTGATAAGATCCATTCCCTTCTTATAATTCTCGAATGCCTCTTCAAGAGGCAGATCATCGGACTGCAGTCTGGATGTAACTTCCTCCAGCAGTTCGAAATTTTCTTCGAGTGTGTTTTCTTTTTCTGCCGCTTCGGGTGCGGTCTTTGCTTTTGTCGCCATTACTTAACCCCTTATACACTGTCCGTTCCGGTTACGGTCGAATGTATCTCGCCGTCCAGGACTCGTATGTTCAACCGGTCACCGGGCTTTACTCCCGATACCGACCTGATGTTTTTGCCGCTTTCATCGGATGCGTATGAAAAGCCGCTCTTAAGTCTTCCTACCGGTGAGAGCCCCTCCAGCTTTCCGATGTAATTATCGAGTCTGCCCGATGCCCTCTTTGCCGTGAGGTCCATCAGATGGGGAACCGATGCGGAGTATTTTTCGAGAGTGTTTTTCCTTCTGCCGAGCGTCTGCTCCATCGAAGTGTCCAGACTCATGCGGTATCTCTCGAGATCCTTCTTTTTGCGTTCCAAACGGTTCTCCGGGGATGAATACCTTACCGCAGAATAGTATTCCTTCAGTGCGGCCTTTTTATCCCTGATATTCCTCTCCATGAGGTCCGTCAGTGCTTCAGGTGCATCCCCGAGGAATTCGAGAAGATCCTTCGTCTGCTCCGTCAGGAAAAGTGCGGCACCGGTCGGCGTTGATTCGTAGTGGTCCGCTATATCGTCCGTAAGAGACTTATCTCTGTCGTGACCTATGGCTGAGACGATCGGTGTACTGCAGTCAAATACCGCCTGTGCCACGATCCTTTCGTTGAAGGTCCAGAGACTGTCCTTCGATCCGCCGCCTCTTGTGAGGAGTATCACATCCGGTGATAACTCGTCCATTGCGGCTATGGCGGACGCAACACTTTCCGCGGCGCCCTCTCCTTCCAAAAGTGCTGGCGCAACTATGATCTGAACGTAAGGATCGTTTTTCTTCGCATTTGTAACGGCATCACCTACCGCAGCCCCGGTGAGCGAGGTTATAATGCCGATGGTCCTCGGGAATCTCGGGATGTCTTTTTTGTACATCTCATCGAACATTCCGAGCTCTTCGAATTCCTTTCTCAGTTCAAGGAGCGCTCTCATGCGCGCACCCTCTCCCGATTCGGAAACCCTCTCAAATACAAAAGAAAGCCCGAACTGTTGATGATAATTCAGGCTCCCGTAAAGTGTGACATGCGCGCCTTCCCGAATGAT
>JAILOC010000132.1 GCA_024691045.1 Lachnospiraceae bacterium | reverse complement strand
TTTTCGGGGAAGAATTCCTTCATCTCCCCGTAAAGCTGTCCCGCGAGAGTTTTGTTATGCGAGATGATCAGCGTGGGTTTATTCAGCGCTGCAATGACATTTGCCATTGTGAAGGTCTTGCCGGAGCCGGTCGCACCAAGCAGGGTCTCAAACTGATTTCCCGCTTTGAAGCCGTCGACAAGTTCCTTTATTGCCTGAGGCTGATCACCTGTGGGTTTGTATTCCGAGTGAAGTTTAAATTCCATTATTTCCTCATCAACCTGAAACAGTTCCGATAACTACCGGAAAAATGCCATGCCTAAAAGTCTTATGATAAACGCAACGATCCAGGCGATGACGCACTGGAATATAACCATCTTGAGAGCCGCACGTCTGCCGGCTTCACGTCTTACCGTTGCAACAGCTGCAACGCAGGGAGTATAGAGCAGGCAGTATATCAGGAATACAAATGCCGTAAGTGAATCCATCGATGCACGGAGCCCGTCCATTCCTCCGTAAAGGATCGTGAGCATCGAGACAACGCTTTCCTTGGCAAGGAATCCTGAGATCAGCGAAGTGACCATTTTCCAGTTTCCGAATCCGAGCGGGGCAAAAACCGGTGATATCAGTCCCGCAAGAAGCGCAAGAATGCTGTCTTCCGAATCGGTCACCATATTAAAGGACAGATCAAAGGTCTGGAGAAACCAGACAACTATCGTTCCCACGAAGATAACGGTAAACGCCCTCTGGAGGAAGTCCCTGGCCTTATCCCACATCAGCATCAGTACGTTCTTAAGACCGGGCATACGGTAATTGGGCAGCTCCATTACAAAGGGAACCGCCTCTCCCTTAAACACGGTATGCTTTGCTATAAGTGCAACCAGTATCGCAACCACTATCCCGGTAAAGTAAAGAGCCGCCATGACAAGCGCTCCATACTTAGGAAAGAATGCTGCGACAAAGAATGCATAGATCGGCATCTTCGCACTGCAGCTCATAAACGGAATAAGGAGCTGGGTAAGCTTTCTGTCCCTGTCGGAAGGAAGTGTCCTTGTGGACATAAGTGCGGGAACGGAACAGCCGAAGCCTATCAGCATAGGTACTATGCTTCTGCCCGAAAGCCCCAGTCTTCTCAAGAGCTTATCCATGAAGAATGCAACTCTGGCCATATATCCGCTGTCTTCAAGCATCGACAGGAAAAAGTACAGCACTACGATTATAGGAAGAAAACTCAGGACCGAACCGACCCCGGTAAATATCGCATCTATCACGAGAGAGTGTATCGAGGGAGCAATGTTAAGCGCAGTCAGCAGAGCATCGACTCTTCCGGTCAGGAATTCAATTCCCATTTCAAGAAGTCCCTGAAGGAATGCTCCCACCACTCCGAACGTCAGCCAGAAGACCAGCGTCATGATCACTATGAATGCAGGGATAGCGGTCCACTTTCCGGTAAAGAAGGCATCCATCTTCCTGCTTCGCGCGTGTTCCCTGCTCTCCTTCGGTTTTATGACAGCTCTGTCACAAAGTTTTCTGATAAAAGAAAACCTCATATCGGCCATCGCAGCAGCCGCATCGAGTCCGCGCTCTTCCTCCATGCGGGAAACAATACTCTCAAGCGCTTCCCTGTCCTTGCTGTGAAGTCCAAGTGCCTTGCCGATCAGAGGATCGCCTTCGATGATCTTGCTTGCCGCAAATCTTACGGGAACACCCGCACTCTCGGCGTGATCCTCGATCATGCTCATAACCGCATGGACCGCACGGTGCACGGCTCCGCCGTGATCATCCTTATCGCAGAAATCCCTTCTGCCGGGTTTCTCACCATACTTGGCAATATGTACCGCATGTCTGATCAGCTCATCAATACCCTGATTCTTGGCAGCGGAGATCGGAACCACGGGAACCTCTATCAATTGCTCGAAGAGATTGATCTTAACCGAGCCACCGTTTCCCGCCATCTCATCCATCATGTTCAGTGCGATCACCATCGGGATGTCAAGCTCAAGAAGCTGCATCGTAAGGTACAGGTTTCTTTCTATATTCGTCGCATCTACAATATTTATGATCGCGGTCGGCTTTTCATCGAGAATGAACTGTCTCGATACGATCTCCTCGCTTGAATACGGGGACATCGAATAGATACCGGGAAGGTCCACAACCTCGGTATCGGGATATCCCTTTATGGATCCGCTTTTTCTGTCTACAGTAACGCCGGGAAAATTGCCGACATGCTGGTTGGAGCCTGTCAGCTGATTAAAGAGTGTGGTCTTGCCACAGTTCTGATTTCCTACAAGTGCGAAGGTAAGCTTACCAGTATTTACCTTCTTTCCCTTATGCTCCATCTGGAAGTCATGTGTATCGGCTTCCTCACCGATGCTGGGGTGAGGTATATCCTTCACATGGGATTTTACGGCATTCCCGTCATGATAACCAGCTTCCTTCCGGACATTTTCTATCTCTATCTGCCCGGCATCCGCAAGCCTTATCGTAAGCTCATAGCCCGATATCATAAGTTCTATCGGATCGCCCATCGGAGCGTATTTTATTACGGTAACATCACTTCCGGGGATCAGCCCCATATCAAGGAAATGCTGCCTCAGCGCACCGCTTCCTCCGACTTTGGTCACGGTCGCCGTCTTACCTATTTCCAGTTCTTTAAGATTCATGACTATTTCCTTGCAAATATCAGACCGAAAGTTCCGTTACCGCTGTTCGAAGCGATAGCGGGTGATGCCTTCTGGAGATATACCTTCTTGAACGGAACTCTCTCAAGAGCCTTATCGCGGATCTTCTCCGCCTCTTCAAGCCTGAGTCCGACATAGGTAATGAAAAGGATGCTCGTATCGATGGTCTCGGGATGTCTTAGTATGCGTTTTATATATGTATCCGCAACTCTTTCATAGCTTCCGACCATGATCGCGCCGACATCCATTGAACTCTTTTTTAGCCTGAGCATGGGATGTACCATGAACGCATTGCAGAGTCTGTATGCCCTGTCAGACATCCTGCCGTTACGGTGGAGATATTCCGTGCTGTCGACTATGAAGGTCGTAACAACCTTCTTTCTGAGTTCATCGACCATTGCGGAAAGCTGCTCAGGATCGGTAATACCCGAATCAACAGCCTCCTTAAGTTTCATAACGATAAGACCGGAGCCGCTCGATAAATGTCCGGCTTCGATAACATTGACATTGTAGAAGGATCTGGCCGCTTCACTTGCGTTCTTGTATCCTTCGCTGGCATTCTTGGCGATAGCGATATGGAGTATATGCTGTGCTTCATACAGCCTGTCCGCAAAGAAAGCCTCATACTCATCTACACTGGGAGATTCACTCTTTGCCAGGGCATTGATGTCATTATCCATATATCTGGTGATGGCATCGCCGTCCGTTTCAATCCCGTCATAGAACACACCATGATCGGTATGAACCTTGTAAGGAAGAATAGGGATCTCCAGCTGGTCAACCACTTCCTCGGGAAGATCGGAAACAGAATCCGTGGTGATGAGAAGAGGAACTCTCCTTCTTCCCCTCTTGACGATTCCTTCCGCGTCACCTCCGGAGTATGCGGAGCTGTCGGCGGAGACCATGCTCTTGGGGAGTACGGACAAAAGAGTACGCTCAAGCATAGCACCATCGACGGGTTTTACCAGGTATGAATCAAATCCGGCATTCTTGTACAGTACCTGGTTCTCACTTCCTACATTTGCGGTAAGAACAACCACCGGTGTTGCAACACATCTTCCGCCGGACTGTTCCCTGATTAGCTTGAGACATTCGATACCGTCCATCTCAGGCATCATATGATCCATGAAGATCGCATCATAGTGATTGATGAGAGTAAGCTCAAGTGCTTCTTTTCCGCTTTCCGCGGTATCTACCAGTACCCTGGTGGAACGGAGAAGCTTCTTCTCGACCATGAGATTAGCAGTGTTGTCATCCACTATGAGGACATGTGCGTCGGGAGCTTCAAACTGGGGCTTGTATGAATCCTTGTGACTCCTGATCTGATGTCTCGAAATCTTGAAATCACCCAGTGCGTTTTCATCAGCAATCTCCTGCTCGATCGAGACGATAAAGGTCGAACCCTTTGTATAGATACTGTTTACGGTAATGCTTCCCTGCATCAGGTCAACAAGCTGCTTGACTATTGAAAGGCCGAGTCCCGTACCTTCAATGTAACGGTTACGGCTTTCATCCTCGCGTCTGAAAGCATCGAAAAGATAAGGTATGCTCTCCTTTTTGATACCCATACCCGTATCTTCGACGGTGTAGATCACCAGCACCTTACCGGAATCAAGACGTCTCGACTGGATCGCGAGCGAAACCCTTCCCTGCTGGGTGTACTTGACCGCATTGTTCAGAAGGTTTATGAGTATCTGCTTGATCCTTACTTCGTCAGCGAAAAGCTGTGCGGGAATATCGGGATCGACATCGATCGTAAACTTAAGTCCCTTCGCATTTGCTCTTCCCCAGATCATTCCTACGATCTCCGAGAGCATATCGCCGGTATTGTACGTGACCGGAACCAGCTTCATATTACCGGATTCGATCTTGGACATATCGAGGACGTCATTGATCAGGGAAAGAAGCATTCCGGATGCGGACCTTATATTTCTCGCATCATCCTCAACCTCGGGTGAAATATCCTCCCTGAGTATCATCTCGTTAAGACCGATGATCGTGTTGATGGGAGTACGGATCTCATGGCTCATATTAGAGAAGAACCTGGATTTGGATCTGCTCATCGCCTCGATCTCGCGGGTCTTTTCATGTGCCTTTTCATTCTCGCTCTTGAAAAGCCTGGCAAGAAATCTCACCATGAAAAAGATGACCACCTCAACACAGAGTGCCATGCTCTTTATGACTATTTCCCAAAGTGATTTGGAATGATAGATATCTATTATCAGGACAATTCCGACAAGACTGAGCGAAACAATGGTGAGCACCAGGAACAGCTTTCCCAGGTACTCTCCCCTTGAACCACTGTATCTGTCAGAAAATCTTCTGTTCTTTTCTTCCATCATAAGTCACCACCCTTCGGACCAAATTCCAGCACATCGCCATCACCGGCTTCTCCGCTGTCAGGCTCGGGCTCAGGTGACTTATTCTTTCCTTCGCCGTACGTGTTATAGATGGTTCTTATGAGTTTGCCATAATCCTCCATAAGTCCGGAGTGCTTGCTTAATACCTTTTCTTCATCGGACTCCTTGGAAGCATCTTCAAGGAATTTTGCAAGAGAAGAAATATCCATCGCACCGATCATCTTGGAAGTACTCTTGATCGCATGAACCTTGATGGAATAATCCTTCCAGTTTTTGGTCTCGAAATATTTGGTAAGTTCCGCGCGCTTTGCTTCGGGATCTCCGGCATATTCCACAAGAAGTTCCTTGTAGAACTGCTCATCTCCTCCGCAATATGCAAGGCCTGCTGCGGTATCAACGCCGAGCGCATCAAGGGGGGTAAATGCCGATCCCGCGGAAGCGTTTACCACTGAAGATGCCGAAGCCGGTTCAATGGCCTGTCCGTCGGATGATTTTTCAGCCGCCTTTTCATATACAGGTTCAGTCTTTCCTGACATTCCGGCCGCACCTGCATTCGCCGCAGGTTCCTTCTTTCCGCCTATGCTTCTTCCTGCGCCGTCATCCACTACAAACTGTACGGCCGCCTTGGGCAATACATGCCTGAGAACTCTTTCAAGTTCGGGAAGTTCGATGGGCTTGGGTACAAATCCGTCGAAGCCCTCCGACATAAACATCTCTCTTGCAGAGCTGATCGCATTTGCGGTAAGGGCAACAATGCAGATATCCTTTTTCATATGCGATGCCTGAACACGGAGTCTCTTCATCGCTTCCACACCGTCCATCTCGGGCATCATATGATCCATGAAGACAATATCGTAATCTTCGCCGGCACACTTCGCTATCGAAGCTTCTCCGCTTTTAACCGTATCAACTATCATTCCGTAGGATTCGAATATGCCTCTCGCTACGAGAAGATTCATGGGTTCATCGTCCACAACCAGAACCTTGACGCCGGGGCACATCATCTTCTCGTGTCCTTCCATAAGTCCATCATCAATAGTCTGGTTCAGGAAGTTGGCTATCTGCACGCCATAGAAGGGCTTGGGGATCTGCGTGATCATGCTTCCGGAATTGACGACCTTGTTACGGTCAAGTATTATCGCAACCTTAATGGTCTTGGAGAGTTCTTCGATATACTCCCTGTTTTCAAGATACTCACCGGTTCCGATAAACAGGTGACTGATATGCGATGAGACAAGGAGCTTTTCAAGTTCGGACCTGGACTGGATACGATGGAAAGAAACATATAGACCCGCAACTATATTGGAGATCATATCCATGTAGAATTCCCTGACACCGATATTTCCGGTGGTCATGAATCCGAGGAAACCGCCTACAGAGACTGCATCTCTGTTGCGGACCGACATACATTTCGAATTATCCTCAACAGCCTGGGGAATGCTGACCTTGACGGTAGTGCCGACACCGCGTTTTGACTGTATGTCCATGAATCCGTTCATCGCAGTCACGAAACCGTAGACAATGGGAATACCTATGCCCAGACCGCCCACACTTCTGGTCTTGCTCGAATCAGACTGGTAGAACTTGTCATAGATGTGCTCCACCTCGGACTCGCTCATTCCGATACCGGTATCCTTGACTTCGAGAAGAAGGTTGATACCGTATTCACGGGGCACCGAGTAGATCCTTACATACACGCCGCCTTCCCTGGTGTATTTGAAACCGTTGCTGATAAGGTGAATAAGTATTTTCCTGATCTTCTCGCCGTCGCCGCGAAGCTCCGCGGGAACCGATGCATCCAGATCTATGACGAGATCAAGATCATTCTTGTCCATATGGGAAAGCTGAGAAAGGAGATCGTTAACGACCGAGTCGATCATATAAGGCTCGTTATTGACGGAAAGCCTGTTCATATCTATCTCGGTAAAATCAAGAATATCGCCTATCTGCTCTGCGACTCTGTGACCCGCGTTCGAAATAGCCCTGATGTTGTCTTCGATATTTTCGGGAAGTACTTCTTTTTCGAGGACGGAAGAAAGACCCATGACCGCATTGACGGGTGTACGGATCTCATGGGAAACGTTGGCAAGGAAATTGTTCAGACGATCTGTCTGCTCTTTGAGAGTTTCTATCTCCTGACTGGAGGAACCTATTACCTTGGTCCACTTATCTATTATCGTGCAGGCCACCCATCCGGAAAGGATGATCATGCCTATGTGGAGAAGAGATCTGGTAACAAGAAGAGATGTGACCTCTTCACCCTTTGAGATCATGGTAACAAGGTCGAAACCCAGAGTTACCATATAGAAAACCTGGCACAGACGGACCAGGGGTTTTTCGCCGGTCATCGTGTAGATGGCTATGACAACGCACATGACAAGGGCCATATCAAAGGTGCTTGTCAGATGAACGCCGTAGTAGAAGTAAGTGACCATCATCAGACAGGAGTATATCCACAGTCTGTCACGGTCTCTAAGGATGCTCCTGATATGCATGAACCAGGCTGTAATGAGAACTGCCGTGATCAGTATGACGGCCCATTTTTCCCAGTCCATTATGAACGATTCGGCAATAAGGACAACGCTCAGAACCGTATATACGATCAGAATTATCAGATGGGACTGTTTATATGTCTCATCCTGTACGCTTTTTCGGTCCACCTTGTTATCCCTCCCTCATCAGGTAGTCTGTATCTTCATCGATCTTATCGATCATTATCCGGGCAAATCTCGGATCGAACTGGGTTCCTATTCCCTTTTCCAGCTCACTTCTCACCGCTTCCTGCGGCAGCGCATCACGGTAGCTTCTCCTGCTCGTCATTGCATCATAGGAATCGGCCACCGCAATGATACGTGCTTCCTCGGGAATATCCTTGCCGGAAAGGCCGTCGGGATAACCGGTGCCGTCGTATCTTTCGTGATGCCACTTGGCTCCTGTCCTGAGTCCCGGCATCTCGGGAATCGAATCGAGAATGTTAGCACCCTTTGAAGTGTGGGTCTTGATGACCTCATATTCTTCGTCCGTGAGCGAGCCCTTTTTATTGATGATCTCATCGGATATTCCTATCTTGCCGACATCGTGGAGAAGACCCATGATGTAGATATTATTGGCGGCGTTTTCGTCGTATCCGATCTCTTCGGCTATCATCCTCGAATACTTTGCTACCCTTTCGGAATGACCGCTGGTATATATATCCTTCGCATCTACTGCAGCGGCAAGCGCCTGTATGATATGTATCGAGAGTTCTTCATTCTTTCTGACTTCTTCGTTAACCTCGCTTCTGAGGCGGTTCTGAAGACGTATGAGACGGATGGCATGTTTGACTCTCATTATCAGGATCTCGGGGATGAAGGGCTTTCTGATGAAGTCCATTGCCCCGAGTGAGAAGCCCTTGGCTTCCGTTTCGTTGTCATCGCTGGCAGTAAGGAAGATGACGGGGATCTTGGAAGCACGTCCGCCCTTCTGGGTAAGCTTCTGCATGGTCTCGAAGCCATCCATTTCAGGCATCTTGATATCGAGAAGCACAAGATCCGCATAATTGTCCGAAAGGTAATCCAGGAGTTCCTTGCCGGACTTGAGGCACTTGACCTCCATTCCTTCTTTTCTGATGATACGCTCCGCAATCATAAGGTTTGTTCCGTCATCATCCACTATGACGATCCTCTCGGCATCAATATCCGTAGCAGACTTGACCTTGTCTCCGGAAGGAGAGATGGATTCATATTCGCAGATGATCTCGGCGATATCCGCAAACTTCATCTTAGACCACGCACCCTTGATCCTGGCGGTTACCCTTTCAACATGCTCGGGAGTAAGCTCGGGAAGCAAAAGGAAAAACCTGTCCATACCCACTCGGACCATGATGTCCGAATTACGGAGATTGGACTGTATTACCTCTCTGAGTGCATCCGCCATCTTGTCCCTCTGGTCATCCGGAATATCCTCGGTCTTCCTGCGGATGGTAAAGAGCGCCTTATGGGCATAGATCCCGTAACGCTCCAGAATTCTCATCATGTATCTGTAAACACTTCCGAACTCGTCCTGACCGAGCCACATAACGTTGGTAGCGGCCCCGCGCTCTTCAAGGAGCTTGGACATGGTCTTAAGATCGATATCGGATCCGGTATCCGTCTCGTTGGATGTTCTTCCGCCGCGGTTTACGAAGTAGCCGTGCTTTCCGTTATCCTTGACTATGTACAGTGCCTGGTCGGCCATATTGAAGAGATTCTCGAAGTCCGTTCCCTGCTCGGGAACGAATACGGCACCGATCGATGCGCCGAGAGGAATATGCATATCCTCGCCCATCAGTTCATATGCCGATTCCAGAAGTCTTGAATTAAGCTTTGATGAAAAGTCCGCTACTCCGCTCTCATCCTGGAGCCCCGCATAGAACATCATGAATTCGTCACCGCCGATACGGCCGCATGTACCGCTTGGTTCGGAGAGTTCCTTCATGATATTTGCAAAAGAGATCAGAACCTTGTCGCCCATGTCGTGACCATAGATGTCGTTGACCAGCTTGAACGAGTCAAGGTCGATCATAAGAAGTGCCCCGGACTTTCTGGAACACATAATGGAGAGCTTGTCTCTTGTAGCCTCTTTGTTGTAGAAGCCGGTAAGAAGATCGTGAGCTGCCTTCTGCTCCACGCTCTGAAGCTTCTTGCTTGACGCGATTATATTGACGATCCTCTGAATAAGGATATCGGGGTCGAAGGGTTTATGGATGAAGTCCGATACTCCCATCCTGAATCCGCGCATCTCGCTGTCCTTATCCTCATCGGCGGTAAGAAATACAACCGGGGTTTCAATGAATCCGAGCTCTGTTTCGAGCATCCTGAACTGTGTCAGGGTCTCGAAGCCGTCCATCTCGGGCATGCGGATATCGAGAAGTACAATATCGGGAGTTCCGTTCTCGCGGACATATTTCAGGAATGCGGAGCCCGACTTAAGAGCGGTGACTCTCATACCGTATTCACTGAGGATACGGCCCGCCATTTTCAGGTTCACAGAGTCGTCATCAACTATGATTATCCAATCTGCCATTACTGTTTCCTCTAATGATATATAAAAATGGGCATACCTATGATTATTATAGCATTTGAAGGCTTTTTCCTCAATGAAATAAGCATAAAAAAACTGCCCCGGACGAGGGATTTCGTCCGGGGCAGAAACGGCTTGAATACGGGCTTTACTGAGCCTTTACGATGTTGTCGTAGAGAGGCTTGCACTGGGGATAAAGCGACTTATATACCTGATACTTCTTTTCATACTTGGCAACAAGCTCGCTATCCGGTTCAACGGTATCAACCACCTTGACAACCTTGGATGCGATCTCTTCGACGTTCTTGTACTCTCCGGCTGCTACGCAGGCAAGCATAGCTCCGCCGAGTGAAGGGCCTTCCTCAACCTCGAGGATATCGATCTTGACGTTCAGAACGTTAGCCATGATCTTTCTCCAGAGAGGGCTCTTGGCTCCGCCGCCGCAGATCTTGGATCTTTCGGGATTGATGCCGATGCTTCTCGCAGCTTCCATCATGTCACGGAACGCGAAAGCAACACCCTCGAGAACGGCCTGGGTCATATCCGCACGGGAAGTATCCATGGTCATTCCGATGAAGGTTCCTCTGGCATCGGGGTTATTGTGAGGTGATCTCTCACCCATGAGGTAAGGCAGGAAGTACGTATTGTTCTCACCAAGCTTTGTGATCGCAGCCTGCTCAGCAGCATAATCCCCCGTTCCGATGATGCCGTCCTCCCACCACTTGTTACAGGAAGCCGCACTGAGCATGCATCCCATGATGTGATAGGTTCCGTCAGCATGGTCGAAGGAGTGAAGAGCATTGTTGGCATCAACACCGTAGTTCTTGGATGAAATGAACAGGGTTCCGGAGGTTCCGAGGGAAATGTTACAAGCATTGTCGCCTACGGTTCCGGTTCCTACAGCAGCTGCGGCATTGTCGCCTGCGCCTGCTGCCACGATGGTGGTAGCGGGGATTCCCAGCTCTGCAGCTATATCAGCCTTAACGGTTCCGATGGACTCATAGGACTCGAAAACCTTGGCAAGCTGTTCTTCCTTTACGCCGCAGATATCGCACATTTCCTTGGACCAGGTGCGGTTCTTAACGTCAAAGAGAAGCATTCCGGATGCATCGGATACGTCGGTAGCATGAACGCCGGTAAGCTTGTAAGCAAGGTAATCCTTGGGAAGCATTATCTTAGCGATCTTGGCAAAATTGTCGGGCTCGTTCTTCTTGACCCAGAGGATCTTGGGAGCGGTGAAGCCGGGAAAAGCGATGTTTCCGGTAAGCTCGGTGAGCTTAGCCTTTCCGATCTCATTGTTGAGATAATCGGTCTCAGCTCCGGTACGTCCGTCGTTCCAAAGGATCGCAGGACGGATAACGTTATCATTCTCATCAAGGATAACAAGTCCGTGCATCTGTCCGCCGAATGAGATTCCGGCAACCTGTGATGCATCCTGACCCTTAAGGAGCTCCTTTACGCCCTCCATGGACTGCTCGTACCAGTCTACGGGGTTCTGCTCCGACCAGCCGGGATGAGGGAATGAAAGGGGATACTCCCTTGAGACCATGTTTACGATCTTTCCTTCGGATGAAAGGAGAAGAAGCTTAACTGCTGAAGTACCAAGATCGATTCCGATATAAAGCATGTTTTCCTCTTTTCTGCGCATCGCGCGACTAAAAAAATATGATACGGATTTCTCCGTTGCTGCGCA
>JAILOC010000129.1 GCA_024691045.1 Lachnospiraceae bacterium | reverse complement strand
TCTGCGCAGTCCGGATCTGACTCTTGCCATGAGTTCCACCGGATTAAAGGGCTTGGTGACATAGTCATCGGCACCCAGATTGAGACCGAGTATCTTGTCGGTATCTTCGCTTTTGGCAGTGAGCATAATGACCGGAACGTTGCTGACCTCCCTGATCTTGGAAAGAGCCGTTACACCGTCCATGACGGGCATCATGATATCGAGCAGTACAAGATGGATATCCTCTTTTTCGATGGTTTCAAGGGCTTCCCTGCCGTTTCCTGCCGTAAGGACGTTGTAACCTTCGGATCGGAGGAAAATTGAGATTGCATTTGCAATGTCTTTTTCATCGTCACATACGAGCACGGTGAGCTTGGAATTGTCTTTTTCATTCATAAGTCCGACTGGTCTCCTTTTTTGTGATCACATGCATATTTTGACACATAAAAATTTAAGAATCTATGCGTTATTTCTTTAAGATTTAATTAAATAATGGCGGAAAACGTATTATAATATAAAGGAATTCACGATTTATCACAATTCCGCCCCAACAGGAGGGATCATGAATCTTAAGACAGCCTATGAACCGTTTTTTAAGGTCGGAGCCGCAATAAACAGGTGGAATCTCCATACGCCGGCTCATATGAAGCTTCTTCTTACGCAGTTCAGCTCTTTTACCTGCGAAAATGATATGAAGCCCATGTACTACCTGGACAAGGATGAGAACAAATCTGATCCCGCAAAGTACAATCTCTGTCCCGCACTTAATTTCGAAGCAGCAAGACCCTATCTTGAATTTGCCAGGGCAAACGGGATAGCAATGCGCGGACATACGCTTGTATGGCATAACCAGACACCGAAATGGTTCTTCTGTGTCGATTACAACGAATCCAAAGCTCTTGCGGACAGGGAGACTATCCTTGCAAGACTTGAAAGCTATATCAAGGGTGTCCTTGAATTCGTACAGACTCAGTATCCCGGAGTCATCTATGCATGGGATGTCGTAAACGAGTGTGTTGATGACGGAGGCTTCAGGAAGTCAGTATGGTCCTCCGCAGTGGGAGAGGATTTCTTCATCAAGGCATTCGAGTATGCCAGAAAATATGCCGCTCCCGGCGTGGCACTCTTTTACAACGATTATGAGACCTCACAGGATTGGAAGAGGGATTTCATCATAGAAAGTGTCCTTAAGCCTCTTATGGAAAAGGGACTCGTCGACGGAATGGGCCTTCAGTCCCACCTGCTCATGGATCATCCCGATTACGAAACCTACCGCACCGCACTTGAGATGTACGGTCAGCTCGGGCTTCAGATCCATGTCACCGAGCTCGACATACATAATGCGGATCCTTCGGAAAGCTCGATGCACGAACTGGCTCTCAGATACAGGAAATTCTTCGAGATCTATCTGGAAGCTAAGAAGTCCGGAAAGGCAAATATCACAAGCGTGACCTTCTGGAATCTTCTTGATGAAAACAGCTGGCTTACCGGATTCAGACGTGAGACGAGCTATCCGCTTTTATTCAGGGGGAAATGCGAGGCCAAGAAAGCTTACTATGAGGTTCTGAAGGCAGCGGTTCCCGAAGAGGAAATTGACAGGTGGGATCCCGGTTATCCCGATTCCGAATATGAGCTTAAGGACATGCCGAGGCCGGAGAAAGATATCCTTTACCACAGGAATATCTGGGAAAACGGTGAATATACCTACGAAGCCGCATACGGATTCGAACCCAATGTATTCGGATATCTTCATACGGACGATACTGACAGAGACTGTATGCTTGTTGTTCCCGGAGGCGGATACTGCATGTGCGTTCCGCACGAGGGCGAGCTTGTCGCAAATGAATTCTACAGACGCGGAATGAATGTATTTGTGCTGAGCTATACCACCGATATCACGATGTCGGTTCCGCTTGGAAAGCAGCCTCTGAACGATATATCCAGGGCAGTCAGATTCATCAGGAAAAATGCCAAGGATTTCAGGGTGAACGGAAAGAAGCTGTTTATCTGCGGATTTTCGGCGGGTGCACATGTCTGCGGAAGCCTTGCGGTCCACTTCGATGATACAGGGGATGTAAATCCGGAGTATGATAAGTTCTCCAACAGACCGGACGGTGTGATCCTTTCATATCCCGTTATCACAACAGGCGAGTATACGCACATTGATTCGGTCCATGCACTTCTGGGATTTGAGCCGAGCGAAGAGGAGCTGGAGTATTTCTCCCTTGAAAAACAGGTAAAAGAAAACACTCCTCCCTGCTTTATCTGGCAGACACTTGAGGATGCTCTTGTCCCGGTCAAAAACAGTTATCTTTTTGCGGAGGCGCTGCGTAAGAAGAATGTGCCGTACGCTCAATATGTATTTCCAAATGGATTCCACGGATTATCCGTATGTAACGAAGAACAGTTAAGGGGATTTTCCGGCGGAGATTACACGATGGAGCAGTGCATGAGAGCGGTTCACAGCGTCAAAGAGGGGAAGGGCGTGAATGTGTCCGACAAGAGAAAGGAAGAACTCATAGACCAGTTCTTCGGAGGACACGAAATGCCGCTTGTGGAGATTGACGAAAGCCTTAAAGAGGATGTGGGACTTTGGACATCGCTCGCTCAGGCTTGGATGAACAGGATCTGATAAAACTAAAACCCTTATAACGGAGGACCCGAGTATGACAACATTTTGGATAGTGATAGCCATCATAGAATTTCTGCTCATTGCGGCAGGCGTTCTAGTATTTGTCCTTAATGCGAAGAAACAGGAGAAGATCGTCGAGAGCGCCAGGCAGATGGCAAAGGGTAAGATCAACATTGATGACATTCCCGTATCCGGCACATCAAGCAGGAATGATGTGATAGCAGGCGGACTTAACCTGATCAAATCCAATCTCCTTACATTCGTCGAGTCGACCAAGCAGAATACGGTCGTTCTTTCCGATGCGATCGAAAAGCTTACCGGCAATATGGAAGCCAACAAGGCGGGAACCGGCCATATTGCGGAGAATACCATAGGTGTTGAGGAGAGAACCGGACAGCAGCTCGAGATGGTGCAGGACAACATCTCCGTTACCGAGTCCAATTCCGTTCAGCTTGAAGCTATCGCAACCTCAATGGATGAGATTACCGATATGCTCAAGGAAACAGCGAAGATCAGTGACGAGGGCATTGAGAGCCTGGAAGGATATAACAGGGAGATGGATATCGTTTCCGCAGATCTGAATGCGATCAACGATACTCTCACCAAGTTCAACGAACTGCTTCAGAAGGTTTACGAGGTCGGTGATTTCATCATCGATATCAGTACCCAGCTTAAGCTCCTTTCATTCAACGCATCCATCGAAGCAGCCAGAGCCGGTGATTCCGGAAGAGGCTTTGCGGTTGTTGCGGGTGAGATGACCGACATGTCCGAACAGACCAAGGAAGGCATGGACAGGATCAGTGCCATCTTAAGCGAGATCATGGAAAGCAGCTCGGGTGTTGTCGACAGCATCGCAAAGTGCACAGATACATACAATAACAGTAAGGCTGCATTCGAAGTGGTCAACTCTTCGTTCAGGACCATTAATTCCAATTCGACGAATATCCAGACGAAGATCACCGATATCAACGATAAGTTCTCCGTTATGGAGGATAATTTCAATCATTCCAAGGATATCGCAAATGATCTGTTTGAGACCGCAAGGGATATCAACGACAAGACTACCGAGATTGCGGGTGTATCACAGGAGGTTACCGCACAGGCTATCCAGATCGGAGAAAATACCAACGCTCTTAACGGTATGCTTTCCGGAATCCAGAAGCTTCTCAGAAAATTTGACACAGGTGTCATTCCTGTTCGCAATAAATCCGGAAGACAGATCAAGATCGCAATGCTCAGTATGTATGACAATGATTTCTGGTACGGCGTAAAGCGCGGTGCCGGATATGCCGCTACAGAGCTTGCCGGATACAATGCGAAGGTTAAGTTCATTCCCATTATCCCCGCAGAGGGAGATGATGACGAGAAGAACAGACAGACCATCAAGAACCTTGTAGAAGAAAAGTACGATGCGATCATTTATCCCGGATTCCTGGGCGGTGTTGCGGATGCTCTTGAACAGGCGAGACAGAAGGGTGTAAAGCTTATGACCTTCAACTGCGACTGTGCTAATCCCAAGCTCAGACTCGCATGTCTTAAATCCGACGGTGTTGCACAGGGCGAGCAGGCTGCAAGAGCGGCTGCCCAGCTCATAGGCAAGGCAGGTAATGTCGGAATACTCATGGGAAGCAAGACGGTTATAGGTAATGTAGAGAGAAGAAAAGGCTTCGTCGATGCAATGGCCGCGTACAAGTCGGTCAAGATCGCAGGTGAGGTCAGTGTTGAGGATATGGGTGATGATGTCTACAAGAAGACCAAAGCCCTCCTCCAGAAGGACAGCTCGATCCAGGCACTCTTCCTTACCAATGGATTCCCTGAGGATGCCGCAAAGGCTGTTGTTGATGCGGGACGTTCCGGCAAGACCAAGGTTGTCGGCTTCGACCTTAACCCCGCTCTTTTCCCTTACATAAGAAACGGCGTCATCGGAACCATCATCAGTCAGGATTCCTTCGGACAGGGCCATGATCCCATCGTCCTTATGTACAACCACATCGTAGAGGGAACTCCTTTTGCGGCAGAGACTATCGGATGCAGATCCTCGGTTGCGGATAAGTCCAATATAGACGAGCTTCTCGAGGGATAATGCCGGGCCGCACGGAGTAATGACATAAATGCCTGATCGCGGCAGGCGGTAATCGAAACCGAATAAATCAAGGGACGGTACCGATAACGGTACCGTCCCTTCTTTTGATCTTTTACACATGGCCTGATGTGTTTATATCATGATCACTTCTTAGCTTCCTTGGATGCTTTCTTTTCGGCATCTTCCTTTAATTCCTTTTCGCTTATGCCCGAAAGGTCGGCACCTGTTTCGGAGCCTGCGTCTTCATTGAAATTAAAGTCCTTGCCGGGAAGTATCGCGTTGAGGATGATACCTACTAGGGATCCTACAGCAAGACCTGAAAGAGCGAAGTTGGCGCTTCCGATGCTGAATGCGATGGAACCTGCTGCGGAGAAGTTGATTCCGATGGAGAGAACGAGGATGAGTGCTGCTATGATGACGTTTCTGCTCTTGGAGAAATCAACCTGTGTTTCGACCACGTTCCTGACACCGACTGCGGAGATCATACCGTAGAGGACAAGTGAGATACCGCCGACTGTTGCGGAGGGCATTGCCTCGATGATGGCGGAGAACTTGGGACAGAAGGACATAAGGATCGCGAATACCGCTGCAAGTCTTATTACGAAGGGATCGAATACCTTGGTAAGTGAAAGAACGCCGGTGTTCTCACCGTATGTGGTGTTTGCGGGTGCGCCGAAGAGTGAAGCAACTGCGGTTGCGAGTCCGTCACCGGTAAGGGTTCTGTGAAGTCCGGGATCCTTGATGAAGTTGCGGTTAACGGTTGAAGAGATGGCGGAGATATCACCGATGTGCTCCATCATGGTAGCGATGGCGATGGGAACGATGGTGATGGCAGCGGTAACAAGAAGACCGCCCTTGGTCATGGAAGAGATGATGACTTCTTTTTCTCCGTCTGCATTAGTGACGATCGTGTGAAGGAATAATGTTCCGGCATCCCTGGATGAATCAAAGAGGGCAAATACCGTATTTGAGAACTTTACGGGAAGTCCCACCCAGGGAGCTGCGGCTACTCCGGAGAAATCCACGTTTCCGGTTACTGCGGCAACAAGATAGGATGCAACAACACCGATGAGGATGGGAAGGATCTTGACCATTCCCTTACCCCAGATATTGCAGATGATTATGGCAAGTATAGCCACGAGAGCTATGGGCCAGTTGCTGGCGCAGCTGTTGATGGCCGACTGGGAAAGGATAAGTCCGATAGCCATAATGATGGGGCCTGTGACTATGGGAGGGAAGAACTTCATAACGCGCATTGCGCCGAATACCTTGAACAGAAGAGCAAGTACCAGGTAGAGAAGTCCTGCGAGCGCAACGCCGAAGCACGCATAGGGAAGAAGCTGGGATGCG
>JAILOC010000017.1 GCA_024691045.1 Lachnospiraceae bacterium | reverse complement strand
AAAAGTGTCATTTGGCAGCCAGAACATCATTGTAATCTCTTTATCACCGGCATATTCATGTATCTCTTTTTCATCACCTATACGAATCGGTCTGAGTATCAAACGTTTTGTTCTTATTTCCATTTCATTTCCCTTATTCTTGCCCTTACCGTGATTCCTTTTGTGCATCTTTGATTCTGTAATAGTCTTCGGCATCTATCCCAATCTGAACAAAATCCTTTGCCTTAGCAAATTTGTTGTCCAAAAGTACTACAGTCTCAACCTCTTTTGTCCAGGGGAACTGGTCCACGCATGCGTAGCGCTCTATTCTGTATCCCGCATCAAGGAATGTTCCGAGGTCTCTTTCCAGGGATGTGGGCTTGCAGGATATATAGATTATGTTTTCGACACCGTATGAGATTATCTTCGGAAGTGCCTTGGGATGAATTCCGTCCCTTGGAGGATCCAGGATGATGATGTCCGGCTTTTCGGCAAGGTCATCTAAGACCTTAAGCACATCTCCGCAGATGAATTCGCAGTTTTCTATTCCGTTTTCGGAGGCGCTTGCCCTTGCTGCCTCAACAGCTTCGGGGATTATCTCGACGCCGTACACCTTATCTGCATCCCTTGCGGCGATCTGCGCTATCGTGCCGGTTCCCGAATACAGGTCATAGACTGTTTTTCCCTTAACTCCGCCGTCGCATCCCGCAACATAGTCCCTGACCATCGAATACAGCACCTCAGCACTGTGGGTATTTGTCTGGAAAAAAGAAAACGGACCGATCTTAAACTTAAGGTCAAGGAGCGTTTCGTTTATATAGTCCCTTCCGTACAGAAGCTTTACATCATCTGCGATTATCGCATCGGATATGCAGTCGTTCACTATCTGAACAATACCGCAGATCTCCCCATCAAGTGATAATGACGTAAGTCCGTCGGTATAGCGTTGTAAGAGATCTGTGTGATCGGTGCCCGTCGCATCATCTGAAGCCGTAACGGGACAGATCAGTATCTCACCCGTGTGAGCTGCTTTTCTTACCACGAGATTTCTTAAGTATCCGGTGTGGTCCTTCTTGTGGTAAAAGGGAGTTTCGTTATTTCTGAAATAGTCCCGTGTAAATGTAAGGATCTTCCTGTAATCCTCATCGACTATGAGGCAGTCACACACATCGAGGATGTCATGGAACGCTCCTCTTTTGTGAAGACCTATGTTGAGCTCTCCCCCAAGCCTTTCGTTGCCGAAGGAAAACTCCATCTTGTTTCTGTATCCGTACATTACGGGGGATTTGCCGATGCCGCCAAACTCCGGGGAATATCCGTACTTTTCATAGCTTTGCGCAACGCGTGCGTTAAAGAGCTTCTTTACCTGTTCGCATTTAAGCTCGGCCTCGGAATCTCCGGACATAGAAAGATATGCGCAGCCTCCGCATTTTCCGAAGTTTGCGCATATCTTACCGGTTTCAATATCACTTTTTTCAAGCACTTCAATAAGAGTGCCTTCAGCTCTGTCCGCGTGGCTTCTTCCGATACGGACGGAAACCCTCTGTCCGGGAAGAGCATTTTTAACTACAACAACACCCTCATCGCACCTTACACGTGCTCTGCAGGGGTAATCACATTCCTCTACTAAGCCTTCGACTATCTGGCCTCTCTTCATGATCAGCTGTCTGCTTCGTCAGCGAAGAAATCCTCATCCTCGAACTCATCGTCTTCGAATTCATCATCGAAGTCCTCGAGGTAATCGGGGCTGAAATGGCGATATACAAGGTATCCTACAACGCATCCGACCGCAACGATTCCGATGATCGCAAGGATAATAAGTCCTGCACGGGACTTCTTCTCATCCTCTTTGTCATCCGCAGGCTTGGAGATAAGATTGCCTATTCCGGCTGCCGCAGCAAGCTCTGCAACTCTTGCAGCCTGTGATCCGCCGAAATCCTTGATCTGCTCAAGATCGAAAGGGATCTTGTTCTTAAGGTTTACCTTCTTGCAATTCTTACAACTCATATGAACCGCCTTTCTTATAAGAAAATTGAAAAAAATCTTCAAAAAAAGTCCCTAAATAACCAATTAATTATATCATTCCCTTACCAATTTTGCAAAGGATGCATACATAACCTTCGGGCCGTGTGCGTCGAAATCAACGCTTACTTTGTAATCCCTCGGCTCTTTGACAAGTGCGGTCACGGTGCCGGCTCCGAACTTAAAATGCCTGACCCTGTCTCCCACACCGTAATCGGGCTCGGTGATCTGAGCGGCACTGCCCATTCCCTTCTTTACTCCGAGTGCTTCGAGCGATGATGTGCCTGCGAAAAGTGACTTCACAGGCTTTACGGGCTCGGAAAAACGGCGGGACGGTTCCGCTGTTTCGTATGATGAACCTCCGCGGGATGAAGAATAGCGTCCGTAACTTCCGGAACTTCGGTCATCGTCATAAGCATAGTCATCGCAGCGCTTTTTCTTTTTACCGGGAACATAGCCTTCGAGATATTCGGAAGGGATCTCGGTCACGAATCTGCTGACGGGATTGAACTGTGTCTCGCCCCTGAGCATCCTCGCCTTGGCGCAGGTCATGATAAGCTCCTTCTCGGCTCTTGTCATTCCCACATAGGCAAGACGTCTCTCCTCCTCGATATCTTCCTCGTCGCCCGACGATATCGACATATATCCGGGGAACAGACCGTCCTCCATACCGGCAAGATACACAACGGGAAATTCAAGTCCCTTTGCCGAATGCAGGGTCATGAGAAGTACCCTTTCCTCCGTAAGGTCTGCGGAATCGAGGTCACTTACGAGAGCCACCTCTTCAAGGAAATCCGAAAGCGAAGCATCCGGCCTGCTGTCACAAAAGGCTACCGCCTTGCTCACAAGCTCGTTAACGTTTCCTATCTTGTCCTCCGCCTTCTCTTCATCAAGATCCTTGAGGTACTCCTCGTAATCGGTCATCTCTATGATCTTGTTGATCAGTTCGGCGATAGAAGCATTATCCCTGTATGCCCTGAATACTCCGATCATATCGGTAAAGACCCTGATCTTGGATGCGGCCTTTCCGAGACCGGGTACATCACCGGCTTCACACATTGCGGTATAAAGCGGGATATCCCTGGCGTCGGCGTAATCCTGAATCTTCTCAAGTGTCGCATTTCCTATGGATCTTTTGGGAACGTTTACGATCCTTCTTACCGACAGATCGTCAATTCCGGAATCTATAACCTTCAGGTATGCGATGATGTCCTTGATCTCGGCTCTTGAATAGAAGTTCACTCCGCCCACTACATTGTACGGAATGCCTGCCATTATGAGACGTTCCTCTATTATTCTGGCCTGGGCGTTGGTCCTGTAGAGAACGGCGCAGCTTCCGTAGCCGTATGTTCCCATCTTTTTTCTGTGCCTGATATCGGACACGATGTATTCAGCTTCTTCAAATGCGGTATCGAACTGTGTAAATACCGGTTTCTTACCCTCTCCCGCTTCCGTCCAGAGCTTTTTTTCCTTCCTGCCGCGGTTATTGGCTATCACGGAATTGGCTGCATCGAGGATGTACTGCGTGGAACGGTAATTCTGCTCTAGCTTAATGACTGTCGCCTCGGGATAATGCTCCTCAAAATCAAGGATATTCCTGATATTGGCTCCCCTGAAACGGTAAATTGACTGATCGTCATCACCTACCACGCAGAGGTTTTTGTACTTGTCCGCAAGCAGCCTTATCAGTTCAAACTGTGCGGTATTTGTATCCTGGTACTCATCGACAAGGATGTATCTGAATCTCTCCCTGTATCTTTCGAGAACATCAGGGAATTCGTCAAAGAGCCTTACAGTGAGCATTATGATGTCGTCGAAATCGACGGCATTATTCTTGCGGAGAGTTTCCTGATACTCCCTGTAAGCCCTCGCAAACACGGTCTTGGAAAAATCATTGAGCACATACTTTTCATACCCGCTCTCATCCATCAGCTCATTCTTGGCGGACGAGATCTCCGAAAGTATGGTTCTTTCCTTGTATCTCTTGGTATCGATGTTCAGACGTTTGCAGACATTCTTCATGACCGTCTTCTGATCATCGGTATCGTAAACGGTGAACCTGTCGTCATATCCCAGAAGCGAGATATTGGATCTCAAGATCCTCATGCATGCGGAATGAAAGGTGGAGACCCACATGCGGTCCGCATCGGGACCGACGAGCGCCGCAACCCTTTCCTTCATTTCTCCCGCCGCCTTATTGGTGAAGGTGACGGCAAGTATGTTCATTGGATTGATATGCTTTTCGGCTATCAGATAGGCGATCCTGTAGGTAAGCGTCCTGGTCTTGCCGGAACCCGCTCCCGCAAGTATCAGAAGCGGACCGTCCGCCGCGCGGACAGCTTCCTCCTGCCTGGGATTAAGGCCATCGAACATTCCCATCAGCCTATCTCCTTAATGGCACAGAACTGCCAGACTTTTATATTGAACTCGGTTATCGACGCGCCGCAATAAGGGCAGGTCTTATTCCCGAGTGTTGTTATCGCACCTCCGCAGTTGGGGCAGTTAAGGGCATGACCCGCAGCCCTGATATCATCGACCTTGTCAGCATCCTGGATGTAACAGCAGTCGATATTGTATCTGCTCTGGGTTATGGAATCCCTGCTTCCCCTGATGACCTTGCCATCCTGCTCCGCCCAGAATTTGTACTGGAGCGCGCACTGGAACCTGACAACGCATCTTCCGCCGTAACGGTTATATGTATTTAGAACGGTATTGTGCACCTTGATGCCTTCGAAATGCTCTTTGATCTCACGAAGGTTCAAGTCATTGAGTCTCAGATAGAGAGCTTCCTTCAGTTCCTCATTTCCGTCGGTAAAAAGTGAAAGCTCACGCTCATCGATCGCTCTTAAGTATTCCTTCAGACAGTTCTCGGCTCTTGCCTTCATCTCGTCAACATTAAACTCCGGGAAATCCTTCGCGAGCTTGGGTGTATAGATGGAACGGCCGTCCGAAACGGATTTGGGAGTCTGCATGTACTCCTGTTCCGTCCTCTTGAGATTGGATATGATATCCTCGTCTCCGAAAACCGACCTGGAGATCTCACGTGCCTTCTTCCTTACATGGAAAAAGATCACAAGACCTGTGACGGTCACTGCAAGGAGAAGAAACAGAAATACTGTTGACATTATGAGAGAAAAAGTAGCCATGGCTGTCCTTTCAAAAAGCCCGTCCCCATTTCGGAGACGGGCTTTAATCTAAACGTTCGTATTACAGCTTGATGTCTGCCTCATTGAAGGGGTCTCCGCACTGAGGGCAGAACTTGGGAGGATTAGCGGGATCCTCGGGCTCGAAGCCGCACTTGTCGCACTTGTATAAAGGTGCGCCTGCAGGTCTCTTAGCTCCGCATCCGCTGCAGAAGTTACCCTGGTTTACGGTTCCGCATGAACAGGTCCATCCTGCATCAGAAGGCTTCTGTGCACCGCAGCCTGTGCAGAATCTTCCGGTGTTGCCTGCGGTTCCGCATGAGCAGGTCCATCCATTGACGGGAGCTGCAGCGCCTGCGACGAATCCGCCTGCGGGCTGCTGATACATTGTCTGCGCCTGTCCCATCTGATACATATTAGCTGCCTGCTGTCCGCCCATCATGTTTGCCATGCCCATTCCTGCGAATGCCATCATGGGGCCGGTTGAGGTGTTGCTTGCAGCTGCTTCCATAGCATTTGCGGTTGAAAGAGCCATTGCAGCAGCGCCCATGTTGGGATCTCTGTAGACTGCTCTCTCCTGAGCATCCTTAAGTCTCTTCTCATCTTCCTCATTAGCCTTAACGGAATTGATGGAGATTGAAGCGATATTGATACCACGAAGGTCGCCCCACTGGCTTGAAAGCTCTTCGTTAAGGATGTTGCAGAGCTCGGTGGTATGACCTACAAGCTGATCATACTCGATACGCTGTGCACTGATCTTGGCGAATGCGGGCTGGAGAGCACTTACGAGTTCACTCTTCATGATGGAAGAAAGATTCTCTTTGCTGTAATCGCCGGTTACGTTGCCGGATACATGCTTATAGAAAAGAAGGGGATCTACGATCTTGAAGGAGTACTCGCCGTTAGCCTTGATGTTAACGGTAAGCTTCATGTTAAGATCGGGATCAACGATCTTGAAGGGAACAGTCTGGGGAGTTCCCCACTTGTTCTGAAGGATCTCCTTGGTGTTTACGAAGTAAACTCTCTGATCCCTGCCGGTGTTACCGCCCATGGCGATCCTGCGTCCGACGGTCTTGAAAGTATTGAGAAGGTTCTGGCCGAGTTTTCCGTAGAAAAGTGAAGGCTCGGAAGAAGTATCATAAATGAATTCTCCGGGCTCAGCACAGAAATCAACGACAGCACCCTGATCAACGATCAGCATGCACTGGCCTTCGTTAACGGCGATCTTGGAGCCGTTGGAAATGATGTTGTCATTTCCCTTTGTATTATTGTTTCTCGCACCGTTGGTCCTTACCTGGCCCTTGGTAAGAAGCACATCGTTAGGCATTGAATCGCAGTAGAAAAACTCGAGCCACTGATCGGCAAGTGTTCCGCCTGCGGCAGCCATTGCAGCGCTAATAAGT
>JAILOC010000102.1 GCA_024691045.1 Lachnospiraceae bacterium | reverse complement strand
ACCACAGCGGCAACATTTGCGAAGAACGCACAACCTGCGAGTGCGCAGATTCCGGTAAATATCTTCTTAACAGGTGAACTCTTGCTCATATTTTCCTCCTTTTCGGGACATTTAACGGGCTTTCTTCAATAATACACTATGCGAATTGACAACAAAACGAAAAAATATAAAAATTTTTTGGTAAAACAAAACCTTTTTCGCATCCCGAACGTATTATATGTGTAAGACGTCTTTCACGGAGCACTTCAGATGACAATGGATTTTGACAATATATATACGAAATATTCGGACAGACTCTATGCTGCGGCATTTAGTATTTGCAGGCAGCAGCAGGATGCGGAGGATGCGGTACAGGATGCCCTGATAAGGCTTTATCACACGGATAAGGAGTTCGAATCGGAGGAACATTTAAAGGCCTGGCTGCTAAGGGTTACGATCAACGCCGCAAAGAGCACGAAGAGGCTTTTCTGGAACAGGAACAGAACATCCTATGAAGAATACATGGACTCGCTCACATTTGAGGATACGTCTGACAGATCGCTGATGGATGAAGTTCTGGCATTACCGGAAAAGTACCGAATAGTCATTCACCTCTTCTATTACGAGGAATATAAGGTAAAAGAGATCGCGGATATATTGAAAGTCTCTGAAAACACCGTCAAAACAAGATTATTAAACGGCCGCAGGATATTAAAGACTAAGCTGGAGGGATGGGAAGATGAGTAATAAGGACAGATATCAGAATGCTTTCGGTAAATTACATCTCTCCGAGGATTTCCGGGAAAAGTGCAAGGCCCCGGAGGAAAGCGGAAAGGGTAAGATAATGAATTTCAGGAAGGTTCACGGAATAAACCGTGCGGCAGCAGCGGCGGTAGCAATAGCGACAATAGCACTCGGTAGCGCAGGCGTATGCTATGCCAATGATGTGGGAGGGATCCGAACCTCTCTCAATATGTGGATAAACGGAAGCAGACAGGAAGTTGAAGTCATCCAGAGCGAAGAAGGAATCTATACCGTATATAATGAGGACGGTAAAGAAATCATGGGCTTCGGCGGTGTAAGCATTGATGAGGACGGGAACGAGACGCCCATAGGTGCGGAGGAGTTTTTCGACTATCTGAACAATGGATGCTCCCTTGATCTCACCGATGACGGAAGATACATCTTCAGCTACAAGAATATTACCGGTGATGTTACCGACCTGATCGGTGAGGATGGAAGTCTTTATGTCCACGTTGAAGATCCGGCAAATCCCTATACCTACTTCAATATCACAAACATCAAGAATGGCGGATTTTCCGTTGAGAACGCTAAGAGCGGTTTGTCAGGAAAGGCCTACTATGAAGCGGGTTCGGTAGATCTTGCCATCGAAGGAGATGAGGATACCTCGGATCTTGATTTTGAAAGCACCACTTATACTACCGTAATAACCGAAGACTGACTCCCCTAAAAAAGCCGGTGGCTGCCAAGGCAGTCATCGGCTTTTATTTATATTGCGGTGTAGGCTTTGCGGTTACAGACCTGTGTCCGGGACCTCGGCGACTTCGGCGGGTGCGACCTCGGGGATCTTGATATCGGGAAGAGGTCCGGCGTATTCGGAATTGTCCGCAACCTCCATGGCGTCGGGATATTCCTTCTTTTCCTCATCCTCCCAGAGGGAGTCGTGCTTTTCTCTTTCTTTTTCGAGCTGCTGTGCCATGGCCTGCATATTCTTGGCCATTGAGTACATCTTCTCGTCGTACTCTGCCAGCTTCTTTTCGTCGCTGAGGGGAACAATGTCACCGTTGCAGAGCCTGCGGAAGACGGTCATGATCTTACCCATGTTCTCCATCTCTTCTTTCATGGCATCACCCTGCTGTTTGGAGACTTCCATATTCATTATTGCGGTATGCTGTTCTGCGATCGAATCGAGAACAGCCTGGTTTTCCTCGAAGACCTTCTTGTTTTCGTTTATGGAAAGCTCGAGGATTGCCGCATCGTCGGCAAATTTACTGTCGCCGGTTATGCGATAAGCGTTTTCCGCTTTTTCCTTTTGCCCGGACAGGCTTCTGAGCTGATCGACCAGCTCGCGTCTGTTCTGATAATAGGTGGGCCTGACTTCACAGATCTTCATGCGGATACCTCCATGTAGCAGCGGATATGCCTTCTTTCCTGATAAAGAGGCTGTTCCGTTTTTCTGAAATCCGTTTCAGAGATGATACTTCATATTGTATATCGGCACGTGATCCGTGAAGTTTAGCCCGGGAGGGGGAAGAATACTTAAGAACCCAATATCGTAAGGAAAAAGAGGGATGCCGCTATCATTGCGATGGGGGTCGAGATGCATCTTTCCTTTTTTTCTTCCGAATAGTGCTTAAATAACGCGTTGAGTCCGAAGAAGATCGTGAAGCCTAAGCAGATATATCTGGTCATCCTGGCGGGAAACCATCTGCCCATATATCCGCCGCATTGGAGGATCATAATTGCTCCGAAGATCATGATGATGATCGATATGGCGGAGAGGACTCTGTACTTGGTCGGAAGGACCTTGTAATATCCTCCCATCGTGAATTCTCCGAACGGAAGTCCGAATATGAGCAGTGTTTCAAGAAGTGCGATAAGAAGTAATATTGAAGCACCGATTATAGATATCATAGTATTTCCTCCTTTTAGTTTATGTCTGATGAGGCCATGGTAATCCCGGTGTGCGGTTGTGTGCCATGGCGGATATCGAAGGAGATCTGAGAAAAAGTGGGGGATTTCCGGATTCCCTACTTTTGGTTGGATAGCTCATTTTCTGATATAATGGTTCTGCGTTGCCGTGGAAAAAATGCAACGATTTAAGAGGAGAATAAATGAAAAAGAATGTACTGAAGATCACAGCGCTTCTGACCCTGTGTCTTATGCTCATTATGGGCTGCGGAAAGAATTACGGAGATAAGCTTTATACCTGCAGCTCCAAGAATATGCTCGGATTTGAGGGTGCTTATGTAAGCGGTGACACCATCACACTTCATTTCGAGACCAAGAATGATATGAGCGATGAGAATACTTATCTCGGACTCGGACATCTCTTAAGCGCGGGAAAGCTCGGCTCTTCGGAATATATAAGCATTATAACCGCAGATTCCAAGGTGGTAAGGCTCGACGGTTTCAAGGTATCAATGAATTCCGGCGAGGGTACGATCAGTATTCCGATTGAAGGATATACCGCAGATGAAATAAGATGCATCCACTTCACCGGAAAAGGTTATGTTTATGACATAGATATCGTTAAGGATCATATCGAAGTTATGATCGATACCGACGATGAGTTTGACTGGTACATGCAGGATTATGACGGAAAGAAGTGGACCGAAGCTTCTTCGCTCAGCGGTATGACCAACTGAGTTACCAGCGGACGGGCTGCGTATAGAATATGTTGATCGGAGATATGTAATGGCAGAGATCTGGGATCTGTATGACCGTGACGGAAATAAGACGGGAGAGACCTTTGAAAGGGGATTCGGTAATTACAAGAATATTCCCGAGGGAAGATACCACCTGGTAGTGGATATACTCGTGCTTCATGAGGATGGAACATACCTGCTCACAAAAAGGAGCGACGAAAAGGATGTGTATCCCGGATTCTGGGAAGCAAGTGCCGGCGGCTCAGCCGTAAGCGGGGAGGATCCTCTGCAGGCGGCTCACAGAGAGCTTTTCGAAGAGACGGGGCTTAAGCCGGATTCGATGGAGCTTGTGAACATTCTCTATAAGGATACGAGCAGGTCACTCTTTTATTCGTATGTGGCGAAT
>JAILOC010000087.1 GCA_024691045.1 Lachnospiraceae bacterium | reverse complement strand
TCAGGGGGGATGCCGCATTATTAAGGAGTTTGTCATGTTCAGCGTAGGAGATTATGTAGTCTGCGGTAATAAGGGTGTGTGCAGGGTAGATCAGATATCACCCCTTGATATTTCGGGTGCAAGCAGCGAGGATTATTATATTCTCAAGCCTGTCTACAGCCCGGGCAGCACTGTATATATTTCCATGGAATCCGCTGACGAGAAGCTCCGTGCGGTGCTCACCAAGAAGGAAGCCGACAAGCTCGTTAAGCAGATGCCCGGTGTTCCCGATATCACGGTCGATAACGATAAGCAGCTCGAGGGCGAGTACAAGAACTGTATCCGTTCCAATAATGCCATGGAACTTGTCAGGCTCCTGAAGACCATCTATCACAGACGTGAGGCGAGATTTGCCGCAGGCCGTAAGGAAACCGCGCTCGATGCGAAGTATTTCCGTATGGCGGGAGATTATCTCTACGGAGAACTTGCCATAAGCCTCAATATTCCCAGGGAAGAGGTGGAAGGGTATATCGGAAATACTATTTCTTAAGGTATTGACATGGTCTCATCCATGTGTTAATATGCATTTTGCGTGTGAAAACACGGACAACAAAGCAGAGCAGCCGCTCTCACCTGCAGGCGTGGCCAAACAGGTTCAGATGTCCGATCACTCTATGATCGAATACTGTAAGCGGCTAACTGCAAGCCGCTTATTTTTTTGTTATAGGCACGGCGGAAACTTCGTTTTCGCTAACTGAATTTAGGCCGCTGAAGCGGCAGAAATGAGGAAGGTATTAACAACTTATTTATCAATGAACAGATAAGAGACAAGGAAGTCAGAGTCATCGGAGAAGCCGGCAATATGATCGGCGTTATGTCCACAAAGGAAGCGCTCGCCATGGCTAAGGATGCGGGACTTGACCTGATCAAGATCGCACCCACCGCAACTCCGCCCGTATGCAAGATCGCCGATTACGGCAAGTATCAGTACGAGCAGCTCCGCAAGGAGAAGGAAGCACGTAAGAAGCAGCATCAGGTTGACATCAAGGAGATCCGTATTTCTCCCAATATCGATACCAATGATGTAAACACCAAGATCAACTCCGCAAGAAAGTTCCTTGCAAAGGGTGACAAGGTAAAGGTTACTCTTCGTTTCCGCGGACGTGAAATGGCTCATATGAATACCACCAAGCATGTGCTTGATGATTTCGCTGAGCAGCTTTCGGATGTTGCAGTCATTGAGAAGCCTGCCAAGGTTGAAGGCAGGAGCATAATCATGTTTTTAACGGCAAAGAAAGAAGAAAAGCCGTCAAAAAATAAAGAAGAAGCACCAAAGCAAGATTAGGAGGAAGTAACATGCCCAAGATGAAGACAAGCAGTGCTGCAGCAAAGCGCTTCAAGGCTACAGGCACAGGAAAGCTTAAGAGAAACAAGGCTTATAAGAGTCATATTCTGACCAAGAAGAGCACCAAGAGAAAGAGAAATCTCCGTAAGGCAGCAATGACCGACGCTACCAACATTAAGAATATGAAGAAGATCCTGCCCTATCTGTAAGGCAGACGCACCCGGCAGCGACATGTGCTGACGGTTAGATTGGAGGAAATTAGAAATGGCAAGAATTAAAGGTGGTTTAAACGCCAAGAAAAAGCACAATCGCGTTCTGAAGCTTGCAAAGGGCTACAGAGGCGCAAGAAGTAATCAGTACAGAGTTGCTAAGCAGTCCGTTATGAGAGCACTCACCTCATCTTACTCAGGACGTAAGGAGAGAAAGAGAGAGTTCAGAAAGCTCTGGATCACCAGAATCAACGCAGCAGCTCGTATCAATGGTCTTTCATACAGCAAGTTCATGTTCGGTCTCAAGAAAGCAGGAGTTGACATGAACAGAAAGATGCTCGCTGAGCTCGCAGTAAACGATGCAGCAGGATTCGCATCACTTGCTGAGATGGCTAAGAAAGAGATTGCTTAACTAAAAGTCAATATGGCTTAACATAAAAAGACAGCCGGTATAGGCTGTCTTTTTATAGTTAAGTATATTATTCTTTGTCCGCGAGGACTTTGAGGAGATAATCATATGTCCTTTGGGCCGAGGAGATTGAGAGGCGCTCGGCGGGAGAATGGATATCCTGCATGTCGGGACCTATTGACACGGCGTCAATTTCGGGAGCCTTGTCCATGAAGAAGCCGCATTCGAGACCGGCATGGATAGCTTCGACCTTGGGGGCATAGCCGTACATTTCTTTGAATACTCTGACCATCTTGTCGCGCAAGGGGGATTCGGGAGCATATTTCCACCCCGGATAGACTCCCGTGACCTCGTTCGTGCCGCCGAAGGAGGCGGTGATCTTTTTAAGGCTTTCTATGAGATCGTCCCTTTCGGAAGTGATGCTGCTTCTTACTGAAAATTCGGCATGGAGCTTTCCGCCCTTAATATCGATCATGCCGAGATTGAGAGAGGTCTGGACGAGGCCTTCTATGTCCCCGCTCATTGCGATCACGCCGTTTGGAAGAGCTTTCAGGAATTCAGAAGCCCTATTTGTGCTCATGGAAAATGCTCCGGAGGTGCCGGCTGACGAAGCAACCGTATATTCAAAGTCCGGATCCGTTTCTCGATAGCATTCCCTGAGCTTATTGCCTTCCGACGTTACCGCATCAAGAATCTCCCGGACCCTGCTTTCGGGAACGGAGACGGTAACACTGCACCATGAGGGAATCGCGTTATCGGCATTTCCTCCTTTTATGTCTGTGATAACGCTGTCCGGAACCACACTCAGCATCTCACCCATAACCTTGATCGCATTAGCCCTGCCGAGATGGATCATCTGTCCGGAATGCCCTCCGGAAAGCCCGGTAATACTGATTTCGTATTCTTTATGCCCGGGGGGAAGATCCGTACCGGATCCAAGGAAGCATGAAACCCTTGCTCCTCCGGCGCATCCTACGGTAAATACGCCTTCATCCTCGGAATCGAGATTGATCAGTCTGCGGAATTTTATGTCCCGGATATCAAGTCCCGATGCTCCCTCCATTCCGGTTTCTTCGTTGGCCGTTATTATGACCTCAAGTGCGGGGTGGGGGATGTCATCAGCTTCAAGGATTGCCATGGTCATGGCAACGGCTATACCGTTGTCGCCACCGAGGGATGTGTGCTTAGCGCCTATAAGATCCCCATCCGTAAACAGCTCCAAAGGCGTGGTCTTCATATCTATGCCCGATCCTTCTTCGCAGACGGCGACCATATCCATATGTCCCTGAAGGATCACACCGGGAAGTTCCTCATATCCCGGAAATGCGGGCTTTTTAATGATGATGTTTCCGGACGAATCAGCTGCGAATTCCAGGTTATTCTTTTTCGCGAAGGCGATGAGATAGTCCCTTATGCCTTCAAGGTTGTATGAGCCGTGAGGTATACGGGTTATCTCTTCAAAATGCCTGAATACATTTTCAGGTTTCAGTGAATCCAGAACTGCCATTTTTCTTCTCCCTGACTGTTGTTAAAACTTCATTTATCATAAACCTTTCAGGCTGATATAAAAAGGTCTTCTTTTCTTTAATATACGGCTCATTAAGGGCTTTTTGTGTTATAATTTACATAACTTTGTGAATATATCTCGTGAGGGGCTTATATGAAGGTTACCATTCTGGGCGCAAGAGGATCCATACCTACCGAAGGAAAGGATATGCTTGAATTCGGGGGCGGTACATCATGTGTGCTTGTGGAAAGCGATGATCAGGCAATATATCTTGATGCCGGAACCGGAATTACGGGAACTCCCGACATCGGTAATAAAGCTATCTCGATTCTTCTGACCCATCCCCATCTGGATCATATCCTTGGATTTCCTTTCTTTCCCTATATTTCCCAAAGAGGAAGAAAAATCGATATCTATGCCGGAAAGCACGGCAATCTCGGCACTTTTGAACAGCTTGAAGAAGTATATAAAAATCCTTTCTGGCCCTGCGGATTGAAGGATTATCCTTCCGATATTTCCTTTCATGATATTGTGTTTCCGATTAATATCGGTCCGTTTACCGTAACAGGGATCCCTTCAGTTCATCCGGGCGGGTCGCTTGTTTACAGACTCGAGGCGGACGGAAGATCGGTCGTCTACGCCACAGATTATGAATTCGAAGAAGACAGGGTATTTGAACTTATAGATTTTTCACGTGACTGCGACCTTCTTTTATTTGACGCCCAGTACACCGATGATGAATTTATCGCAAGAAGGGGATTCGGTCATTCGACTGTCTCACAGGGAATGATGATCATGGAAAAGTCCGGTGCGAAAAACATCAGGTTTGTCCATCACGACCCGAGACATAGTGATGAATTCCTTCGCGAAATGGAGCGCCCCGTAAAGAGTGCAACAGTCTCTTTTGCGAGAAAAGGTGAGGTGATCTTTCTTTGAGCAGAAACACGATCGGAAACAGCATAGGTGAAACGGGCTACTCACTCGACCGTATGATACGCATTGCACTGGATCTTTCGGCGGAAAAGGATTTTGACCTGCTCATGCAGAAGATACTTCTCGAAGCGATGGATATCTGCCACTGCGATGCGGGTACCGTTTATATCCTGGAAGAGGATCATCTGAACTTCCACACGGTACTTACCAAGTCACTCGGAACAAGCCTGGAGGAACAGAACAAGGGCAAGAGCCTTCCTCCCGTGCCCCTCGGAAGAAAGAATGTATGTGCCTGTGCGGCACTTGATAAAAAGAGGATCAATATAGCAGATGTATATGAGTCGACCGAGTATGATTTTTCCGGTGCACAGAAGTATGATGCGATAACCCATTACCGTACGGGCTCCATGCTCGTTATTCCGATGGATGACGACAAGGACGATATAATCGGAGTCCTGCAGCTGATCAATGCACAGGATGAGAACGGCAATACCATTCCCTTTGATCCGGCGTATGAAGAGCTGATTTCCGCACTCGCATCCCTTGCCGCGGTGAGCCTTAACAACCATCAGCTCGCACAGGAGGTTACGGACACACTGCATTCCTTTGTCGAGGTCATGGTAGATGCGATAGATGCAAGAAGCGCATACAATGCCAACCACACCAGAAGCATGGTCAGGTATGCAGAGAGATTCATAGGCTGGTTAAAAGAAACCGGTAATGAATGGACCTTTACGGAAGATCAGAAGGATGCATATCTTATGAGCATCTGGCTGCACGATATAGGAAAGCTGATCGTTCCCCTTGAAGTGCTGGATAAACCGGACAGACTGGGCGCTCTGGCCCCCGTCATCAAGAGCAAGGTCGATATCGCGTGTCTTATGGAGAAGGTTGAGATGCTCGAATATCCCGAAAGGGTATCCGATTGCAGCTCCAGGATCGATGCGATAAAGAATGCATATGAAGTGATACTGAAAGCAAACACCGCGGGCTTTCTTCCCGATGATAGGATTGAGCAGCTTAAGGGCTTTGCGGATATCATGATCAAAAATGCCGACGGTGAAGAGATCCCTCTTCTGGATGAAAAAGAGCTCGAAGCCATAACCGTAAGAAAAGGAACACTCACCGATTCGGAGAGAAAGCAGGTCCAGAGCCACGTTGTATATACGAAGAGAATGCTGGACAAGATGCACTTCAAAGGCATCTACAGGGAGGTGCCATTCTGGTCGGGATCACACCATGAATTCCTGAACGGGAAGGGATATCCGAACGGTCTTGATGCGGAAATGCTTCCGAACCAGTCGAGACTTCTTACGATCATTGATGTATATGATGCTCTGACGGCGGAAGACAGGCCTTACAAGCCTCCCATGCCGCCCGAAAAAGCATTTGAGATCCTTCGCAGCATGAGGGATGACGGACAGATAGACGGACGCCTTCTCAATGAATTCATCGAGAGCGGAGCCTGGGAAAAAGAACTCTGATCGGATGCGGACTGCAAAATCATATAACTAGGGGGAATTACAGTGAAAGCGAATAAAAAGACGATCATCATAATAGCCGTGATCTTAGTTTTGATCATCGGAATAGTCATCGGAATGCTGATGCGTAAGAATGTCATCAGCGCCACAACCATGAGAGTCATCCGCTATGAGGGAGAAGTCAGTCTGAAGGATGAAGGCATTCTTCAGACCATAAGGGACAATCTGAGGCTGAAGAGCGGAAATGAGATCGATACCTCGGCAGAAAGCCTTGTATCGATAAGTCTCGATGAAACCAAGGTTGTAACAGTTGATGAGCTCTCAAATGTTGAGTTCAGCCAGAACGGTAAAAGCCTCAATCTGGATCTCAGGAGCGGATCATTGTATTTCGATGTACAAAAGCCTCTTGCCGCCGATGAGAATTTCGATATATCTACATCGACGATGATCGTCGGCATCCGCGGAACTTCCGGATGGGTAAGCTGTGCAAACGGCGTTGAAGGCCTTATCCTCGGAGACGGTCATGTGCATATCATCGGAACAAATCCCGTGACCGGAGAGGTTAAAGAGATCGATGTGAATCCCGGACAGAGGGTTACGGTGTATCTGTATAACGACAGGACCGAAGACAGCATCATGTTCACAGTTGAGGATATAACCGAGCATGAACTTCCCGAATTCGTTCTCGGTGTTCTGAGAAGCGACATGCCGCTTCTTGACAGGGTATGTGACGCAACGGGATGGGACAAGAACTGGATACTCGGAATAGAGGAAGAAGAACCGGTCATAGTCACCGAACCCGAGCCCGAACCTGAGCCGGAACCTGAGCCTGAACCCGAGCCTGCTGAACCGGAACATGAACATGTATATTCGTCCGAAGTGACCAGGCCTGCCACCTGTGCAAAGGATGGTGAGATGACATATACCTGTGAATGCGGTGACACCTATACGGAGGCGATCAAGGCAACAGGCAAACATAATTACAATTCCGTTGTGACTGTTGAACCTAACTGCGTACTTCCCGGAGTCATGACATATACATGCTCGGTATGTGGTGATACCTATACCGAAGCGATCCCTGCAACAGGTGAGCATGATTATCAGGGCGGTGATTGCCGGCATGCGAGTGTTTGCAGCGTGTGCGGAGCAGAAGGCCCTCTGGGTGACCATAATTATATGGTAATGCATCATGATGAGGAGACTACTCAAGTGTTTGCCGGATATAGTCCAACGCAGCAGCCTGTTTACGTAACTCAGGTTATCCATCCCGCATGGGATGAAACCGTCTGCACAGTCTGCGGAAAGCATCCTGATGATTGAGAAATAAGATATAGGGGGATAATAAACTTAAGATGTCAAAAAAGAAGATCATCATTATCATAGCTGCGTTACTTGTACTGATCATCGGAGTCGTTGTCGGACTTCTGATGCGTAAGAATGCCATCAGCGCTACGACCATGAGAGTCATCCGCTATGAGGGAGAAGTCAGTCTGAAGGATGAAGGCATTCTTCAGACCATAAGGGACAATCTGAGACTGAAGAGCGGAGATGAAATAGATACATCAACACAGAGCCTTGTATCGATAAGCCTTGATGAGACCAAAGTCGTTACCATTGATGAATTGTCCAGCGCAGACTTTTCCCAAAGCGGAAAGAATCTCAATCTTAATCTTAAGAGCGGTTCTTTATATTTCGATGTACAAAAGCCTCTTGCCGCCGATGAGAATTTCGATATATCTACATCGACGATGATCGTCGGCATCCGCGGAACTTCCGGATGGGTGAGCTGCATAGACGGCTTCGAAAGCTTTATTCTTACCGATGGTCATGTACACATCGTCGGTACCAATCCCGTGACCGGTGAGGTTAAGGAAATCGATCTGGAGCCCGGTCAGAGAGTCACGGTCTATCTGTATAATGACAGAACCGAAGACAGTATCATGTTCTATGTGGAGGATATAACCGAGCGTGACCTGCCGGAATTTGTACTTGATATTTTGAGAGATGATACGGTGCTTCTTGACAGAGTATGTGATGCGACCGGATGGGATAAGAACTGGATCCTCGGACTGGAAGAGGAAGAGCCTGTCGTAGCTGAGCCCGAACCTGAACCCAAACCTGAACCTCAGCCCGAACCCGCGGAACCTGAACATGAGCATGTATATACCTCTAAAGTGACCAAGCCTGCCACCTGTGCAAAGGATGGAGAGAGAACATATACCTGTGAATGCGGTGATACCTATACCGAAGTGATCAAGGCGACAGGCAACCACAGTTATACATCCGTTGTGACAATTGAGCCCAACTGCGTACTGCCCGGAGTTATGACTTATACATGTTCCGTATGCGGTGACACATATACGGAAGAGATACCCGCGACCGGTGTGCACGATTTCCAGGGAGGCGATTGCCAGCATCATACGATCTGTTCTGTATGTGGGGCGGAAGGTCCTTTGGGCGAGCACCATTATGTGCTGATTCATCATGATGCTGACACGAGTAAGACCTGGGATGGAAAATATCAGCAATGGGTTGTTGTTGTAAATAATCCCGCCTGGGATGAGATGGCGTGTGAGCACTGCGGACAGCCTATGCCTCAGTCGTAACCTATAAACTAACGACCTGTTATCGGTTATCAGCGTATGAAAAAATTCTTTTCCAATCCTATCATTATTTCGCTTCTCGCTTCGCTTGCGGTGACACTTCTCATCGCGGCGGGCGGGGTGCTCGACAGAGTGGATCTCTGGGCTCAGGATTCGTGGTTCCAGAGCGATAAGGCACTTGACGGGGAGATCATAGTCATTGGCATTGACGATGCTTCTCTTGAGGAACTGGGTCCCTACAATACATGGGACCGTACATATATGGCGGCGGCTCTCGAAAAACTTGCGGAAGACCCGGAAATGAAGCCCGCAGTCGTTGCTATCGATACTCTTTACATTGAAGAGTCGACGCCGGAAGCCGATGAAAGGCTTGCAAATGCCGCAGAGCAGCTCGGAAATGTCGTGACCGCATCCTTTGCCACCATAGGCCCAAAGGTTGTAACGGAAGAGGGCAGGACGTATTTTGCCACAGATGCCGTTCTGACATATGAAGAGCCTTTCGATGCCCTTAGGGATGCAACAACCCAGGGTCATATAAATGCGATGTACGATACCGACGGAATACTCCGTCATGCGCTTTTATATGTTAAGCCGGAAGGCAGGACCGTTTATTCGATGGCTTATGAAACCGCAAGGATCTATGGTGAGTATAAAGGCTTTGAAGTGCAGATGCCGCCCGCAAGCTCCAGGGGCAATTACTATGTAACGTATTCTGCCAAGCCCAGGGGATATTATGACGGTTATTCTTTTTCGGACCTGATGAACGGCCGCATCGATCCCCGGAAGTATGCGGGCAAGGTCGTATTCATCGGTCCGTATGCAAAGGGACTTCAGGATGAATATTTCACTACAATAGAGCGTTCTAAGCTTATGTACGGTGTTGAGTATCAGGCCAATGTCGTACAGATGATACTTGAATCCAATTACAAAAAGGAAGTAAGCAGACTCCCTCAGGCGCTTGTTTTATTCATCGTCTGCTTCCTCCTTTTCCTTCTTTTCCAGAAGGTGGGTATCAAGCTTTCATCGGTGATCGCTCTTGCCTCGATCGCTCTGAGCATCGCAGCCGGATATGTTCTCTTTAACGTGAAGATCGGAGGAGTTGGACATGTGCTCCATCCTTTGTGGCTTCCCACGGGAATACTTGTTTTCTATATAGCTTCGATAGTGATCCATTATGTGAAGTCTACGCTTGAAAAGAGACGAGTCACCAGGACCTTCGAAAGATATGTTGCACCCGAGATCGTTCGCGAGATATTAAAGGACGGAACAGAGGCGCTTTCACTCGGAGGAAAGACTGTCGACATCGCGGTTCTTTTCGTTGATGTAAGAGGCTTCACCACAATGTCCGAAAGACTCGATCCCGAGAAGGTCGTATTCATCCTCAATAAATATCTGACCATGGCGAGCGGATGTGTTGAGGCTACCGGAGGAACACTGGATAAGTTTGTCGGCGATGCGATGATGGCGTTCTGGGGCGCTCCTCTTCCCCAGGAGGATCCGGTAATGAATGCGGTTAAGACCGCGATGGGAATAGTCGAGGGTTGTGCGAAGGTTTCGGAAGAGCTCAAGGCCGAGATCGGTGAAGAACTCAGAGTCGGTGTCGGTGTCAACTACGGTCCCGCCGTCGTGGGAAATATGGGTGCTGAAAAGCATATGGACTATACCGCGATAGGCGATACCGTCAACACCGCGGCAAGACTCGAAGCAAATGCACCCGGAGGCAAGGTCTACATCAGCAGGAGCGTTGCGGATGCACTTGAAGGCCGCATAACATATACATCACTCGGAGATACAATTAAGCTTAAGGGTAAGGCCGAAGGCTTTGAAGTTCTCGAACTCAATTCGATCAAATAACACGCCGCATATGGCGTTTGTGAGGATGGCATGGTAACCAACGACGAAGGCATAGTACGTTTTAAGCACTCGATAATGGAAGAGGTCTGCAGGCTTGCATGGGCTTCAAACCTTAATGAAGATACCAAGGCTGCACTGGTGGAAAAGATAATCCCCGGTCCGAAGCCTCTCTTCAGATGCTGCATATACAAAGAGCGTGAGATCGTTCGTGAAAGGATCCGCCTTGCCTGCGGGCTTGATACATCCGATAACATCGGATCGGATAACTATGTCCAGGTCATCCATGCCGCGTGCGACGAATGTCCGCTGTCCGCATATTCTGTCACGGACAACTGCAGGTTCTGCCTCGGAAAAGCATGTATCAATTCGTGTAAATTCGGAGCGATAAGCCCCGGTGATGTGCGTATGCATATCGATCCCGCGGGGTGCAAGGAATGCGGAATGTGTGCGAAGGCCTGCCCCTACGGTGCCATCGTGCATTTAGAGCGCCCCTGTAAAAAGGCGTGTCCGGTAGGTGCGATAACCTACGATGAGTACGGCATCTGCAAGATAGATGAATCCAAGTGCATCAACTGCGGACACTGCATACACAGCTGCCCCTTTGGTGCGATCGGTTCCAAGACGTACCTTGTTCCCGTTATCAATGATATCCTTGCCGGAAAAGAAGTTATCGCAATGGTCGCACCCGCCATTGAGGGTCAGTTCGGTGAAGGGATCGATATGGCTTCCATAAGGGCGGCACTTATCAGACTCGGTTTTTCCGATATGGTCGAGGTAGGACTCGGCGGCGATATGACCGCTGCATTCGAGTCACTTGAATGGAGTGAGGCGAGAAAAGAGGGCAGGAAGATGACCACATCCTGCTGTCCCGCATTCATAAATATGCTCCGCAAGCATTTCCCCGACCAGTACCGTGACAATAAATCAACGACCGTTTCACCTATGTGCGCGATCTCGAGATATCTTAAGCTCACTCATCCCGGATGCACCACCGTATTTATCGGACCCTGCATTGCCAAGAAGGCTGAAGCCAGGGAAGAGCGCATACCGGACAATGCGGATTATGTTATCACATTCGGTGAACTCAGAGCACTCTTAAGATCCAGGGATGCCACACTTGAACATGTGGAAGGAAGCTACCAGCTTGCATCTTCATTCGGAAAGAAATTCGCATCCAGCGGAGGCGTTGCCGGTGCCGTTCTCGAATGCATGAGGGAAAGAGGGGAGGACACCTCGGATATAAAGCTTCTTAAGGCAGCCGGCGGAGAAGAATGCCGCAAGGCTCTTCTTATGCTGAAGGCCGGAAGACTCGAGGAGGACTTCATAGAGGGTATGGTATGCCCCGGAGGATGTGTAGGCGGGCCTTCCAAGCATGCAACGGAGGCAGAGATAACCAAGGCCAGAAATAATCTGCTTGCCAGGGCTGATGACCGCAGGATACTTGATAATCTTAAGGAATATCCCATGGACGGGTTCTCCATGAACCGCCACGGACATATGGATCCTGAACTCGCAAAGAAGGTATTTGAGGCAAAATAGCTCATTATCGGAGTCTGTATTGGAATTATACCTGAAATAGTCTATAATAAATTGTTGTGAATCAAATAGTCGTATGCGACTGTAGTATATCGGTAGTACATCAGCTTCCCAAGCTGAGGAGGCGGGTCCGACTCCCGTCAGTCGCTTTTCCGGAAACCTTGTGATCGTACGGATTGCAAGGCTTCCTTTGCATAGAGATAAAACATATCTTGTGAGTGGGTTTTTGGGAGGTAATTATGGGACTTGTTTCGACTAACGACAAATGTATCGGCTGTAACAAGTGTATAAGAGCCTGCAGCAGTATGGGAGCCAATGTCGCTACCGAACGAGGCAGGGGAAATGTCATCGATGTAGATCCCGATAAGTGTATTGCCTGCGGGGCCTGCCTTGATGCCTGTGAGCATGGTGCGAGGGAATATATAGATGATGTCGAGAGATTCTTTGATGATCTTAAAAAGGGCGTTAAGATCTCCGTGCTCGTCGCTCCCGCATTCCTTGCCAATTACCCGAGAGAGTATGAGAAGTATCTCGGAATGCTCAAAAAGCTCGGTGTCAACAGATTCATCAGTGTTTCCTTCGGTGCGGACATCTGCACATGGGGATATATCAAATACATAACCGAGAATAAATTCTTCGGCGGTATCTCACAGCCATGCCCTGCGGTCGTGGGCTTCATCGAGCGCTATACTCCCGAACTGATTCCGAAGCTCATGCCTGTTCAGTCGCCCATGATGTGCTCCGCGATCTATCTGAACAAGTATATGCATGTCAGCGACAAGCTTGCATTCATCAGCCCCTGCATTGCGAAAAAGAATGAGATAGACGATCCCAACAATAAGGGATATATCTCGTATAACCTTACCTTCAAGCGTCTTGTTGAATACCTGAAGAAGAATCCCGTAAGCGGCGCTGTACCCTACAAGGATGAGATCGAATACGGTCTAGGATCCATCTATCCCATGCCCGGCGGATTAAAAGAGAACGTATACTGGCTTCTCGGAGAAGATGCCCTTGTAAGACAGATGGAAGGCGAGCACCATATGTATGAGTACCTCCAGCACAACAAGGAGCTCCTCAAGTGCGGAAGATCCTCCTACCTCTTTGTCGATGCACTCAACTGTACCAACGGATGTCTCTACGGAACAGGTACGGAAGCACGCGATGACATGAGAGAAGATGTCTTTATGGCCATCCAGAAGATCAAGGCGGACAGCAAGAACAATTCCAAAAAGTCCGCATGGGGAAGGGAACTCACACCCGAAAAGAGACTTGCCGCACTCAATAAGCAGTTTGCGGATCTTAACCTTAATGATTTCCTCAGAAAATACACCGACAGAAGTGCCCAGTGTAAGTTTAAGACACCGAGTGCGAAGGAGCTTGATGATATCTTCAGACAGCTCAAGAAGGATACGCCCGAGAAGCGCTCCATAGACTGCGGATGCTGCGGATACGAATCCTGCCAGGAAATGGCGGTCGCTATTTACAACGGATTCAATCATATTCATAACTGCGTGCATTTCATCAAGGACCGTGCATACGAAGAGAAGGATAAAGCAGTCGAGCTTTCGGAAGAGATCACAAGAACACAGGATGCGATGCGTGACAAGAAGCTCTCCATCGCAGACGAGATCGGTTCCGATTTCGATACTATGAGAAATACGATCGGACAGATCGAGGAGACCAGTAACGAGAATGCCCACCAGACCGAAGGCATCTCCAAGGAAATGGGTCAGGTAAATGAATTTGCAAATGAACTCAGAGAGGTTCTTGCAAGGATCGAATCCTACCTGAACAGACTCGAATCCAACAATCTGGCGGTCATCGGAATCGCATCTCAGACGAACCTCCTCGCGCTCAACGCATCCATCGAGGCTGCACGTGCCGGTGAAGCCGGAAGGGGCTTTGCGGTAGTTGCCGACGAGATCAAGAAGCTTGCCGAGGACTCCAAGACTACCGCCGACGACAGTAATGCCAATAACAAGGATGTCAAGGAAACCATCGAGCACCTTATCGAAGAAGCCGAGAAGCTCACCGAGATCGTACAGAGCGTAAACGGAAGGGCAGCAAGCCTTGTTGCATCCGCCGAAGAAACAGCCGTTTCCATCAGTCTTATGAAGGATATGGCAGATAATGTCGAAAGCTCGCTCAGACAGGTTCTTGAAGATTAAAAAATCAGAAAACAGGGGGACGGCTTACGCTGTTTTGAAAGATTCATCAAAACAGCGTAAGCCGTCCCCCTGTTTTCTTATATCATCATGATCATTCGATCACATCAGAAATCTCGAATTTGCCTTCGGCGATCATTTTGTAGATATCATCGATGGGTACCGGCTTGCTGTAATAGTAGCCCTGCAGCCTGTCACAGCCGATCTTTGTAAGGAAATCAGCGCATGCTTCATTCTTTACACCCTCTGTCAGGGTCTTCATTCCGAGATTATCGGCAAGATCTATAATCGTACAGATGATCTTCTTGGAATTCTCGGTATTTTTCTCGTATTCGGGATCTCCGAAATTCTTGAGGAATACCATATCTATCTTGAGCACATCGAATTTGAAATCCTTGAGTACATTTAGAGAAGAATATCCGGATCCGAAATCGTCGAGCCACAGGCTGTAGCCTTTTTCGTGGAGGATATCCATTGATTTATTAAGTCCGATGGTATCATCCGTAAGTGCACTCTCCGTGATCTCAACATGGAGATATTCTCTCGGAATGTTGTAACGCTTTACCAGATCCTCCAGATTGCCCTTCGGACGGTATGCACCGACTTTGAGTGTAAGGTAAAGCTCGTCAGGGGTGTCCTTGCTTATGGAATCCAGAAGCTTGCGAGATTTATGAGAAGTTCGTTACCCTTCATGAATCCGAGTTAGTCGTTGTAGAGCTTGAAGTTTTCGATATTGATGAATAGATAGACGAGGTTGTCTTTGTTTATTGTCTTGAGCTGTTCGAATGCCTTGTCGGTAAAGCCCTTTACATTGGGTATTCCGGTCAGTTCGTCGGTCACGGAAGCAATCATGAGCTTTTCGGATTTGGCCGCTTCGGAATGACGCTGGAGATGCTTATTACGACAGTGATGATCGAAGACAGTAGATCGTGGAGCGGACGTTCGCATCACGATGAAATGATTTTTCATAATCGGACATTTTGAAGATTTAGCACTCAGGCTGCAGGTTCAAAAGCATCGGGATCGTAAGCTTCGGCATTGATGAATGCATCGGTCCTGAGCTTTACGTTCTCCTGCAGATTCCTGTAGAAAAACTGATAGTCGTAAACATGATAAGCTCCGTACGGAAGACCTGTTATTGAAGAGGGGTAATCCGAAGGTGAGACATCCGTTATCTTGAGTACGCCGCGCTCCGTATCCAGGTAGCATCCGCAGAGCGCCGGTATCTCGTTTGTGATATTTCCGGAACGGTCGGTAAAGCACGCTCCCTTGTTTTCTTCTTTGTAAGCGGGTGTTGGATCGGTTCTCCAGTTGAGGGGATTGATCGAGACGGCATGAATGCCGGAAGGGTAAATGAATGTTCCTTCAACTGCCGCATCTTCGCAATCAAAGCTTACGACAACTCCGGTATCGTTATCCATTTCGGCCGGTACGATCTGAGGATAATCTCTTACATCCTCTTCGGTCATGGGCCATCCGATCGCATATACCGCAACCAGCCTCGAACGGAGCTCCTCGTCACCGAAGTATTCTTTTAACAGTCTGTAGCACATATCCGCGCCCTGTGAAAAACCTGCCAGTATAATGGGACGCCCTTTGTTTTCGTTATCCAGATACCATTTGAAGGCTCTTGATACATCACTGTATGCCGTCGCAAGGTATTCCTCCCTTTCTTCCTCGGGAAGCCTGTAAACCTGCATGGATGCCTGCCTGTAGAAGGGAGCATACATCCTGGTACACTCATCATAGATGCCGCGCTGCATATTAAGAGCTCCGACAAAATTCCTCATGGTAGCAGTGTCGGAGAGAGACATATTGTATTCATCTTTGGTATCAACGGTGGGAGCGATGAGAAAGAGATCCGCGGCCATATCATCGCCTTCGGCAAAATATGCCCAGTTGGAATTGAGCGAATACTCGGGATCTTTTTCCGTGTGATATGAGGCCGCATAGACTATGCCGACTATCACGGTGATGAGCAGAAGACCGCCGACAGTTATTATTCTTTTTTTCAGTCTGTCATCTTCCATAGATACAACGATTATACTCCATTTTAAGGGTATTGCTCAACGTTTAAGTAACTAATTCCCATATTTTGATATCGGGTCTGTTGTGATATAATAACTGTTTGTCGAAAGAATAAATAACAAAGGATATTAACGCTATGAAAAGCGTAAAAAAGTTTGCGGCAACCTTTTTGATAGTTACCGGATTGGTATTGCTCATGGCTGAAGGAGCGTATGCCTATCTTTTACATACCCGTTTTGAACTGTTCGGCCATCCCTGCGATATCTATATGGAGAATATCCGCTTTGAGGGAAGCGAAATAACGGATTTCAGGTCTCTTGAAAGCGGACTGAGAAGATTTCCCCATTTAAAGAGCGTAGATACCGGATCTTTTGTGATGTATGCCGAGGATGTTCCTGAGCTGAAGACGGCTTTTCCGAACGTGGATTTCAGATACGATACCTGGGTCAATATAGAGGGAACGGATTATCCCGCAGATGCGACCGAGGTTAATCTGACAGACCACGGATATACGGATCTTGGTACTCTTATCTCAAAGCTTGCATTTCTTCCGGCGCTTGAAAGCGTTACTTTCGGTGAAAACTATATCACAGCTGCCGATAAGCTTACATTGACGGACAGATTCCCCGGTGTTGAATTCCGCGTGGTCGAGATATATACGATAGGCGGGGTGGATGCTCCGGCCAATGCTGAGAGCATTGACCTTACCTGGGCAACGATAGACGGATCTCTCCGGGACAAGCTGAGTCTTTTCCCGGATCTTAAGTCGGTTAATCTCCACGGACATGACCTGACCTGGGATGAAAGACTTGAATATGCGAGAAGATATCCGAAGGTAAATTTCGGATGGGATGTAGAATTCGGTGATGAAGTATATGATTCCTCCGAAGTGACCGAGATTGATCTGTCACGCAGGAGATTTTCTGTGGACGATCTTGAGACTCTGAAGGAGCTTACTGAGCAGATAAGAGGGCTTGAAAAGCTTATTGTCTGTGATTGCGGTCTTGATAACGAGACGCTCGGCGAATTCAGGAAGGAAGTCCCTGATGTCAATGTCGTATGGCGACTTTATATGGGAAAATGGAGGCTCAGGACCGACCAGGTCACCTTCTCCGTACTCATATACAACTACAATTATGAACGCCTCAGGAGCAAGGATATCCAGGTTCTTCAGTACTGCACGGATCTGAGATGTCTTGATCTCGGTCATCAGTCGATCGTCGATATAAGCGTTATAGGCGATTATCTGCCTGAGCTCAGGCTCCTTATCATGGCCGACAACTGGATCAATGATCTTTCACCTCTGGCGAAGTGCAAGCATCTGCACTACCTTGAACTGTTCGTTAACAACATCACGGATCTGTCACCTCTCGGTGAACTGCATGAACTGGTGGATGTCAATATCAGTTATAACAGAAGGCTTTCTGACATCACGCCGCTTCTTAATTCTCCCATGATGGAGAGAGTATGGCTCGAGAGCACCTCCGTTTCATCCGAGGATTTCGATCTTCTCGAAGCAACGTATCCGGATGCGAAGGTTGTCCGCGTCGTAAAAGGAAGGCCTTCCGTAGATCAGGGCTGGAGGGACGGATGTGCCAGATACAAGCAGATGATGGATATGTGGTTCAACAATTATTACGGGGATGAATTCTACAAATATGATTACCTGGCCATAGAACTGGGACTCAGGGATGATGAACCGGAAGAGAGCAGGGTGATACCGTATTAGTGCTAAAACCGCGATTTTTCAAGGAATCTGACGGTTCCTCGGAAAAGAAAAAATAAATGTTGCATTTACCGGTTTGCTATGATATTATTATCAAGCTGTTGAAAAACGGGGTGTGGCTCAGCTTGGTTAGAGCGCCGTCTTAGGGAGGCGGAGGTCGCGAGTTCGAATCCCGCCACTCCGATAAAGTCAGAACCCGTACACGAAGGAGAC
>JAILOC010000071.1 GCA_024691045.1 Lachnospiraceae bacterium | reverse complement strand
GCCCATCCGAATGTCTTTTTAAGCTTGGTACAGTCAAGCTTGAGAAATGTCGCCTCGTGAGGACCGCCGTCATATCTGTCGATCCACTTTAGGCCATCGCCCCAATGCTTCACGAACAGATCAGCAAGTTCACCGGTTTTGACACAGTCTTTATCATCAGGACCCACATTATAGTATCCCGAAAAAGAGATATCTTCATATTGCTTAGCCACTATCATAAGATATGCGCATACCGGCTCGAGTACATGCTGATAAGGTCTGATCGAATAAGGATTTCGGACAATTATATCCTCTCCGTTAACCGCAGCCCTGACACAATCCGGAATTATCCTGTCTCTGGCAAAATCACCGCCGCCTATGACATTGCCGGCCCTTGCGGTAGATATAGCAACAGAACCTGATGAAAAAAAGCTCTTCTTATAGCTGTGGGTTACAAGTTCCGAACAGGATTTAGAATTGGAATAAGGGTCAAATCCGTCCAACGGTTCATCTTCCGTATAGCCCCGCTCTATTTCTTTGTTCTCATAAACCTTGTCGGTCGTGACATTAAGAAAAGATCTTACGTATGAGTGCAGGCGGACACATTCGAGAATATTAACCGTACCCATAACATTGGTGTCGAATGTAAGGACGGGCTCTTCATAGCTGAGTCTGACAAGCGACTGGGCAGCCATATGAATAACGATCTCAGGTTTAAATTCGTCAAAAACAGACTTAAGATGTGCAAGATCGCGTATGTCACCTACGATATGTGTGATCTGATACCTGACTCCGCTCAAGCCGAATAATTCGCTCTCATCAAGCGAATACCCGATCACCTCGGCGCCCGCATTAACAAGCAAAGCGGACATCCAGGATCCCTTGAATCCCGTATGTCCGGTTATCAAAACCTTTTTGCCTTTATAAAACGAAGGATCGAAGTTCATCTGAGCGCGTCTTAACCCTCCCACTTCTTCCAGGGAGCGCTATCTGATTCAAGAAGCTTTTCAAGCTGCTCCTTCTCACGCAGGTTATCCATACATTGCCAGAATCCTCTGTGCATATATGACATCAGCTGGCCATCGTCTGCAAGCTTCTCCAGAGGATCTCTTTCAAATATTGTATCATCCCCATCGATATAGTTAAAGATTTCGGAATTCAATACCATAAATCCGGCATTTATGGGCGAGCTGTCGCTGATCTTCTTCTCACGGAAGGATTTAACGGCATTGTCTCCTCCGATATCAAGCACGCCCTTGGACTGATCCTGAAGAACTGCGGTAAGAGTCGCAATCTTCCCGTGGCTCTTATGGAATTTGACGAGTTCGTTAATATCTACGTCGCAGACACCGTCACCGTAGGTCATCAGGAAAGGTTCGTTTCCTACATACTTCTGAATCCTCTTGATCCTGCCGCCGGTCATGGTATTAAGTCCGGTATCAACAACCGTGACCTTCCAAGGCTCAGCATGGCATTCATGGATCGTTGTGGTTTCATCACCATTTCTGTAATCAAATGTCACATCACTGCTGTTCAGGAAATAATCCGAAAACCACTGTTTAAATGCCTGCTGTTTATATCCCGTACATATAATAAATTCATCAAATCCGTAATAAGCATAGCACTTCATGATATGCCAAAGGATCGGTTTTCCGCCTATTTCAATAAGAGGCTTGGGCACATTGGCACTTTCCTCGGATATTCTCCTGCCAAAACCGCCTGCAAGCAATACTACTTTCATTTAAATCTCTCCCCATTCCATACAATCACGCAATTCATCACGATCAAGAAGCGGTGTCATGTCCTCAAGAGGCCTGCTCTCCATCTGACCCTTTTCATTCATGAAATTGCTCTGTTTAGGTAGTACCTTCTGCATTATATCAGTTTTTACCCTGCAAACAACAGGGCCGTCATGATCAAGGACTTCTTTTACCTTCTCAATTAGCTCTGATTCCTCGGCAATCTCCATACCCTTGATACCGAAGGCCTCCGCCACATCCTTCATATTCGGCAGAGTAAGGCCGGATTCTTCGGTACATCCGGTCAGATGCCCCTTGAAATTCCCGCTCTGGGAATGCCAGATCATACTGTATCCGGAATTATCGGCTACGAAGATCTTCACCGGAAGA
>JAILOC010000063.1 GCA_024691045.1 Lachnospiraceae bacterium | reverse complement strand
CTTGTTAGCTACGTTGTTCTTGTGATATACGCCCTTGGTAGCAGCCATCTCAAGAGTCTTGGTAGCTTCCCTGAGCTCAGCTTCAGCTGCGCTCTTGTCTCCGCCTTCTACTGCAGAATAAACCTTCTTGATCGCGGTCTTTGCAGATGAACGGATAGCCTTATTTCTCTCTTCGTTCCTGCGATCAACAAGTACTCTCTTCTTAGCAGACTTAATGTTAGCCAAAGTAACACCTCCAAAAATATTCAATACAAGTTATTACAGTGCCGGTGACTTTAGCCTAATGCATTGACGGGATGCATTCAAAGCGAGACACGCACGCTAAAACATCACACACTTTGCTAATATACCCACTTTGCGCGGATTTGTCAACGGTTATTTATCAATTACTGTTCAGCTGACGCGTTTTGGTCTCTCTTCCCCTATATACATCGGTGGAAAGCTTGATCTGCTTATCACCGGGAGAGACGTATGTTGCGGAATTGACGGTCACTTTGCCCGCTGCGGGATTCATGTTCACGAAGCCCACGATAAGTCCGATGATGATACCTGCAACGATGGGAAGGAAGAAGCTGAAATCCATCAGGAAGGACAGAAGGATTCCGACCGCAATGATGACAGCACCGACAATGGCAGCGAATGACCATACTCTCTTCGGGTCAACCGGAGCGGTTCCGACGATCTTACCGGTCTGACCGTTAATATAGAAGGGATAAGGCTGATCCTTGTATGAATAATCATACTTCCATACGGGCATAAGGCCGTAATGAGTGCTTACATCATTGTACCGGACCTTGAGGTTCTCATTCTCGGTCCTGTTGTACCTGCCGTGAGCTCCGCTCTGAGCCTCCTCCTGACACATGCTTCTTCCGAAATGCTCAACCTGCTGCTCCGCTCTTACGCGAAGCTGATCGGCAGACTGATTATACTGCTCCGAATAGAAGCCGGACATATATCTGGAATCGTATGGCATTGAATCCTTGGTATCAAATGGAGCGAGCAGATCCATCATCTGATCGGGAAGGTCATCCGCAGCATCTACGGGGAGCTTGTTAAACTTCGCATCGATGACTCGGTTTACATCGTATGAATCTATATGGGTATATTCCGTATTTCCCTTTGTTTCCTTTTTCTCCTGGATACCGGTCGCAAAATAGTCAAGTGTAGTATCCATATCATAGAACCAGGTGGGCATATACCAGCCCTGGATCTTCTTGAGCCTTGCTTCGCTGACAAGGTCCCTGGGAGCGAATTTCATCGAAGCAAATTTCTGCCTGATCATATCCTTGGCTTTCTTCTCATCTATCTTGAAGGGAGTCATGAATTCCGGCCTGTACTCTCCCTTCATCCTGGAATCGACGATGATGTTCGAATCGCAGGCAGGACATCTGAGCGCAGATGTGAACTTGCCGAGCTCGATCTCACATCCGCAATTGGGGCACAGTAGATTTCCGGCTGCGGAATATCCGAGCTCCTGAGCAGTTTCCTCGGTCGCAACGTCGCCGTCCTTGATCTCGGAACCGGTGCTTGCTTCCTCGCACTCGGTGGAATCGCAGAACGGGCACTTCATCTTGCCGATCGAAGGCTCGAACACCATATCGCCGCCACAGTTTTTACATTTGTAAATCATATTTTCAGCTCCTTTAATTATTTTATTAAAAGTGCATTGCCTGCGTTAATAGAAATCATGGTATGAAACAGGGAAATGATCCGCATTCATTCTTGCTTCGGGGATCAGGTAATAGTCGCGTGAAACCCTGTCTGTGCGCACTCCGTTCAGCGTATAGACGGGATCGTCCCATGTAACGTCGATGCTGAGCCATACTCCGTCTGCCGCAACCCTGTTCCATGCATGTTCTTCACCGTCTGCGATACCCCTTACTGTCTCACAGGGAATCCCGAGGACGGCCATGAAGTATTCGAAGGTCTTCGCATATCCCGCACATACTGCGGTCCGGTTGTATATGAAGCCCTCGATAGTCTGTGAAGCCTCTGCGAAGGATTCATCATAGCACGCATAAGCGGCCATCCAGTCGTGCACGGCACGTATCTTCTGCTCCGTAGTCATATTCGGAGTTGTTATGGCCTGAGCGACCTGAATGATGATAAGCTTTGCGTTGGCATTAAGAGTCGTCCCCAAAGCCTGCCTTCCCTGATATACGCCTTCCGTCTTGTATTCGTTCCAGAGGGCTGCCTTATCGGTCCCGCAGACCGCAGCAATATCCGGGTTCAGCATTGCATATGCGTTCGCATCAAAAAGCACCGATTCGTCGCGGTAGAAATTAATGCTGCTTCCGGTGACGGTCATGATATACTCGGGCGTCTCTATCTGCATATATCCGGGAGACCGGGAAGTGATGCGTCCGTTCTCACAGATCTCGCCGTGTCCCACGAGTGCACCGAAGACATTTATCCGAGTCTGTGCTATGCCTGCTCCCGCCGCAGGAAGTGATGCAGCCGTGCCCTGTGCATAAGGGAGCCTTCCTTCAGCCTTTCCACATACTGCGTAGTGCAGGTACAGGTAATTCGGATCCGTTCCGAAGACGCTTACAACATCCGGATTCGAAGCAGCATAATACTGCAGGTCGAAAAGCTGTCCGTCGGCCATCTGCACGGGCGCAGCTATAGCCGTCTGTGCACAGGCAAGTAATGATATGATAAATGCTGAGGCTGAAAGCAGCAGCTTTCCAATCTTCATACAGACCTCACTTCCTGACACTGATCATGCCGCTTTGTCCCGCTCCTATTCTACGATTATAACATCCTTAAGTATGTATCTGAACGAAGGAGCCGAACGCTCGCTGTTTTCAATGAACTCGGTATTCAGATTCCAGGAGTCGGACGGATCTGCGGGATTGAGTCCTATATAATCTCCATGGAAGACATGGACCCTTCCGTTCTTGAAATCGTCTATCGTTTTGTTTACAAGCTCTGCTCCGCCCTCGGGTGCGATCGCGGGATTGAGCTCGAGCATCTCGACCCATCCTCTTTCAAAGCCCGCACCGATGTCATTTCCGTGAACATGTCCGCGTATGACCTCTTCTATCTTGCGTCCGTTCATTGTTGCCCTGATGGCTTCGCGGATGTAAGGCGTCCAGTTTATCCTGGTCCCGATGAGCGATGTCGTGGGTGCAACGTCTATCATATCGAGATTATATCCGACATGGTAAACGGGATGATCCGAAGCGGCATTTTCACACATGACCGCAGGACCTATTGTATCCGAATGCTGTGAGATGATTATGCAGCCTTCGTCAATAAGTATCCCGGCGAGTTCCTTCTCCTTCATATAGCTCGTCCAGGTATTCGTATACCTGACTCTCATCCTTACGCTCGGACAGGTCTGTCTTGCACCGAGGAAAAATGCCGTGTATCCGGATATGACTTCGGGATAGGGATATGCACCTACGTAACCGATCCAGGCTTCCTCGGGGATGATGACTCCCTTGTCAACAAGCTCGGTCAGTTTAAGTCCCGCAAGCATTCCGGCAATGTATCTGCCCTCGTATATCTCACCCATGAAGGTGTGGTAATTCGATACGATATCCCTGTCACCGTTATCGCAGGTTGCCTGACAGAACTGTATGCCCGGGTACTCTTTGGCGATTTCTTTAACGGTTTCACCGTATCCGTAACTGTTGGTGAAGATTATGTCGCAGCCTTTATCGACAAGCTCCCTGAGTACATCCTCCACCTCTTCGTAGGGGACATTGCATCTGATCATGATATCGATGTCGTCGCCGAATTCTTCCTTCATCGTATCCATCGCGTGTATGAAGTTTTCACTGTAGGGCGTGCTCTCGTCTCCGTCAACGATCAGTCCGACCGTGATCTCCTTGTGTCCGAAATCCAGCTTTTCTTCCAGATGCCTGTAGGCGAAGAACTCAAGGATGCAGATGAAGGATGCCAGCACGACCCATATGATCTTTTTCTTTTCAGCGGCTTCCATTTACAGCCTCCGGATCAGTATAAAGAGTTTCAACGTCTATATCGCCGTCACCGATCATCTCGAGGAACAGATCGAGAAGCACGGGATCGAACTGTTTTCCGCGTCCGTCTTCAAGCTCCTTCATAACCTGATCGAAGGAAAGTCTCTTCCTGTAAACACGGGTTGCGGTCATTGCATCGAATGCATCGGCTATCGCGATGATCCTTCCGTAGAGAGGTATATCCTCTCCCTTGAGGCCTTCGGGATATCCCGATCCGTCATAGCGCTCGTGGTGGTATTTCGCACCCTCAGCAGCATGATCGACAAGTGTGAAGTCCTTGAGGATCTCCGCACCGAGAGTAGTGTGTTCCTTCATCTTAGCGTATTCTTCATCGGTAAGCCTGTCGGGCTTATTGAGTATTGCATCGGGAATGCCGATCTTGCCGATGTCGTGAAGGAGTGCGGCATTTCTGAGGTTATCGATCTCCTCTTCGAAGAAGCCCATCTTTCTGGCAATAAGGACGGAGTACTCGGATACTCTCTGGGAATGCCTGCTCGTCATCGAATCCTTCGCGTCAACTGTCCTTGCGATAGCCATGATGGTCTCGTTACCCATCTCTACCTGCTTGAGGGCGAGGGTGAGTCTCTGCTGCTGCATGGTAATCTTCTTCTGTGCCCAGTATCTGGTGTAGAACCAGGTTGCCCATCCGACGAAGAGTCCGCCGACGAAGAGCATGTAGAACATGAACCAGTTATTGTCGTAGATCGAGTTTTCTTTTACGAAGCCGTACGAGCTTTCCTCGAGGATGCTTCCGGTCTCTTCGTCTATTATCGCGATGTGGAATACATATTCACCGGAGGGAAGATTCGTATATATCGCACTTGAAAGCTCGCTCTGGGGAACGGTCTTGTAGCTTCCGTCGACGCCTTCAAGATAATACGACACCTTAGGATCTTCGAGCGAGAAATTGACTATCTCCGGAACGAACTCGATGGTATTAACATCCTTGTCGACGATGAGCCTGTTGCCTCTTTCGATAGAAACGGGCTTTCCGTCGAGGATGACCTTCGAAACCATCAGTCTGTAAGCGCGTCTGACGGATCTGTAATTATCGAGGTTGACCTTGATGACGCCGCGGTCAGTGGACAGATACAGATCTCCGTCCTCCGTGACTTCATTCCATGAATTGGCGGTAAGCGCACCGCGAAGTCCGAGCCTGGAATTAAGGAGCATATATTCGACAGGTTCATCCGACAAAAGGGCCTCTTTACGGACGACGTATATTCCCGCACTTCCGAGAACGAATGCTTCACCGTCGTTATCGAGTACGATGTCATAATTATTGGAATAAGGGAATCCGCTCACCTGCGTAAGGACGGACTTTTTCATATAGCAGAGGCAGTTGCTGGTGACAATGAACATCACATCATATTCTTTGTCATAGATCATCTTGAGGATGACTCCGGAGCCGAGTCCGTCTTCCTTGGTCAGCTGTCCCGTTATCTCCCCGTTTTCATATATCCTTATCCCGTTTCCGTCGGTTCCGAGATAAAGCTTGCCGTCCGAATATTCGCAGAGAGAAAGTATCTGTGATGATCCGAGTTCGTCGCCGTAGGGGATAGTGTTTATGACCTTGCCGTTACGGATAATGGAAAGACCCGAGTCTGCGCTGACGGCAATGCTTCCGTCGGACATCTCAATGCATCCTCTTACCCTGTTTCCAATCCCGTACTCTTCGGAATTGTAGAAAATGATCTCGCCTCTTTTCGTCCGGCAGATGAGTCCCTTGCCGTATGTGCAAAGCCACAGATTGCCCGAAGAATCCGAAAGTATGCATCTGATGCGGACACCGCTCAGCATTTCTGTCATTTCGTCACGGCGAAGCGAACCCGACGAAAGATGAACCTCCGTAAGTCCGTTATCCGCACCTATATATAGCAGGCCCTCTTGGATTGCCGTTGTATTTACCACCGCACTGTTGATGCCGTAAAGAGTATACAGATCCGAAAAGCACGACTCGGAAAGCTGGAGAAGTCCGTGCCTTGTCGATGCGAACCAGAGGTTACCCTGATAGTCGACACACATTCTCTCGATGGATGAATTGTAATCACCCGTGGGAACGGGGGTGAAGGAATTGCCGTGAATCCTTCCGATGCCGTTATCCGAAAGAACCCATGTATCGGTATCGGTGAAATAGATCCTGTTGATCTCGGATAGACCCGAACAAGCCTGTGTATGGGTTATCGAGGCGGTATCATTCATGATCTTGAACATCATGACCCTGCCGTCCGTAGTTCCGGCATAGAGGATCCCTTCACTGCTGAATTCACAGGCTGAATAGAAGGTCCTTTCGTCAAACTTCGGAACCTCGCAGATCACCTTTCCTTCTTTGATCAGATACAGACGTCCCTCTGCTGTTACGGCCGCAACATAGCCGTTTCTGTCAGCGGCTATGCTCTGCGCATATCGGATCCCTGGGAATTCGTCAGAGATGGTGATGCCGTTCTTAAGGCGCACAACGACCATCTGATCCGAAGTTCCGATATAGTAATCACCATCCGAGCTCTGCACGATGCTTCTTACGGAGTCTGAAGGAAGTCCTTTGGTGGTATTGAGAATGTTGACCTGCTCGGAGCCTATTGCGATTACCACACCGCTGTCGTTGGTTCCGATCCAGAGCCTGCCCTCTTCGTCCACGTAGAGACAGTTGACATTCTTGACATTATCGAACTCCTCCATAAAGCGGAAGGAGCTTCCGTTATATCTGTAAAGTCCCGAATAGCTTCCCACCCAGAGGATCCCGTCATTGGTCTGGACGATGTCGTTGGCATGTCCGCAGGGAAGTCCGTTGTCCGCATTAAAGATTCTCTGGATATACGTAACGGTGTTCCTGCCTGCAGCTTCTGTTCTTATGGCAGGCGAAAGAGATCCCGCAAGGATCAGCGCGATCAGAAAGCCCGCCTTTGCGGAAGCTTTGAGAGCATCATCTATTTCCTTCTGTCTTCTGAATGCCCTTACGAACTTGATCAGGAAATACATGAACAGAACGGTGATGATCTTGTCGAGAAAGTCCAGATACATCTCGCCTATGGTCGATGCTATGAACTTGGGGATATTCCTGTCTATGAGGAAATTGACGACGCCGTCGCCCCAGACATTGCCGGTGTAGCCCCCGTAGAATGACAGGTTCAGGATCGTCGAAACAAATACTGAGCCGATGGTGACACCGCCCGCAACCGTAGTCGCACCGAAGAAGGTCTCGAAGTATTTCTTCCTTGCGGCAACGCCCATGCTTGCGCCTATATAAATGCTTGTAAGGCTGTATGCGAGTGAATTGGCATCCCAGAATGAATAGATGATATTGCCGGTGCATCCGATTATCGCACCGCTGACGGGGCCGAGTACATATGCTGCGAAGACAGTCCCGAGAGAATCGAGCCAGAGGGGAAGATCGTATTTTACGGCAATATGCTTGCCCACAAAATTAACGACAATACAAAAGAAAACAATGAGTATTGTCCCAATAGGAGAGTTCTTGAATTTTCCACTCCCAAATTTCCCCATACACTGGATATTTTATCCGAAAATACGTATTTTTTCAATAAAAACGGCCCGGGCTTCGAGGCCCGGGCCGAGTGAAAATGCCTTACTCTTCTGCATCATTCCTGACGGCTTTGACAGCTGACTTTACGGTCTCTGCTTCAAGTCCGGTCACGTTGATGTTCTTATTGACCTTGGCGTCATAGGTCTGAGCCTTCATGACATCCATAAGATCAAAGCCTGTGGTCTCCTTAACGGATTCGATGACCTTCGCCATGACAGCGGGGGTATATCCGCCGACACTTGCGACTCCCGAATCACCGCTGCCGGAATCGATAACGGTAACCTTCTCGATTGCTGCGATGGGAGCTGCGACTTCCTTGGCGATAGCAGGGAGCTGCTTGATGATCATCTCGGTGATAGCGGCATTGTTATACTTAGCGTATGCCTCTGCCTTCTTCTCCATTGCTTCTGCCTCTGCAAGACCCTTTGCCTGAATAGCTTCTGCCTCTGCACGACCTACGGCTGCAATACCGGCTGCTTCCTTCTCCTTGGCATAAACCGATGCGTCTGCCTGAGCCTTGACAGCCTCTGCTGCCTTCTCCTGCTCGTACTTCTTAGCATCTGCTTCACGCTGTCTTTCGATAAGAGCGGCATCTGCTTCCTGCTGACGGCGGTACTTCTCTGCGTCTGCTTTCTTTCTGACTTCCGCATTGAGGACCTGCTCTTTAACATCAGCTTCACGCTGCTTGAGCTCTGTCTCTCTCTCCTGACGTGCGATGTCCGCATTTGCTCTGGTGACTTCGATCGTCTTTCTCTGTTCCTGCTGCTGGATCTCATAAGCAGCGTCTGCGGCAGCCTGCTTGGTATCAGCTTCCTGCTTCAGTTCGGACTGCTTGATAGCCAGCTCGTTCTGCTTGGTAGCGATCTCGGTCTGAGCCTTTACCTGCTCGTCGTTGGCAGCCTTGTCAGCCTGTGCCTGTGCGATCTTGATATCTCTTTCGGACTCAGCTCTCGAAATAGCTGCAGCCTTCTGGATACGTACAACATTATCAACACCGAGGTTCTCAATGACGTGATTGTCATCTACGAAATTCTGAACGTTGAAGCTGGTGATCACAAGACCCATTGCCTCGAGATCGGGATCTGCGTTCTCTTTAACTAGAGTGGCGAATTTCTGACGGTCGGAAACCATCTCTTCAAGGTGCATCTTACCTACGATCTCACGGACATTACCTTCGAGAACTTCTCTCGCAACGGCTGCGATGTACTCGGGCTTCTTGTTCAGGAAGTTCTTGGATGCCTTCTTGATGAGATCGGGGGTATGTCCGATCTGGACGTTTACAGTAGCATCAACCATGATGTTGATGTAGTCTGCGGTGGGAACTGCGGAGCTTGTCTTGACATCGATGGGGATCAGCTGGAGCTTCAGTACGTCCTTCTTTTCGAAGAAGGGGATCTTGATGCCCGCACGTCCGATCAGGTATCTGGGTTCCTTGTGAAGACCCGTGATGATGAAAGCCTCATCGGTCGAAGCCTTGACATAGCCGGTGATGAAAATGATGACCAACAGGATCAGCGCTATCACCGCTATCACAATAATTCCTACATACTCGTCCATATAATTCCTCTCTTTCTGCCTTTTTCAGGCTCTGGTACATCTGTTCGATGTACTGCGGTCACCGTCATCCGGCGACTTGTTGTTGCGGATGCGGTAATCCTATAAAAAAAGACTCTTACCGCAACCTTTAGTTACAGTAAAAGTCTTGCCTTCTCACTTGATACGGGCTCTGCAAAACTGCTGCATCGCCGGGTGTCGATCTCAAGCCGGGTGGAAAAAGTTTCCGCCTTTTGGCTACTCCCTTTCACTTGAGAAGATTATATATTTTTTTCGTTTCCAAGTCAAGAAAAATCGGTTTCCGAAAGTTAAATGCGCTCTGCACGTTCGCAGGCGCCTGAAAGCGAGGAGTTTCCAGCGTTTCAGAACATCTGCGGCATGAAGATCGAGGAATACCTGCTCCAGAAGACCATGTCGTGGACTCCTTCCGATTCCTCGTAAACATGCTCTATTCCTTCGTTTACAAGAAATTCGTGGAATCTTCTGTTGGGCTCGAGGAGGAAATCCTCTGTTCCGCAGGCCATGAATATCCTTGGCATTTTCCTGCCGTCCGCTTTGATCTTCTTAACCAGAGTTTCCGGATTGTTGTCGCTTTCGAGAAGCTTTGAAGGCTCGCCAAAGCATTCCCTGTAATATGCGTAATTGGCTACGGAATTGCCCTCCCCTTCCTTCATCTTCGCAACCTCGTGATGAATGAGTGCTGATGAAAGTGCGGCACAGCTTCCGAAGGTTTCGGGATACGCAAGTGCGGTGTGGAGTGCACCGAAGCCACCCATTGAAAGACCCATTACACCGGTCTTATCGGGAGTCTTCGCAATCCCGAATGTTCTTCTGATGTAATCGATGAGCTCGACTCCGACATATGAAGCGTACTGTCTTCCGGTTGCCTCCGCGTCAAGCCAGAAGCCGTTTTCACCCGAAGGAGCAACGACAGCGATGTTGAGATTCGTCGCTTCATCCCTGTTCACCCATATATCTCCGTCACCGGTATATCCGTGAAGAAGAAGTATCGTCTTCATATCCTCGGGTCTGTGCTTTTCCTCCTCCCATGGGATATCCTTTCTTTCTTCATTGGGAAGGAGCATCCTGAATTCGACGGTCCTGTGAAGACAGTTTGAAAAAAATCTTACGTTCAGTTCAGCCATATTATTCCTCCGGAATTTTTAATGTTCAGAGATCACTTTTCAGGTTCGATTCCCTCGTGTGGAACTTAACCTTGCAATCTTTAATCCCTGTAATGATCTTCAATGACGTTTTCGAAAAACATCCTTCTTACCGCACGGTATCTCTCACCGCTTCTCCAGCCCTGGTCGACGGAGCCTTCACCGCTCGATACTATCCTTGCGTTGGGATAGAGCTGTCTTAATGTACTTACTCCCGCACCCGATATGTATGTGTGCTCCATCCAGAGCTTCTTGATCTTCGGCATATTCTTCATATGCTCGATGCTGCTCACGGAATTGTAGCTGATGTTCAGGTCTTCAAGATCCGGCATGTAATCAAGAAATGACAGGTCCGAAACGTTATTTGCAAATATCTCGAGATACCTGAGCTTCGGAACATACTTTAGCTCCGACAGATCCGTCAGGTGCCTGAGCGTTTCCCCGTCTTTTTCCTTTACGTTATCTACCAGGATCAACACCTTCAGATCCGGCATATACTCGAGAAAAGAAAGATCGGAAACATAGTTATGTCCGAGATCGAGCGCCACAAGCTCGTTACAGTACTTGAGATAATATGCTTCATCGTTCTGCAGGTAGAACTCCTCTGCAGTTGTCTTGAAAGTACTGAATGCCACGACATCGGTGCGGATAGTCCAGTGTGATAGAACTATCTCCCAGACGATCTTGATGTCAGGATGTCTGTCCTGCAGCGCAGCATAGCCGGCATTATCAAGTCCGCAGTCGATCATGATAAGGCGGTTAACATTGGGAAATCTGGAAATGATCATATCAATATCGACATCACTGATATCGTTGTGTGATATATCAACATATTCGGAGAGCACGTATATTCCGTGCTCCTTGATCCATGCGTCCGCTTCCGCCACAGCGTTTTCATAATCCGTTGCGGACATCACGCCGGGTGTGGCGATGTTGTTGATGTGCTCGGTGGAGTCAGGCGAAGAATCTTCGTCTACTGCCGGGGCTGCATCCTCCGGCAGCTCCGTAAGCCTCGATTCCTTCTGCTCTTCTTCGGAGATGATATTTCCCTCTTCCGCATCCGAAACCATCCCATGCGAAAAAGCAACGCTGCAAACGACCGCAATGATCAGCAGCGCAGGAAACGCACACATTATGAACTTGTAGACCTTTTCTCTGTCCATATGTTTCGGGATTACCTTCCCCCGATCCTGCCAAGGGGTAAAGAATATTATATCAAAAAAGAGAGACCGCGGAGGTCTCTCTTTTTAACAAATTTCCCGGAAATTAAGCGTTTACGATCTGGCCGAAATCGGGCTTGAGTGAAGCGCCGCCGATAAGTCCGCCGTCGATGTCGGGCTTGGAAAGAAGCTCGGCTGCATTGCCTGCATTCATTGATCCGCCGTACTGGATGCGTACTGCTTCTGCAGTAGCTGCATCGTACATCTCAGCAATAAGATCACGGATGAGCTTGCATACTTCCTGTGCCTGGTCAGCAGTTGCGGTCTCGCCGGTTCCGATAGCCCAGATAGGCTCATAAGCTATAACAAGCTCCTTGACCTGATCTGCGGTAACACCGTCAAGATCCCACTTGATCTGTCTTGCGATCCACTCTTTATAGGTTCCTGCCTTGCGGAGTGCAAGGGACTCACCGCAGCAGAGGATGGGCTTTAATCCTGCGGCAAATGCCTTCTTAACCTTAGCATTGATGAGGATATCATTCTCGCCGAAGATATCTCTTCTCTCAGAGTGTCCGATGATGATGTATTCTACACCCGCATCCTTGAGCATGGGAGCTGAGATCTCACCGGTGAATGCACCCTTGTCCTCGATGTAGAAATTCTCTGCACCTACATGAACGTTGGTGCCCTTAACAGCCTCTGCAACGGGTACGATGTCGATAGCGGGTACGCAGTAAACTACGTCAACAGCATCGTTAACAACGAGATCCTTAAGCTCTGCACAAAGTGCTACTGCCTCTGAAGGAGTCTTGTTCATCTTCCAGTTGCCGGCAATGATTCTTCTACGTGCCATAAAAATTTCTCCTTTTCTTCGATATCAGGATTTCTCCGCTTCGCTCTCGAAATCCTGCCGGTTTTCGCATTATCTTTTCCGCGTAACACGCGGGATAATGCTCAACCGTTTCGTTCGCCAAAGTATCGGTGTTTTCTGCTAGCAGAACACCGATACCTTGTCTCACTTTATAT
>JAILOC010000038.1 GCA_024691045.1 Lachnospiraceae bacterium | reverse complement strand
GTTCCTCTTCTGATAGGTGCAGTGATCATCTGTCTTATCACATTTCTTCCCAAGTATGTTAACGAGAAGAAGTAAGAGTCTTACAGGTAATGATCTATCTTGATAACGCCGCAACAACACAGATAGAAGAAACTGCTTTAGATGCCATGCTTCCCTTTTTGAAAGGGGAGTATGGCAATGCTTCTGCCGTCTACGAGCTCGCAAGGAACTCGAAGAGGGCAGTTTTTAATGCCAGAAAACAGTGTGCTGCGCTCATCGGTGCGGCTCCCAATGAAGTGTTCTTCACATCGGGCGGTACCGAATCGGATAACCACGCGCTCATCGGTGCATATGAAGCATGGAAAAAGAAAGCTCAGGCCGGCGACTTTTCGCCTTTTCGGGAGGACTCACACGGAACAGCTAATGGCAGTCATGGATGTTGCGGTCATATCATAACGACCGCAATAGAGCATCATGCGGTGCTGAGGACGGCGGAGTATCTTGAATCGCAGGGAGTTTCAGTTACATTTCTAAAGCCTGATGAAGAGGGATTTATCAGTGTTTCGCAGGTTCTTGAAGCAATAAAGGAAGATACGTTCCTTGTATCTGTCATGACTGCAAATAATGAGATAGGTACGATCGAGCCTGTATGTGAAATAGCGGATGCGGTACATGCCGTCCGCAATGACATCCTTGTCCATACCGATGCGGTGCAGGCATATGGGCAGATTAAGCTTGATGAATTTGCAAAGCATGTCGATCTGCTGTCCGCAAGTTCGCACAAGCTTAGCGGCCCGAAAGGCTGCGGGCTTCTGTATATTCGTGACGGAGTAAAGCTCGGACCGCTGATAAGAGGCGGGATGCAGGAGAGCGGAAGAAGGGCCGGAACGGAGAATGTACCCGGAATAGTGGGCTTCGGAGCTGCTGCGGAGGCTGCTTTTGCAGGATTAGATGCAAAAATGACTGCCGAATGTACGCTTCGTGACAGACTCCTTGCAAAAATTGGAATTATAACAGATGTTATTATAAATGGAGCCTATGAAAGTGGAGATTTCTCGAAAAGACTCCCGGGCAACATATCCGTCTGCATAAAAGGCATAGAGGGCGAATCCGCACTCATAATGCTCGACAGGGCAGGCATATGTGCATCGAGCGGTTCCGCATGCACATCCGGTGCAAGAGAGCCTTCACATGTACTTAAGGCGATAGGAAGAGCCGATGATGAAGCAAAAGGATCTCTCAGATTTACACTTTCGCATCACAATACGGAAGAAGAAATAGATAAGGCTGCGGAGGTTTTATCGGAGATAGTAGATAAACTCAGAAACGGAAAGAAACATTTGTAATGAGTAAGACAGTAGTTGTCGGTATGAGCGGAGGAGTTGATTCATCCGTCTGCGCATACCTTTTAAAAGAACAGGGATACGATGTGATCGGTGTCACCATGCAGATATGGAGACCCGAGAATGCATGTGACGTATCGTACAACGGCGGATGCTGCGGACTGTCTGCGGTCGATGATGCACGCCGTGTTGCGGAAGTGATCGGTATTCCTTATTACGTCATGGATTTTCGTGAGGAATTCCAGAAATATGTCATCGATAATTTCACATCGCAGTATGTAAAGGGCAGGACCCCCAATCCCTGCATAGAATGCAACAGACATGTAAAGTGGGAAGCGCTTCTGCAGAAATCCCGTGACATCGGCGCAGACTTCCTTGCGACCGGACATTATGCGAGAATAACGCAGCTCGAAAGCGGAAGATACACCATTTCCGCATCAAGGACCGCAGCCAAGGACCAGACATATGCGTTGTATGCACTGACACAGGATCAGCTTTCTCACACGCTTCTTCCCATAGGAGAATACGAAAAGCCCGAAGTCCGTAAGATTGCGGAGGATGCCGGACTTCCGGTTGCACATAAGAAGGATTCGCAGGAGATATGTTTCGTGCCTGACGGAGATTACGCATCCTTTATAGAGAAAGAGGATGGCATTGTCGTGCCGGGACCCGGAGATTTCGTTACACCTGATGGAACCTTTATTGCCAAGCACAAGGGTATTACGCATTACACCGTGGGACAGAGACGCGGACTCGGTGTTGCTGCGGGAGAACGCATATACGTGACAAATATCGATCCTTCAACGGACCGTGTGACACTTGGTTCCGATGATGACTTGTTCACATCTGTCGTAACTGCGGAGGATGTATGCTGGATGGGGCTTGAGGGGATCGCTTCCGGTGAGAGTGTAAGAGTCAAGGCAAAGATCAGATACAATCACGGCGGAGAGCTCGGAGTGCTTGAAAGCACCGGTAACGGCGTAAAGGTCACGTTCGATAAGCCCGTACGCGCCGCAGCACCCGGACAGGCGCTCGTATTTTATGATGAAACCGGAACGTACATATATGGCGGAGGAACGATAATCTGAATATAATCGCTTATTATAAATCGGATATGCCGGAGAAGTTCGGAGTGCCCAGACAGAGCGGGCTTGCTCCGCACCTTAAAGGGCGCATTGTTTTTGAGGAGAAATATTCTGATCCGAATGCGTTCGACGGATTAGACGGCTTTGAGAGGATCTGGATCATCTGGAGATTTGATGTGAAGGATGATGAGGACTTCCGTGCGAAGGTGCGTCCTCCGAGGCTCGGCGGCAATACATATATGGGCGTTTTCGCAACACGTTCTCCTTTCCGCCCGAATCATATGGGACTTACCTGTGCGAAGATAGAAGGAATCGGGACAGATGAAAACGGCAGATGCTATATTGATGTATCCGGTGCGGATATGACTGACGGGACAGCAGTATATGATGTAAAACCATATATTCCTTATGCCGATGCATACCCTGATGCTAAAGGCGGATTTGCCCAGGAAGAAGAAAACAGAGATCACAGACTCGAAGTAACCATTCCGGATGATATAAGAGAGCGGTTCCCGGAAGAACAGCTTTCCGGACTGATCGAAATATTATCCCTCGATCCGAGGCCTTCATATCAGGATGATCCCGAACGAATTTACGGATTATCCTATGCGGGATACAACGTTAAGTTCAATGTTTCGGACCGTATCCTTACAGTGACAGAACTTGAATGAAGATATTCAAAGCATTATCCCATATAAAAAAGTAGCTGCCATGTAAATGAACGAGGCAGTGAAAAGTGCGTAAACAACGAGTTTTTACACTCTTAGACAAGGTTGTCCGGATACAAAAAACGGCATTTCTCGCTTTGTGTCGTGTAATTTTTCCGGTGATTTTCATATTCTGCAAACGAAAGGAGGTATTCCAAATGGACCAGACCAAGGTCGGACAGTTTTTAAAACAGCTCAGAAAAGAAAAAGGAATAACCCAGGAAGAATTTGCAGAAAAGATCGGCGTTTCCGGAAGGACCGTATCGAGATGGGTGACAGGCTCAAATATGCCCGATATTTCCCTCCTTGTTGATATCGCTGACTTCTATGAGGTCGATGTTAGAGAAATCAGAGAATGAGTGAAAAAAAGCGAGAGGATGAATGAAGAAATAAGAGACACCGCCGAAAAGATGGCGGATTATGCAGGTGCGGAAAAAAGCAGACTGCTCAAATTTGCACAGATCATAGGAATCATCGGTGTAATTGCATTATCGGTTGCAACGATACTGATGTGCGT
>JAILOC010000012.1 GCA_024691045.1 Lachnospiraceae bacterium | reverse complement strand
ATGGCATTAAGCATTCCGCCATATACCTCGCAGACCCTGGGGGTGGGGTTGCCGGGCCAGGGAACATTTGCAACTCCCTTGGTAACTACCGCGCCGAGCCTGTTAAGATCTACGAATTCGGAGTATTCCATCCCGGAACCGAATGTTCCGGATCCCTCCATAACGGGATTCTTGAATGTGACACCGGCTATGGTTACTTCTGTTTTGATCATATCTCTACCTCCGATGCCTCAAATACCGGTCCGTCCGTGCAGATGCGTGCATTGTTCACATGGGAATGAGCATCCTCATGAGCCGTTTTCACGACGCATCCGAGGCAGGCTCCGACTCCGCATGCCATTCTCTCTTCAAGGGAAATGAACGCGGTCTTTTCACCTGCGAATTCCTTTATCGCCCTGAGCATGGGCATGGGACCGCATGCACATATGCAGTCAAAATCTATGCCGTTTTCCCTTACGGCATCGAGTACGTTTCCTTTTGTTCCGACGCTTCCGTCTTCAGATGCGACATATGTGTCAGAATACTTTTTGAACTCATCAAGCAGGAAAGTGTCGTTATTTCTGTATCCCATAACGGAGATGACCTTTACGCCTGCTGCCGACAGTTCTTTGGAAAGCTCAAGCATCGGGGGAACTCCGATACCTCCTCCGAGAAGAAGTGCTCTGACAGGAGTGTCGGAATTTCCGAGCATTTTGATCTTCTCAATATCGTATCCGTTTCCGAGAACACCGAGAAGGGTTACATCATCGCCCTCCTTAAGATGTGAGAACTCTTCCGTCCCCTTTCCCGCGACACGGTATACGAGCCTTATGCTCTTCCCGTCATCCGATACACCGCAGATGCTGATCGGCCTGGGAAGAAGTGCGGACGCATCCTTCGTATATACGCCGACAAACTGTCCGGCCTTTGCATCTGCCGCAAGGCAGGTTTCTATCTCCAGATCGAATATTCCGGGGGCAAGGCATTTCTGACTGAGCACCCTGCCGTCTGTTTTCTTTTTCATTCCGTGATTCTCCGTATCTTTATTTTCCGTAAACGATCTTACCTGACGCGATCGTCATGATCACCTTTCCGGTGAGCTTCCTTCCGATGAAGGGAGTATTGTGTGCCTTGGATGCGAAATCATCCTCGACCGTCCACCCGGCATCCGGGTCAATGAGGACAATGTCCGCGGGACCGCCCTCCGCAATATATCCGGCATCAAGATTATAAACCTGCGCAGGTCCTATGGTCATGACTCTCAGAAGGTCCATCATCGACAGATAGCCCTTTTTGACAAGCTCCGTGATACCGAGTCCGAGTGCGGTCTCAAGTCCGATAATGCCGCTGGGTGCCTTGGTTATGGGAAGAGCTTTTTCTTCTGCAGTATGGGGTGCATGATCCGTTGCGATCATATCAATGGTACCGTCCTGCAGTCCCTTTATGATCGCCATGCGGTCGCTTTCGGACCTGAGAGGCGGATTCATCTTGGCATTCGTGCCGTGTGTGATGACCGCATCGTCCGTAAGAGTAAAGTGATGGGGAGTTGCTTCGGCGTGGACATTTACTCCGTCCTTGCGTGCCTGCCTTACGGCCTCTACGCCTTCCGCTGTGGAGATATGCTGGATATCCACGCTCACTCCCGTTCCGGAAGCAATCTGAAGATCTCTTTTTATAAGTGAATATTCAGCTTCAGAAGGAGAACCGCCTATCCCGTAATGATCGGATGCTTTTCCGCGATTGACTCCGTTATTTTCGATAAGTGAAGGATCCTCCTCGTGAAGGCTTACGGGAATCCCGCAAGCTGCAGCCTTCAGGAAAACCTGCGTGAGTATTCCGTGATCCATAATGGGAAGTCCGTCATCGGTAACACCTACCGCACCGGCTTTATGAAGGGCATCTATGTCGGTAAGCTCTTCTCCCTTCATTCCCATGGTCGCATTACAGGTCACATAGATATGTATGGGCTCTTTGGCTGCCTTTTCCTGCATATAGCGGAGGGTTTCTATATTATCGCACCTGGGATCGGTATTTCCCATCATGACAACCGAGGTATATCCTCCTCTTGCGGCAGAGGCCGCTCCCGTGTGAATATCCTCTTTGGCGGTAAAGCCCGGATCCCTGAAGTGCACATGCACGTCGACAAGTCCCGGTGCCGCGATGAGTCCCGCGGCATCGATAACCTCGTCAGCCTTTTCGTTTATTTCACTGACACTGCCGTCAGTTAAAGGAATGATCTTTTCGACAATACTGTCATTGAGTATCAGATCCGCTTTCATCTGAGTCCCCGTCTTCGGGTCCATCAGAAGCGTGTTCCTGAGATGCAATCTGCTCACGTTCTCTTTTCTCCTTAAGGAATTCCGCCGCATCATCGGGAATATCGTCAAGGCTCTCCGAACCGGTATCGATGTCGAGCGGCTGTTTCCTAAATAAGATATCATAAATCACGGGAACTATAAACAGCGTCATGAGTGTTGCATATGCCAGACCGCCTATGATGACGATACCCATTCCTCTTCCCAGCTGGGATGAAAGGGAATCACCTATGCAGAGGCTGGCTTCCGCAAGAATTGTGGTCATTGCCGTCATCAGGATGGGACGCATTCTGGTCTTGCCTGCGGCAATGAGGGCTTCATGCCTTGAAAGTCCTCCCTTTCGGAGCTGGTTAGTGTAATCAACGTAGACAATACCGTTATTAACAACGGTTCCCATGAGCACCATAAGTCCCATCAGACACATCATTGATATGGGCTCCTTCATAAACCTGAGTCCCAGGAAGCCACCGGTAAATGCCAGGGGGATCGTGAACAGGATGATAAAGGGTGAGAGAAGGCTCTGGAACTGTGCTACCATGATAAGGTATACGAGCACGAGTCCGAGTGCGAGAACAAGTGCCATCTGGCTAATCATCTGTGTCGTGGTCTCGGTCTCACCGCCTATGTCAAGCGTATAGCCGCTGGGAAGTTCATACTGCTCAAGCTTGGGAAGGAGCTCTCTTGAAAGAAGTGCGTTATTGTAGCCTTCCTCAACCCCCGCGGTAACGTCGATATAGTAGCTGCTGTTCTGTCTGTTGATGGATTTCTGTCCGTTCTCGGTAATGATCGAAGCATATTCGCTGAGGGGCTCGTCACGGGTAATGGCATTACCGTCTTCGTCCTCGTCATCTATGGTGAATGTGTAATCCATGATGTTCTGCGCATCAAGAGGCTCGAGTCCCGTAATGATCTCCACATCAAGCTTCTCACCCGCTAGATTGACACTGGTGACCACGCTCGATGTAGTGAGTTTCCCGTAGATCGCCTGGTATATCTGTGCTACGGTAAGTCCGTCATTTATGGCGGCATCTCTGTCTATGTACATATGAAGGATCTGCTTGGCTTCCTCATTGCCGTTGGAGATATCGGTATATCCGGGAACCGTGGCGATTATGTCCATGATATCTCCGCTGATCCTGTTCAGCTCATCTATATCATCACCGAATATGGAAAGTGAAAGTCCGCTTCCCAGCATCTGATCCATGGCATCCATTCCGGAAGTGATACTGAAGGTCTCCCCGAGTCCCAGCTCATCCGCTACGGCATACATGGAATCGGTAATCTTCTCTATCTCAGCAGCTCCGGCTTCTTCATTCTCACACAGGATCATAATGGAATAATTACTGTAGCCGTCACTTGTTGCGCCCACAAGAAGGGCCATATCCGAATTGCCGCTCATAACACAGACTGATGCTATTCCTTCGATCTGACCGAGTCTTTCTATGAGGGTTCCCATCTTCTCGTAGCTCTCTTCCCTGGTAAGGTTTTCGTCAAGCGATACTGAGCCCTGGATCTGGGGAGAGGATGCATTGGGGATCATTACTATGCCGGACTGAAGTGCGATGATTATACTGAACACAAGCAGTCCGACAGCAAGTCCGAGAGGAAGGATCTTGACCTTCAGGCAGAAGGAAAGAGCCTTCTCATACAATTCCATCACACGATCAAAGAGCTTGTGGGGCTTGGGTTTTGTATTCTTAAGAAGGGTAGAGCAGGCTGCGGGTACAACCGTCATCGATATCAGCAGCGACGAAAGCAGGGTGTAGATTATGGTAAGAGCAAGGGGCATCATCAACTCCCTGATGAGTCCGTCGGTATATACCATGGGAAAGAACACGCAGATGGTGGTGAGGGTCGATGCCGTTACCGCACCGAAAACCTGTCTTGCACCCTGTACCGAAGCACGCGGGGCTTCTATACCTCGCCCTCGCAATCGGTAAATATTCTCCATAACGACTATGGAGTTATCGACGAGCATTCCTATACCGAGACTCATTCCGAAGAGACTCATCATATTGAGAGACACTCCGCTGAAATACATTGCGACAAGAGCCGTAAGCACACTCAGAGGAATGCTTATGGCAACAACCAGCGTGGGCAGGAAATCCTTGAGGAAGAGGGCAAGTATGAGAATTGCAAGGCCTGCACCGATGAGCATATTGGTGACGACAACGGAAAGGATCATCTCAATGTATGCACCCTGGTCCACTATAACGGTGATGTCAAGTCCGGGGTACTTTTCCTCAAGCCTGTTCAGTTCCTTGATACAGGTGTTCGCAACATCGTTTGCACCGGCCTCGCTGCTCTTGAACACGGAAAGTATGACACCGTCATTAACTCCGAGTTTGGTGAACGTGGTATCAGAATTGTCTATTATGGTGATGTTTGCAACATCCTTCAGAAGAACGGTTCCGACTCCGTCAATGACAACAAGAGGAGTATTCTCCATTTCTTCTATGGAATCGAATTCATTTCCTATCTTGAGGAGCCATGAGTTGTCATCCTTATCATCGATATAACCCGC
>JAILOC010000003.1 GCA_024691045.1 Lachnospiraceae bacterium | reverse complement strand
AACAGGTTCGTGTCCGTAAGCTGCAGTGGTTCCCCGGATAAATCCGAGAAGATCTCGGTATTAATCAAAGAATGGTGAACCACTGCAGTTTCTCTGTTTTCATCCCTGTATGCTGCTCATGCGGGCATATGTTCCGCCGAGAGCTATCAGTTCCTCATGGGTTCCTTTTTCCACAATGTGGCCGTTCTCAATCACAAGGATCATATCCGCATTACGTATTGTTGACAGACGGTGTGCTATAGCGATGATGGTCTTACGTCCGGAAATATTGTTTATCGCTTCCTGGATCTGCTTTTCGGTCTCCACGTCAACGGATGCCGTTGCTTCATCAAGCACTATGATCGGGGACTTCCTGAGGATTGCCCTTGAGATCGCTACTCTCTGCTTTTGTCCTCCCGAAAGCCTCAGTCCTCTTTCGCCGACAAGCGTCTGATATCCGTCCGGCATATTCATTATATCCTTGTGGATGTTCGCTGCCTTTGCCGCCTCAATTATCCGGTCCATATCAGCCTCCGGAGCAGCATATCCGATATTCTCCGCAATCGTTCCGTTGAACAGGAAGGTATCCTGAAGGACGGGAGAAATATTCTGCCTGAGACTCTCTATGGTGACGGTATTTATATCGTGACCGTCCACAAGGATCCTGCCCGAAGTAGGTTCATAGAACCTCGAAATAAGCTTCGTCATCGTAGTCTTGCCGACACCTGTGGGACCGACAAGTGCGAGCATTTTACCCGGAGCGCATTCAAAGGAAATATCATCAAGTATCACACCGCCGGTCTCATACGAAAACGAAACATGATCGAACGCAATGCTGCCCTTTACTTCTTTTAACGGCACCGCATCGGGTGCATCCCTGATCTCACAGGGAGCATCGAGAACAGTCATGACACGCTCAGCTCCGGCAAGTGACTGCTGCATATTCTCCAGAAGATTCGCAAGTCCCGTAACAGGCGCATAGAACAGTCCAAGATACAGAAGGAATGCGACAATATCCTCCACCTTCAGTCCCTCTTTCCATGCCAGATACCCGCCGAATGCAACGACTAGTATCGTTCCTATCGAGGAGATGAATTCAACCGTGGGATGAAAGATCGCGCTGATCTTAAGAGCCTTCAGCATGGCCCTTATGTGCTCGAAATTCTTCTCGTTGACCTGACCGGTCTCGTACTCTTCCCTTCCAAATGACTGTATCTCCTGAAGTCCCGAGAGATTATCCTGAAGCTTTCCGTTCAGTTCACCCATCTTGTTCTGTGACGCCTTGAAGAAAGGGCGCACCTTCTTGGAAAATACTATTCCCGATAAAAAGATGAGTGGAATCGGTGAACAGGTTATAAGAGCAAGCTTGGGATTGATCGTAAGAAGTACGATAAGAACACCGATGAAGGTGACGAAATTGGTGATGGTCTCGGGGATCATATGTGCATAGAGAAGCTCGAAATCCCTAGTGTCGTTGACAATACGGCTCATCAGGTCTCCGGTCTGCTTATCGTGGAAATATCCGATGTGCATCCTCTCGAGCTTGTCATAGGTCCTCGTACGCAGGTCTCCGACCAGATACCACGCCGCTTTATGTGCGAGGTAATTATTCAGGAATCTGAAAAGAACCCTCGCAAGATAAAGGAGAACAAGTATAAGCGTAAGCTTCCATATCCTGCTCATTCCTTCGTCATCAACGCCCTCACTGACTATTCCGGTCATAGCCGACAAAACCTTCGGTGCCGCAAGATTTATCACCGTAAGGATGAGTGTGGACAGTATGGCGATCAGATAAAGGCCTCTGTACCTCACAGCCTCTCTGCTGAGTTTAAGTAGAAGTTTCATATTATTTCTCCGTTTACGGAATGTATATTACAAAGAGTAAGATCACCGGTCACATCGGAGACGTCATCCACAGATAGCCCAGAACAGCTATTCCCAATACCATGACCGAGATCAATGCTATTCCTACCCTTTTCTTTTTCTTTACAAACGAAACTATCGTAAAAATCAACAGAAGCTCGTATGCTGTTACGAACAACCGGGTAAAACTCATCTGCAATATCTCCGAGAATCATGATCCGTACTTTAGTACGATCCTGCCACCACTCCGGTAATTGCGGAATAGATCATGTTTACGATCTCATCCTTGCTCATGTCTTCCGTGATGACAGTTTCTTTTATCAGATCCAGATAATCCTTTTCTTTCCACCATTCGCGCATCTCATCAGCTCCGAACTCTGCCGCTTTGGATCTGGTCTGATGGCGTCTTACGGTCTCTTCAAAAGGAATGTCAAAATAATACGCATATATTTCTGAGCCATACAATCCGATCGCCGCTTCAAACAGTTCACGGTACCATTCCGCAATAAATATCCCTTCCATTATGACCACTTCGCAGTTTTCGCTTCCGTACTCAAGCATCTGCTTTATCAGAGGCAGAGCCGGAGGGTCTATGCCGTCCCTTGCTTTAAGCACATCTCTTCTGATCATATCCTGTGAAAGAACCATGGTTCCCCGCCCGAACAGCTCCTGCAGTTCCTTAGCCACCGTTGTTTTACCGCTTCCGGAATTTCCGCGAAGTATGATCAATTTATGCATATTCGCACCTCACGTTCTCATCGTCACACATGTTAAACGGGTAATTTGATCTCTTTGCAGTCGTTGAACCTCGCATAATTCTTCACATCTTGCTCGGGGTGATTGTCACCCCGAGTAAAAGAGACTCTGCAAAAAAGACACGCCAAAGACACGATTTTTATATTATTTCTGACATAGTAGCAAAGTTAATATATTCCATAAACCGCCACACCGGCCACAGCCGCAATGCATATAAGTCCGATGGGCGACAGGCCCTTTTTGACAAACTTTCTTGAGCCAAAATAAATCAGTGCAAGGCCGCAAGTCATGAGGAGTGCGGTAATATCAATACCGGTCCCGGTCTTCACATAGCAATTGCCAATAATCATATATACGCCGGTTGCAAGTATCACGCCGATCACGCAAGGCTTAAGTCCTCTGAGCACTGCCT
>JAILOC010000187.1 GCA_024691045.1 Lachnospiraceae bacterium | reverse complement strand
ATGGAATGCGGGCACAGGTCGTTTACGATCATGGGCGGCGCATTTGAAGGAATGAATTTTGAAACAAGGGAATTGTCACACGAGGCAACATTCGGTGTAGGCTACGGATTCTGCATATATCATCCGCTGCCGTATACGGATGTATAAAAGGGAGGAAGACATGGACAAATACGTAGAACTTGCAATGAAAACGATCGAACTTATCGTAAGCCATAACGACGTTTATGTTCCGTCCGATGACGAGCTTACGGATGAAATGAAAACTGACAGAGCCGGAGCATTCGTTTCGATCCACGAAAACGGTCAGCTACGCGGTTGCATCGGAACGATCGCACCCACCTGCAGAAATATTGCGGATGAGATCATTTCGAATGCCGTAGCAGCAGCGACAAGGGATCCGAGATTCAATCCGATCAGGACCGAAGAACTCGGAAGCCTTGAAGTAAACGTTGACATACTCAGCCCCGAAGAGCCCATTGATTCACCCGATCAGCTTGATGTTAAGCGTTACGGCTTAATCGTAGAGAAGGGATATAAGAGAGGTCTTCTTCTTCCCGACCTCGACGGAGTTGACACTGTCGAAGAGCAGATAGCTATCGCCAAGCAGAAAGCAGGACTTGACCTTACCGAAAGCGGAGTTAAGATGTACCGCTTCGAGGTTGTCCGTCATGTGTAATGACGATGCTGATAAAAGCATAGCCGTATGTCCTGTATGCCCGCATCATTGCAGGCTTAAGGAAGGCGGCACAGGAAGGTGCAGAGCAAGGGCAAATATAGGAGGCATAGTTGTTCCGATTAACTATGGCAAGGTAACTTCCATAGCTCTTGATCCGATCGAAAAAAAGCCTCTCGCATTCTTTTGCCCGGGAAGTAAGGTGTTGTCAGTAGGCAGCTTTGGCTGTAACCTTATGTGTCCTTTCTGTCAGAATCACGATATAGCGCAGACGGGAGCAGAGGATATACCGGAGGTTTACACGGTAACACCGGAGAAGATCCTTTCCATCGCGCTCGATGAGGTTCCTTCAGGCAACATCGGTGTGGCCTATACATATAACGAAGCCCTGGTCGGCTATGAATTCGTACGTGATACCGCAAAGCTTGTCAGGGAAAAAGGGCTTAAGAATGTCCTGGTTACGAACGGCTGCTGTGAAATTCCCGTTCTGGAAGAGATTCTTCCCTATATGGATGCGATGAATATAGACCTTAAGGGGTTCAGGCCGGAAATATATGAAAAGCTCGGCGGTGATCTTGAGACTGTAAAGGCTTTCATCGCAAGGTCGGCATCTGAATGCCATGTGGAGATCACATCGCTGATCGTGCCGGGGCTGAATGACTCTGTTGAGGATATGAAAGCGGAGGCCGAATGGATCGCATCGATAGATCCCGGGATACCTCTTCATATCACGAGATATTTTCCGAGGTTCAGATATAATGAACCTGCCACGGATACAGGACTGATGCGGATCTTGAAGGAGACGGCTTCCCAAAAGCTTGACAGAGTCCTGCTGGGGAATGTATAAGACTAATAAATCTCAGATTTAATCAGTATACTTTAAGTATACTGTCAATCAAAAACCCTTGTTATCTCACTGCTTTTATAGTAGAATAATTGTGTTGCTTTGTTCGTTTTTTCATCTTATTTGGGGAGAGAAAATTGAAATTCGTAAGATGGGAAGATCTTAAAAGCGGAATGAGACTCGCCAGGCCCATTTATTCCAAGAGCGGCGTGCTTCTTTATGAACGCGACGCTAAGCTTACCGACGGAAGCATCGAGTCCGTCAAGAACTTCGGTCTTCTCGGAATCTACATCCTTGAGCCTGCGGAGCCGCTTCCTCCGATGTCCGAGGAGGATCTTGCCTTCGAAAAATTCGAGATTAAGACCGTATCATCCCTTCAGGATGAGATAGGACGGATCAAGACCACTAAGAAACAGAAGAATCTCCCTACGATAGTAAGCCAGATAGTCCGTCAGTACGGTCATCTGGAAGGTAAGGTACATTTCTACCAGAACCTGAGAAGCAAGGATGATTACACCTGCAGACATATGTTCAACACGGCGATACTGAGCGCGATGCTTGCAAGCCGCCTGAACATTTCGATAGAAGAAAGGCTTGCACTTGTCACAGCCGCTCTTGTACACGATATCGGCAAGGTCGGGTCCGGCAATCCTGCGATCTACGGCGGAGAGACCGATCCCAATATGATCAGACCGATGTATGACGAGGCGATAAGCGGAGCCGAGATGCTTGAAGAAAGTCTCGGAACAGAAGGGACAAGAGTTCGTCGCATCTGCCAGCAGGCCTTAAGAGTTCAGAAGGCCGCAGATCTCGGTGAAGAGATCGAGGTTAAGAAGATGTCGATCGAGGCCAGGATCCTTCTCGTGGCAAGCCGCTACGATGAGATAACGGGAATGAGCCTTACCGGAGAATCACTTTCCGAAGTCAAGGCGATCATGGAGTTCCAGGACAGGGAAGACATCTATGATCCGGATGTCGTGAGAGCACTTATCGATTCGGTATTCATTCTTTTCCCCGGAGTCAGCGTAGAGCTTACATCCGGCGAGAAGGCGCTTGTGATCAACGAGAATCCCGACAATATCCTTAAGCCCACGGTCATCACTTTCCGTCAGAACAAGATAATGGATCTGTCGAATCATGAGTATTCCGATATGAGGGTCGAGGACATTATGAAGACTCTCGACAACCGATACATCATGGACAGGGACGCTATCAGTAACGCATGTATCAATGTCCCCGCAGAGGGAATGATATAAAACCAAAAACAATTTTCAGGGGTGAACAAAATGGTTGATATTTATGACGTAATGCAGAAGGCTAAAAATGCCGGCGCCAGTGACGTGCACATCACGGTTGGTGTACCTCCCAAGATGAGAGTAAACGGCTCCCTTCTTTCTGTTGAAGGCTATGACAGACTTATGCCTCAGGACACTCTGGACGTAGTTATGTCCATCGCTAACGAAGAGCAGAGACGCAGATTCGAGGATATCGGTGAATACGATATGTCCTTCTCAATCCCCGCTCTCGGCCGTTACCGTGTTAACATCTTCAAGCAGAGAGGTTCAGCCGGACTTGCACTCAGACTTGTAGGTACCGAAATTCCCAATCCTGAGAAGCTCGGTGTTCCCAAGGCTGTTATCGATCTCCATGAGAGAAAGAGAGGACTTGTTCTCGTAACAGGACCTACCGGATCCGGTAAGTCAACAACCCTTGCATCCATCATCGACAGGATCAACGAAAACCGCGACGCTCATATCATCACCCTTGAGGATCCTATAGAGTATCTGCATATGCATAAGAGATCCGTTGTTAACCAGCGTGAGATCGGTATGGACTCCGGTTCATATGCAAATGCGCTCCGTGCCGCACTCCGTGAAGATCCCGATGTCATTCTCGTCGGTGAGATGAGAGACCTTGAGACCATTTCCACTGCGATCACCGCAGCTGAGACCGGTCACCTGGTCCTTTCAACACTGCATACCATCGGTGCTGCATCAACCGTCGACCGTGTTATCGACGTATTCCCTCCTCACCAGCAGCAGCAGATCAGAATTCAGCTTGCGGGCGTTCTCGAAGCTATCATTTCCCAGCAGCTCATTCCTACCTATGACGGCAAGGGCCGTGTTGCGGCATTCGAGGTTCTCCTTGCTAACCACGCTATCAGAAACCTTATCCGTGAAGGTAAGTCACATCAGATCATGGGTGTAATGCAGACCAACAAGGCAATGGGTATGATCACCATGGACGAAGCGATCTGCAACTTCTTCTACGAAGGCAAGATCGACAGGGATCAGGCGATCCACTTCGCACAGGATCCCGATGCGATGGAGATCAAGATCTGATAAAACATTTTGTAAATACGATGTCGCCGGCAGTAAGAGGCCGGCGACATTTTTTGTTTTCTGACGCGGTATGTGTTTTGATGCGACGTGCCGCGTATCTTTATCTTGACTTTGAGGGTTCTTTTACATATTATTGAACTACGCTTTCTAAGGGCATTCGCCCGATTTTTCCATGTAAGAAGACGGAAAGGAAATAATTGAACATTGACGAAATTATGAGCCTTGGCATCGCTGACGATGAAAGGGTTTATGCATTCTGGCTTCATGCCGTTCCGTGGATCGGTCAGGGGCCTGTTCCCGCTATTTTAAATGCTTTCGGATCGCCCCGTGAGGCTTTCCTTGCAAGTGATGAGCAGATAATAAATGCGGTTGGAAAGAGAAGCAATCCCTGTGCCCTTCTGGAATACCGGAAAGAATTCGATATCTTCGAAAGATACGATGAATTCCTGCGCTCCGGGATGAAGGTCGTATTTGCCTGGGAGGAGGATTATCCCGCGAGATTAAGATATATTCCGGATCCGCCTCTGGCACTTTTTTACATAGGAAGATTACCCGAAGATAACAAGCTTTCCGTTGCGGTGATCGGTGCAAGGCAGTGCTCTGAATACGGAGAAATGCTGGCAGATGAACTCGGTGAAGCACTCGGTAAAAACGATGTGAATGTTATCAGCGGCATGGCTGTGGGAATTGACGGTATATCTCAAAGCGCTGCTGTAGCTGCGGGAGGGGCCTCCTTCGGAGTGCTCGGGTGCGGAGCGGATATATGCTATCCGGATTCTAATTACGGGTTGTATGAGAAGTTGAAAACATCGGGAGGAGTCTTGTCTGCATATCCTCCCGGTACACCTGCGATTTCGCGGTATTTTCCTCCGAGAAACCGCATCGTGAGCGGTCTTTCGGATGCCGTTGTCGTGATTGAAGCCAGGAACAGGAGCGGCACCCTTATCACGGTCGATATGGCTCTTGAACAGGGAAGGGATATATATGCGGCGCCGGGAAATCTGACAGATGACCTGTCATCGGGAACAAACGGACTTATCGGTCACGGAGCAAGGATCTATCTTTCTCCGGAAATTTTTATGGCGGATCTTTTTGAAGAACATGCTTCGATCCTGACGACCGGATTTGCGGATTCCGATGCGAAAGAATATCTGCTGAAACCCGCTTTTGATGCGCCTTCCAACATAAGGCACAGGAAATTTGCCGGTGACGTAAAGCCGGAACCCGATCTTGAAAAGGGACACATGGAAGTTTACAGGATGCTTTCTTTATATCCGCAGTCCGCGGAAGATATAGAGCATAAAATGCGCAAAAAGAAAATAGATTCTCCGGGAGAGACCGGCATATGTCTGATGCTCATGGAGCTGTGCCTGGAAGGTCATGCGGTTCAGGTGAGCCCCGGGTATTTTTGCAGAAAAGTTTGATACGAGGTTTGAATATGTTTACAGATACATTATCGGCGACGGTCAGGGGGATAAATGCACTGATCGTGCATGTTGAAACGGATATAGCAAACGGCCTTCCGGTGTTCAATATAGTCGGCTCGGCAGGAACTGAAGTTAAGGAGGCGAAGGACCGTGTAAGATCGGCACTTAAGAATAACGGGATAAACATTCCGCCTTCAAGGATCACGGTAAATCTGTCTCCCGGTGATCTGAGGAAGGATACGACCGCATTCGATCTTCCCATCTGTATCGGAATGCTCACTGCAATGGAATATATTCCCGAAGAGGCTGCAAGGGGAATTCTTTTTCTGGGTGAGATAGGACTCGGAGGGGAGATAAGACCCGTTAGGGGAGTTCTTCCGATGGTGATGGCTGCATCCAAAGAGGGGATCAGGGAATGCATAGTCCCGATGGACTGCGCAAATGAAGGCTCGATCGTTCCCGGGATCATCGTAAGGGGAGCACCTGATCTGAAAAGCGTTATAGATTATCTGATCACTAAGAATGATTCGCTCCTGCCTGCGACCCATACGGATCCGGATAAACTTCTGACTGAAAATGCGGGTGATTTTCCGGATTTTGACGAAGTAAGGGGTCAGGAAAGAGCAAAGCGTGCTGCGGTGATAAGTGCCGCGGGCTTTCATTCACTCCTTATGACGGGACCTCCCGGTGCGGGCAAATCAATGATAGCCCGCAGGATACCGGGGATCCTGCCGCCTCTTACGCTTTCGGAAAGTCTGGAGCTTACATCCATATACAGTGTTGCCGGCAAGATGCCTAAGGGAAAGGCACTTATGGGAAGCAGGGCATTTCAGGCACCTCACCATACGATCACCGATCAGGCTCTTGTCGGTGGCGGAGGCTCCGTTCCGATGCCCGGGATCATCAGTCTTTCACACAGGTCCGTTCTCTTTTTGGATGAGCTGCCGGAATTCGGACGTGATGCGATAGAAAGCCTCAGACAGCCTCTTGAGGAAAAGGCCATACGGATCTCCAGGATCAGGTATTCGGTTGAATATCCTGCGGATTTTCTTCTGGTCTGTGCCATGAATCCATGCCCCTGCGGGTATTTTCCGGACAGGAATAAATGCAGGTGTTCCGAAACCGGCATAAGGAAATACCTTGCGAAGATATCCGGTCCGATACTGGACAGGATCGATCTGTGTACAGCACTTAAGGCCGTTGAGCTGGGCGATATGACGGGCGTTAAGAGCGGGCTCTGTACTGCCGAAATGGCAGAGATGGTGGCAAAGGCGAGGGATATGCAGGAAAGCCGCTATAAGGGAACGAAATACCGTTTCAATGCGGATCTTAAAGCGGATGATCTGGAGGAGGTATGCAGGCTCGGAAAGAAAGAATCGGAACTGATGGAAAAGCTGTATAAGGAATTTTCGCTATCGGCCCGTTCATACCACCGGATCCTCCGGGTTTCGAGGACAATTGCGGATATTGAGGGCGCTGCCGACATCGGGTGCAGACACCTCCTGGAAGCTGCGGCATTTCGGCCTGATCTGGACTATTTCAGGGTATAGAGACAGGAGGCACGGATGAAAAGAACGCTGAAGCATTATTATCTAAATCCGAAAGAATATGCTAAAATAGTCAGTGAAATTAACACGAATTTCGATAAATACTCAAAAAACAGATTCGGTCTTCATTTTTCATATGGGATCGATGGCACTCCCTATTGCTACTATTTTGTGATTTTTGGGTATGATAATTATATGATCTATTTTAGGAAAAATATGTCGGAGGTGATCTTATGACAGAATTAAAAGAGATGCTTATCCGAGTAAAGGATTCATATTTTGATTTTGTTATCGGCATATTGGCATATGCCGGAAAGAATAAAAACAGACTGGAAAAAGTAACTGATTATATCAAGAATAATCCTGACCTAAGTACTTCGGATATTATATATTTCGTATCGTGTCAACCTGACTTTTACGATGATATGGCGCCTGAAGACGAGCGGGTTGGAGAACCTGAAGTGGTTTCATGAATGATTATTATGAGGTCAAAATGTCCTACAGAGATGATACTAAAGAAATAGATATCGGCGGAGTGAAGATCGGTCACGGAAATCCCATCGCGATCCAGTCGATGACCAACACTCCGACATCCGATGTGAACGCAACCGTAGCACAGATACTTGCACTTGAAAAGGCGGGATGCGAGATCGTAAGGTGCACCGTCCCCGACGAAGAGAGTGCGAAGGCAATCGCTGAGATCAAAAAGCAGATCCATATCCCGCTTGTCGCAGACATTCATTTCGATCATAAGATGGCCCTGATGGCCATGGAAAACGGTGCCGACAAGATCCGCATAAATCCAGGAAACATAGGCTCCGTCGACAGGGTACGCGAGGTCGTAAACCTCGCAAAGGAAAGAAACATCCCGATAAGAGTCGGTGTCAATTCCGGTTCCCTCGAGAAGAATCTCGTCGAAAAATACGGCGGAGTTACCGCTGAGGGCATCGTTGAGAGCGCGCTCGACAAGGTTAAATTGATCGAGGATATGGGATATGACAACCTTGTCATAAGTATCAAATCATCAGATGTAATGATGTGCGTAAAGGCTCACGAAGTCATTGCGGGCAAGACTCCGTATCCGCTTCACGTGGGCATCACGGAGTCGGGTACCGTAAGGAGCGGAAGCATCAAATCTTCGGTCGGTCTGGGACTTATTCTCGGACAGGGAATAGGAGATACGATCAGGGTTTCCCTCACTGGTGACCCCTGCGAAGAGATAACGGCAGCAAGGCTTATCCTCAAGACGCTCGGACTCAGAAAGGGCGGTATCGATGTCGTATCATGTCCCACCTGCGGCAGAACGAAGATCGATCTGATATCTCTTGCACAGAAGGTTGAGAAGATAGCGGAAAACTATCCTTACGATATCAAGCTTGCCGTTATGGGCTGTGCCGTAAACGGCCCCGGAGAAGCTAAGGAAGCGGATCTCGGGATCGCGGGCGGACTTCATGAAGGTCTTCTTATGAAGCACGGTGAGATCATCAGAAAGGTTCCCGAAGCGGATCTTTTAAATGCTCTTAAGGAAGAGCTCGATAATTGGAAATAAGTCCGGATCAACCGGCAAATTAAATGTGTACCTGTTCGGGTAGGCGAGAGCGCCACGGCAGGACAGACTGTGAGAGGAATTAAATATGAGTTTTATTTTCAAAGACGCATTCCCGTCTCTTCAGCTTAAGGGCCGTGCGCAGGTTCTGCTTGAGGAAACGATAGTCACGCGTGTGACAACTCCCAGGACCCACGACTATCTTAATGTCTATCTCGAAAGTGATCATATGATCACGAAGGACATCATACGCGAAGTCGAGCGTGAGATCAAAAACCAGGTCATCAATAATACAAGGACAAGTGTCCGCATAATCGAAACCTTCAGGCTCCCGAAAGCACCGGAACTTAGCAGGGTTTACGAAGAATACTCCGATTCCGCACTTCTTGAAATAGAAGGCCTGAACATCATGTTCTTCAATATGATGAGGACGGCTTCCGTCACCTTCGATTCACCGGAGGTGATGAAGGTTTCGCTGGCGGACATTCCCGTCTACCACGTCAAGGAAAAGGAATTCGCAGAGCTTTTAAACAGCATATACATTGAAAGATTCGGAAGCAAAGGCCGGATCGAATTCGAATATCACAAGATCGATCTTGAGCATAAAGAAGACGATGAATACCGCGAACTTATCCGCACCGTTTCGGAAAATGAAAGAAGATCCGCGGAGAAATTCATCGGTGCTAAGGAGTCAGCAGAGCCTGCAGAGCCTGAAAAAGCATCGGGGCCTGGGGAAGAGAGAGGGCCTGCCCCGAAAGCTTCATCCGGCTATAATTCGGGACGCAGCTGGGATAAGGGAAGGTCCGGCTTCAGGAACGGAAATGCGCAGCGCAGGAACCCCATGGCGGATGACCCCAATCACATTTTCGGCTTCACATATCCCGATGAAAATACCGTACCCTTAAGCGAACTCAACGAAGGTATGTCCAATGTTTCGGTAAGGGGAATGGTCTTTTCCTACAAGGCGGTTCCCATCAAGGATGAGAGGACTGTAGTATCATTCAATATTGCTGACTTTACGGATGCGATAAGCTGCAGGATGTACATAGATACCGCTGAAGCTCCCGCCATCCAGGAAAAGCTCGAGCCCGGAACCTTCGTAAGGATAACGGGATTTCTTGAGATAAGTAACGGAAAGTTCGATCACGGCGACCTGTACATGAAGAATGTAAAGGGCATCGTGAAGATCGATGACTTCAGGACACCTCGTGCGGATAAGGCCGAAAGAAAACGTGTCGAGCTCCACTGTCACACCAAGATGAGTGACATGGACGGCGTATCCGAGTGCAAGGATATAGTAAAGCGCGCATTCAAGTGGGGACACAAAGCAGTCGCCATAACGGATAACGGAGTCGTGCAGGGCTTCACCGATGCGGGCCATGTATGGGACGATCTCTGGGGCGGCAAAAAGGGAGAAAAAAACAGGCGTAAAGAGGCCGGAGATCCGGATCCCGACAGACAGGATTTCTTCAAGATCCTCTACGGCGTTGAGGCATATCTTGTAGATGACCTTCACAGGATAGTGACCGGAAACGCGGATCTTCCTCTGCTCGAAACAGACTATGTAGTCTACGATATAGAGACCACGGGTCTTTCACCCGTCAAGAACAAGATCATAGAGTTCGGTGCCGTCAAGGTTTCGGAAGGCAGGATCGTTGACCGTTTCTCAACCTTTGTAAATCCCGAAGAGCCGATACCTTATGAGATCACTAAGCTCACTTCGATAACAGATGATGATGTGAGCGGTGCGGATAATATAAATCTCGTAATGCCCAGGTTTCTTTCCTTTTGCGAAGGCTGTGTATGGGTTGCGCACAATGCGGAATTCGACGTCAACTTCGTTAAGGAAAAATGCCGCGAGCTCGGAACTCCCGCAGATCCCGTATATATCGATACGCTTCCTCTTTCGAGGGTTCAGCTTCCCGGTCACTCGAAGTTTACTCTCGATGCGGTTGCCAAGGCGCTCGGCGTTGAGCTCGGACATCACCACAGGGCTGTCGATGATGCGGAGTGTACCGCGCATATTTTCGTGAAGATGCTCGAGCAGCTTAAGGATGAGGGAATGAAGACGCTCGATGATGTCAACAAAAAGGGGGCATCAAGTGCGTCGGCGATCTCAAAGCTTCGTCCCTCGCGCTGTACGATCCTTGCGAAGAACGAACTTGGAAGAGTGCATCTCTACACGCTTGTTTCGCAGTCGCATCTTACATACTTTAACAGGTTCCCGAAGATACCCAAATCTCTCGTCGAAAAGTACCGTGAAGGTCTCATCATCGGAAGCGGCAATCACAACGGAGAGCTTATGGATGCTCTGCTTGAAGGCCATACCTCCGAGCAGATATCGAATGTTGTATCTTTCTATGATTTCCTCGAAGTGCAGCCGCCTTCGGTTTACGAATTCATGGTCGAAAGCGGGCACTATCCGAATATTGGTTCGATCGACGACATCCGCGATATCGTAAGGGTAGTTACCGAACTCGGAAAGCAGTTTAAAAAGCCCGTCGTCGCTACGGGAGATGTGTATTTCCTCGATCCGGACGATGCGATCTACCGGGATGTCATCTACGATTCAAAGAGTGAAAACCGCGACAGGATCCTTCCTCCCACCGCACCTTTATACTTCAGGACGACGGAGGAGATGCTCGAAGAGTTTTCTTTTCTCGGAACGCAGAAGGCTGATGAGATCGTTATAAGGAACTCCAACATGATCGCGGATATGTGCGAATGCATTTCGCCCGTAAGACCGGACAAATGTCCTCCCGTCATTCCCGATTCTGACAAGATGCTCGAGCAGATCTGTTACAACAGGGCTCACGAGATCTACGGTCCGGACCTTCCTCCGATCGTAACGGAGCGTCTTGAAAGGGAACTTAAATCGATCATTTCAAACGGATTCGCCGTCATGTACATAATCGCGCAAAAGCTCGTTTGGAAATCGGTGGAGGACGGATATCTCGTAGGCTCGAGAGGATCGGTCGGAAGCTCATTTGTCGCGACCATGGCGGGAATCACGGAGGTTAATCCTCTTGTTCCGCACTATTATTGTTCGGAGTGCCACTTCTATGATTTTGATTCGGAAGAGGTTCTTAAGTTCCGCGGAAAAGCGGGAGTGGATATGCCTGACCGCAATTGTCCGAACTGCGGCAAGCCGCTCTGCAAGGAAGGCTTTGATATACCCTTTGAGACCTTCCTCGGATTCAAGGGTAACAAGGAGCCCGATATCGACCTTAACTTCTCCGGCGAATATCAGGCCAAGGCACATAAATACACCGAAGTTATCTTTGGTACAGGTCAGACCTTCCGTGCGGGTACCGTGGGTACCGTTGCGGACAAGACGGCATTCGGCTTCATCAAGAAATTCTACGAAAAGCGCGGAGTGCACAGAAGAAACGCTGAGGTTGAATTCCTTCAGAACGGATGCATGGGTGTTAAGAGAAGTACCGGTCAGCATCCAGGCGGAATCGTTGTTCTTCCGAACGGTGAGGACATCAATACCTTCACGCCCGTCCAGCATCCCGCTAACGATATGACGACGGATACGATAACGACTCACTTCGATTATCACTCCATCGACCATAACCTGCTCAAGCTCGATATACTCGGACACGATGATCCCACAATGATCAGAATGCTCCAGGATCTGATCGGCTTCGATCCGATCAGGGATATCCCTCTTGATGACAAGAAGGTAATGACTCTTTTCCAGAATACCGAAGCACTCGGCATCACTCCCGATGATATCGGAGGATGCAAGCTTGGATGCCTCGGAATTCCTGAATTTGGTACCGACTTTGCGATAAACCTTGTCCTGCAGGCTAAGCCCAAGATGTTCTCGGATCTTGTCAGGATATCCGGTCTTTCACACGGAACCAATGTATGGCAGAACAATGCTGAGGTTCTGATTGCAAACGGAACCGCGGACATTTCGACGGCCATATGTACACGTGACGATATAATGACCTATCTGATCGGCAAGGGAGTTGAATCCGAGGAGGCTTTCAACATCATGGAGGCTGTAAGAAAGGGCAAGGTTGCCGGAAGCCGTAACGCACAGGGTGAGATCACGTTCAAGGACTGGCCCGAGTGGAAGGCCGACATGGACAAATGCGAAGTTCCCGACTGGTATATCTGGTCCTGCGAACGCATAGAGTACATGTTCCCGAGAGCCCATGCCGCTGCATACGTCATGATGGCGTGGAGGATAGCATACTGCAAGATCAACTACCCGCTCGAATACTATGCGGCGTATTACAGCATCAGGGCAAAGGCGTTCAGCTATGAGGTCATGTGTCTGGGAAAGGCACATGTTGAAGCCAACCTTGAGGAGCTTAAGAAGATAAAGGAAACCTCCGACAAGGACAAGAACGCACCCAAGCTTTCCAATACCCAGGTCGATCAGATGTCGGACTTAAGGATTGTACAGGAGATGCATGCAAGAGGCTTTGAGTTCATGCCGATAGACCTTTCTCTTGTAAAGGCCAAGCAGTTCCAGGTAATAGACGGCAGGATCATGCCGGCTCTTACCAGTATCGACGGACTCGGTGCATCCGTTGCGGAAGCTATCGCATTCGAAGGAAAGAGGGGCAAGTTTATCAGCTGCGAGGATTTCAGGACCAGGACCAAGGCGTCCGGAACCGTTACCGAGAAGCTGAAGAGCCTCGGGATCCTGGGAGATATTCCCGAATCGAACCAGATGAGCATTTTCGATATGTTCGGTGAGTGATCTGAAGATCTAAAAATTTTTTTCTTGCATTTTGCATTGTCTTATTGTAATATAAGCAAGTCGCACAAATGAAAGCGGCTTGCATATGGCTGGTTGGTCAAGCGGTTAAGACGCCGCCCTCTCACGGCGGAAACAGGGGTTCGATTCCCCTACCAGCTGCTCAGGGATCTGCATACTATCGTATGCGGATCTTTTTTTCGTGAAAAGTGAAACAGGGGGATGGTTCTTTTTCTTCCAAATAAATAGATTTGCAATTTTATATTTTTTGTTGTATATATCTTTACGTTTGGTTTAAAAAATGCCCGGAGGATTTTTCATGGCAAAGAATCTTGTAATAGTAGAGTCGCCTGCAAAGGTCAAGACGATCAAAAAGTTCCTTGGCTCGGGATATGAGGTTACAGCATCCCAGGGCCATGTTCGCGATCTCCCCAAGAGCTCCATGGGAATCGATATCGATAATGATTTTGAGCCTAAGTACATCACCATCAGAGGTAAGGGCGATATTCTCGCTGCCCTGAGGAAGGAAGTCAAGAAGGCTGACAATATATATCTCGCAACGGACCCTGACCGTGAGGGAGAAGCGATCAGCTGGCACCTTTACGCCGCACTCAATCTCGGCAGTAAGAAGTGCTACAGGATCACCTTCAACGAGATCACCAAGAATGCGGTCAAGGAATCCCTTAAGCATCCCAGGGAGATCGATATGAACCTTGTTGATGCTCAGCAGGCAAGACGTGTCATCGACCGTGTTGTCGGCTACAGCATTTCACCCGTTATGTGGGTCAAGGTTAAGCGCGGACTTTCCGCAGGGCGTGTACAGTCAGCGGCGCTCCACATGGTATGCGACAGGGAAAATGAGATCGATGCATTCATTCCCGAGGAATACTGGACCCTCGATGCGATCCTTGACATCAAGGGTGAAAAGAAACCCCTCACCGCCAAATACTACGGAGAGGACCAGACCAAGAAGAGTCTGACCTCCAAATCCGAAGTTGAAAAGATAATGTCCGAGGTAAAGGGCGAGAAGTTCGTGGTTACCGAAGTCACCACCGGAACAAGACAGAAGAAGGCACCTCTTCCCTTCACCACATCAACGCTTCAGCAGGAAGCCGGCAAGACCCTCAATTTCTCCACCTCCAAGACGATGAGCGTAGCTCAGCAGCTCTATGAAGGAATCGAGATAAAGGGAGAGGGCACTGTAGGTCTCATTTCCTACCTGAGAACCGATTCGACCAGAGTTTCCGATGAGGCTCAGGCTCAGGCATCCAAATATCTTGCGGACAATTTCTCATCCGAGTACATCGCCGAGGTTTCATCCGATGCCGATTCCGGCAAGAGGATCCAGGATGCACACGAAGCCATCAGACCCACACTCCTTACAAGAGAGCCCGAATCACTTAAGGGACAGCTCTCAAGGGATCAGTACAGACTCTACAAGCTCATCTGGCAGAGGTTCCTTGCAAGCCGCATGACTCCCGCGGTTTACGAGACGCTTTCGATCAGGATAGCTGCAGGAAAGCATATATTTACCGTTTCATCAAGCAGACTTACCTTCGAAGGCTACAGGAAGGTCTATATCCAGGCCGACGATACCGAGGATGAAAAGAGCCTCGATTCAGCCGTAAGCGAAAAGTCGGTCCTTACGCTCAGCGACCTCGATCCCAGACAGCACTTCACACAGCCTCCCGCTCATTACACCGAAAGCTCGCTCGTAAGAGCTCTCGAAGAGCAGGGCATCGGACGTCCCAGCACCTATGCTCCCACCATCACCACGCTCATCAAGAGGCGTTATGTGACCAAGGAGCAGAAGAATCTGTATGTCACCGATATCGGACATGCTGTTGACGATCTTATGAGCCAGGCATTTCCTTCGATCGTAGATGCGAAGTTCACCGCTAATATCGAAGGCCTCCTGGACGGTGTCGAAGAGGGCGAAGTAAAGTGGAAGACTGTCATCAGGAATTTCTATCCCGATCTTAAGGAATCCGTCGATCATGCGAACGAGGAGCTCGAGAAGATCGAGATCAAGGAAGAAGAGTCGGATGAAGTATGCGAGAAGTGCGGAAGAAAGCTCGTTATCAAGTACGGTCCTTCCGGAAAGTTCCTTGCGTGCCCCGGCTATCCCGAGTGCAAGAACACCAAGCCCTATTACGAGAAGACCGGCATCAATTGTCCTTCCTGCGGAAATGAGATCGTAATCAAGATCACCAGAAAGGGAAGAAAGTATTACGGATGCCTCGGATATCCCGATTGTGAGTTCATGAGCTGGGACAGACCCGCGAAGAAGCCCTGCCCCAAGTGCGGAAAGTTCATGGTCATCAAGGGCAGGAAGGCCGTCTGCTCCGACAAGGAATGCGGCCATTCCGAAAATCTCGAAAGCGAAGAGTGATATATAATTCACTGAATATTTGAAAAGTTTATAGAAATGTACCAAAATTTCTGAAAATTTGCATTGTAAAGAGCATATTTATCTGATATAATCACTCCGTATCGTAATCTTGCATTTATTTTGCGGAGGCGGATATGAGTAGTGTACAGCTTCTTGATAAAACGAGAAAAATTGGAAGCCTGCTTCACAACAACAATTCCAGCAAGGTTGTATTTAATGATATCTGCTCCGTTATGCGCGATATCCTGTCTTCGAGCGTCATCGTCATAAGCAGGAAGGGCAAGCTTCTCGGTCAGGGACTTCTTCCCGGGGAAGAGCCCATTGCGGAACTCATCGGCGGCAATGTGGGTGAGTTCATAGACAAGATGCTCAATGAAAGACTTCTTTCAGTTCTTTCCACCAAGGAAAATGTAAATCTCGATACACTCGGTTTTGAAAAGACCGATACGAAAATGTACAAAGCCATCATCACTCCGATAGAGATCGCGGGTGAGAGGCTTGGTACACTTTTTGTGTATCGCACCGATAAAGAATATGACATAGACGATATCATTCTTCTCGAGTACGGCACCACTGTGGTAGGACTTGAGATGCTCCGTTCCGTAAGCGAGGAAAGCGCGGAGGAGAGCAGGAAGATTGCCGTTGTAAAGTCGGCTATCAGCACTCTTTCTTTTTCAGAGATGGAAGCTATCGTGCACATATTCGACGAGCTTGAAGGCGATGAGGGAATACTGGTTGCCAGCAAGATCGCTGACAGGGTCGGCATTACCAGAAGCGTTATCGTAAATGCGCTCAGGAAGTTTGAAAGCGCCGGTATCATAGAATCGAGATCCTCCGGTATGAAGGGTACATATATCAAGATCCTCAATGAATACGTATTTGATGAGATCAGTTCCCTGAAGGTTACGCAGGGGATCAAATAAAGGCGGGCTAAGTCTTTCTGCAGACCCTGCCGATATACAAAATAAGGGATTGACGCACTTTAAAGGGATTTACTTTCGGGTAGATCCTTTTTTGTTTACAAGAAACGCAGGATCCGGGGAGGGTTTCCTTTTACACAAGATTTTGTGGTGGAAGTGCCGTGATCTAAAAAGATATTGTGTTTTTTGGTATTTTCAGTATAATTAATATTTGGTAAGGTATAAAAGAAGGACTTTTATGCCTGAAAAGGAGTGTTTATGGTCAATACAAGTGCATTTGATTATATTAACGTGCTTGAAAAAGCCGCTGATGCATCCTGGCTAAGGGATCAGTGCATTGCCAACAACATCGCCAATGTCGATACTCCGGGCTACAAGAGACAGGATGTGGATTTTGAATCCGTCCTTGAGAAGGAACTCGGATATCGCAGAACGGAATCCATGGATGAGAAGGTTTCCAAGGTGAACCTTTCCAGACTTAAAGTGGGTGCTTATACCGATGCGGCAAATTTTTCTTACCGCACCGATAAGAATAATGTGGATATAGAGAATGAGAATGTTCTTCTTGCCCGCAACCAGCTTCAGTATCAGGGACTTATCAAGAGCATTTCTTCCGAGTTCGATAATCTTAAGCGCGTTATGAAGTAATGAAAGGAGTATCCTATGGGAATGTTTACGGCATTTGACATCAGCGCATCAGGCCTTACAGCCCAGCGTTACAGGATGGATATCATATCCGAGAACGTTGCGAATGCGAACACAACCCGTACCAAGGATGG
>JAILOC010000177.1 GCA_024691045.1 Lachnospiraceae bacterium | reverse complement strand
GAGTACCATCCACAGGCCGCGCACAAGAGTATATCCCGTAAGATTCGTAACTATATCACTCTCTGCGGTATATATCGGCATCGATTCAAGCTTTTCGCGTCCGCAGATTTTTTCGATCGCATCAAAAACGGGACGCGCCTCAATCTCAATACGGTTCTTCTCAACCAGCATTGAAAGAGGTTCGTATCCCGCTTCAAGTGCACGAAGGATCACATTTGCACTCTCCGCAAGAAATATCCCTATCTCCGGCTCATAGTACCTGTAAAGCTGCGTCTCCGATATCCTCGAAAACACATCCAGCTCAGGTGCATTTATATCTGTAATCTCAATGAAATTCATTTAGGCTTTCCAGTTCTTCACATCTTCTGCTGTCTTGACCAGAAGAGCTTCTACCTCCGCAGCGCCGGTTACATAGGGCTTAAGTTTGTCTGCGGTTTTACCGATTCCGCTTCCTCCGGAGGTTGCAAATGCGTATACCTTCTTGTCTGTCCAGTCATAACCCTTGCAGAAAGTATTAACTACATTAGGAGCACATCCATACCATATGGGAAATCCGATGTAGACAACATCGTATTTCTCAAAGTCTTCAACTTTACCCTTAACCGGAACATCTTTATTGCCGAACTTCTCCTTATTGCATCTGGAAAGTGGATTAGTCCATTTTATATCTGCCTTGGTATAGATTTCTTCAGGAACTATCTCAAAAACATCCGCTCCGATCTCTTTAGCAAATTCTTCAGCGACCTTTTTAGTTGTTCCTTCAGCACTGAAATATGTAACCAATGTACTCATAGCTATATCCTCCTTGAAATTCATTGTATCATACTTGGCTTGTCATCATTATAATAATATGATACGATATTGTCGTAAATATAATACGATAATATCGTAGCTGTTGTTTATCTATATAAGGAGAAAATTATGGACACACCTGAAATAGATATCCGATCCATAGTGGCCAGAAATATTAACAGGCTGCTTAATGAAACAAAACGAACCAGGCAGGAAGTCTGCAATGATCTGAATATAAAGTACACAACATTTTGTGATTGGCTGAACGGAAATAGTTCTCCGAAGCTTGAATCATTAGAAGCTATAAGCAGATATTTTGGAATTGCCATAGGCGATCTGTTTGTTGATCTCGATGATCCCGGTGATATCGGAGCAAGGCTCTCGGCATATACCTCCCGTGCAGTGGCTTTAGATATGAGCGTGCTGGATTATCTGACGGATGAACAAGTAAATGAGCTGCTTAAAAAAGGGTTTTCATTTAAGCATAAATCTTTAGAAGAATACATCGCTGAAAGTGGGAAAAAGCTGAAAGCATATCCCGAATTTGACTGGGGCTTGCCGGTAGGAGGTGAAGTATGGTAAAGCAGGGAGATCTGCTGACAACTGACGGAATAGCCATGCCTCTGCTGGTGATTAGCAAAAACACTTACAATGAATCGGGTATGATGATAGTCTGCCCTGTTGTAAAGAAAAAGCCGAGCAATCTGCTCATCGAAGCCATCGATACTCCAATGCTCAAGGGATATGTTATATGTGACAGCCTTAGACAGTTAAACTGGAAAAAACGTGGAGTATTCAAAAAAGGAAGCATCTCCACAGCAAAGCTTATCAGGATACTAGATAAGGTTTATGCCATTCTGGATTACGTATAATGGGTGATTATCGGATAATTCTAAAATAGTAGATCATTGACACAATCACGTGATTATCCTATTATTGTCTTACAAGGCGTAGACCTGCATTGGATATGTGCGGGGGCTGCGCCACTTTTTTATTTACCACACTTCTCCGTGCTCACCTTCGAGGGAGCTTTCATCGATCCCGATGCCGTACAGATCCTCATAGAGCTGCTGATCATCGGTTCTCTCATCCAGGTTTTCTTCAAGCATTTCCTGGATATGCTCCATTACCTCTTCTTCATCGAGGGAATCATCGCCGCCTTCATCATCATCTTCTTCTACTTCATCCGGCTCCTGATCTTCATCGCCGTCTTCCTGTTCCTCGTCTCCCTCATCCTCTTCTTCATCATCGAGGGCACTGTTTTCAAGCAGTTCGTCTATCTCGTCCTTGAGAAGCTGCGCCTGCTTATCGTGACCGTCCTCATCATCCTTGTGCGCACAACCGTCCTCGATAAGGACATCCCTGGCATCCTTTAAAACCTTCTCGGCTCTCCTTACACCGGCGCTCTGCTCCTCGCGTCCCGTGCAGTCCAGGAATTCATCCCAGTCATCTTCATCGATCTGTGACATCATTGAAAGTGCGAGGTTTACCTTGACAGGACACTCCTTCCCGTAAGGAATGCCGCAGCTTATCGCCATGAGATACGCTTCCTCGGCATCACCGTAATCACCCTTGTCAAAATAGTAATTTCCGATGTTGTACCAGATCACATACTCATCGGGAAAGGGGATCCTCGTAAAGAACCTCTCCATCTCAGGGTGATAGATACCCTTTTTGGCCTCCGACACATAATATGCGTTCAGGCACCATCCGAGGATGAAGAAAAGCGCGCACAAAACCGTTGCAATCCCCGCCAGAAGGATCGCAAGCCACGTAAAGAGTGAAACGTAATGTTTCTCCCTTGTCCTATTCTTCTTTTTCTTTCGTGATCTTCCTGCCATGTCTCTTTCTCGACCAAGCATTACTCCTTATCAGGGCAAACAGCTCCAGTGCAAGGAGCCCGGCCAGATAAGGCATGTATTTATAATATGTGTCTCCGAGATATGTATATTCGCTGTTTTTTTCCGTAACAGTTCCGCTCTCTTCCATGATCTCTTTCAACAGATGAGTAAAGAGCGTTGATTTCTCGCGGTGGATGTATTCGACGCCCAGTTCGTCCGCGATATTCTCCAGGTTGTCTTCATCAATATGCGATACACCTATATTCCAGTCCGAGGAATATACCATCAGACCGTAGTTATCCAGCATCGAACCTCCCTTTTCCGTGCCGTATCCGATGACCGCACCGCCGTCCACGAATGTAGCGAGTGCCTCATAACTGTACGGCGTATCATCAAGACCTGTATCTTCACCGTCGGATAAAAAGAAGACGATTATCTGCCTGTTTTCCTTCCTGTCCGATGCGAGCAGCATATTCTCGATATCATAGTACGGAACATCCATGCGGCTTCCGGTCACATATCCCTTGTTCGGAGTCTTAAGAGTCTTGACATACCTGTGTATCGTCTCAACATCCTGAGTGAACGGAGCGACAACCGTAGAATTATTCTGGAATGTGATCAGCGCAAAATTAGCACCCGGAAGTCCCTCCATGATCTCATCGATGTCCTCCTGTGCAGCCTTCATCCTGGTGGACTTCGGCCCGTCGTCAGCCCACATGCTTAAGGTTGTATCAAGCACAAAAAGCACATCGGTGTTGCTGAGCCTTATATCCGTACCGTGCTCTTCCTTCATCGGCCTGAGTGCAATGATAAATGAAAGAGCAAGTATTGCTGCTCTTCTGATAAGCGCGAAGGTACTCTTTATTCTGCTTTCTCTGCTTCTTATCCAGGCAAACAGCAGGATCAGAAGTGCTGCGGAAAATGCCGCGACAAGAGCAGGCACCGGAAATACCGGATTTAAGTTCCTAAACATTATTTACCCTTCAAAAACAATAGAACAAACGCCGAACCCGCAAGACACACAAGAAGCGATATTATATACGGAAGCGGGGTGTCCGTACGGATCTCGGTTATGATGTCATCGACCGCCATCGCTTCATGGGATCTTATCTCTTCTACTATCGATGAGACCGTTTCAGCCTTACTCTGCACATAGAGCTCTCCGCCCGTATTTTCGACGCAGGCTCTCAGGTCCGCTTTGAAGCCTTCATAATCGGAAACCGTATAATCCGAAAAATACGCATCCTCCGAAGGGAAGATTGCAAATACCGTTACGTCATTCTTCTCACACAGAGCACCGGCACCCGCAAGGTCAGGAATCTCCTGCACCTTCGAAGCATCCGCATTGTCCGTTGCAAGGATTATGATCCTCGTTCTGGATTCATCACCGATAGAGGGAAAACTGTAAAGAGCGGAGGCAAGTCCCTCTCCTATGAGCGAGCTTCCCCTCTCATGGTTATTGACGAGAGTGCCCGCTTCGATATAAGCAAGCCTGTTATCCAGATCGTAATATGCATCCCACTCTTCATCCGTATCGAAGGTGATCCAGTCGCCGGGAGGGATCATCTCCTCGTATTCCTTCTGCAGAGTGAAATAATTCTCGAGTTCTTCAAGCCTTGTGACGACATACGAATAATCGTCGGTAAGAGGCGAGTAAACAACGGACGATGTATTGAAGATGGTTATGCCGAATCTGTCTCCCTGAAGCTGCGTTACTACTTCCTCGAGATAATCCGCCAGCTCATAGTTAAGCTCATAGAGTGAATACGATACGTCCAGACACAGGATGATATCCCTCTTCTGGACACCGATCTTCATCTTCTCAGTCTTGTAGGGCCTTGCCAACAGAAAAAGCGATGAAACGATCGCACCTATTATGAACAGCTCGCAGAGTAAAGAAAGAATCTTACCGCACCTGCGGACTCTTCTGAAAACGGGAAGCGAACTGATGAGTGAAGCCGCACCGGTCCTGATACCGCCGGTATAATCCTTCTTGCCGGGTGCGGGAATGATATGGAGAATAAGAACCGCTACCGCAAGTACCGGTATCCCAAGCTTTATGAAATTAGGATACATCAGTTCCATCTCTTCACCACATTCTTGGCATGTTCTGCATCGTTCATGAAATCAGCTTTTGTCTTCATTGCAAATTCGGGAGCATACCATTTCGCTATAAGATCCGAAAGGCGCGTATCACCCGATGCCTGAAGCTCCGAAAGCGTATGAGTGGTAACATCCTTACCCGTGATCTCCGTTACAAAGCTTCTCATGATCGTGCTCATGTTCTGGTAGCTTTCCCTGACATCGGCTCTTCCGTGGGCAAGATCATATTTGCATTTATCAATCTGCCTCAGCGTCCGGTTCCTTGTATATTCAATGGGAGGCTTCTTGGCAGGCTTCGGAGCCTTGTATTTCTTAACCCTTTTCTTGAGCCTGAACCTGAAGAGCGTCACAAAGAAGCCCGCGGAGATGATCAGGATCACACCTCCGAGGATCAGCCAGATGATATTCAACATCATCTCCGGTTGCATTTTAACCGTAAATTCCACTGCGACCTCTTTCAAACATATTGATTACACTGTCAACAACTTCAGACTGCCTGCTTATGCGTTCAAATACGACACGGTTTCTGAGTGCATCGAGCTTAAAGCGTTCCAGGATGCTCTTTCTCTCGCGCTCTTCCGCTTTCTTAAGCGCCCGGCTCCCCGACAGAAATCCGTCGATATAATTCTCACCGACGCGGTCGTAAACCCTTCTTCCTGTAACAGGGGCATCATCAATGCAGATGAAGTAGACGTCGTTCTTATCCGTCATACGAAGAAGCGTTTCGCTCTCAACCGTCTTAAGTCCGGAAAGGTCTGTTATGACAAAGATGATCATACGTCTCGTTATAAATGCACGGAGCGTATCCATGATAAGGGAGTTCATATCCGATGCGGGCTCTTCAAAGATATTTTCCCCGTATGTATGGAGCAGCTTTTCAACGTTTATTCCGCCCGATCCGAAGGGAGTGTAAAGCTGACCCTTCTTACCGGAGCACGCAAAGCCGACATCCGCGCCTTGTCTGCCGAGGAGGTAATCAAGTACTCCCGTCGTCATCAGCGCGATGTCCGATTTGTGATCACCCTTTGGAGTATCGGCATCCATCTTGGCACCGGTATCCCCGATGATCAGTACACTGTGCTTTTTCTCTGCGATATATCTTCTGACCAGAATAGAATCGGTCCTGGAAGAACACTTCCAGTCGATCGATGTGATATCGTCACCGGGTGTATAATCCTTGAGATCATGGAACTCAAGGCTCTTACCCATATAAAGCGAGCTGTAACCGCCGTCAAGAATGTTCGTAGTCTTGCGGGAGGTGTACAGGACCGCATCCTTACTTATACCGATCAGATAATCGTAATCAATTTCCATTAGGGTGCCTTCAATGCTCCTGTGATTCCGTCAATTATCATTTCAACGGTTACCTTGTCGGCAATAGCGGAATAGTTAAGCGCTATGCGGTGGCGGAGTACGGACCTTGCCATCCTCTTGACATCATCGGGCACGACATAGGTTCTTCCGTTAAGAAGAGCCGTAGCCTTGGCGGTCTTAAGAAATGCTATCGATGCTCTGGGGCTTGCTCCCATCTTCACATATCCGGCAGTTTTCTCACCGAGAAGTCTTGCGGGACCTCTTGTTGCGGTAACTATTGCGGAGATGTACCACTTGATGCTTTCGTCCGCATAAACCTTGTCGGTTATATCCTGAAGCCTGTCGATGTCTCTTATGTTCATTACGGCAGGTCTCTTTTCGAATGCATGATTCTCTATCCTGTTAAGGATCTCAACCTCATCGGCTGCGATCGGATAGGAAATGACTTCCTTGATCATAAAACGGTCCGTCTGGGCTTCTGAAAGGGGATATGTTCCCTCCTGCTCGATCGGGTTCTGGGTTGCGATGACTATGAATACATCCTCCGGCATATGATAGGTCTGGGTTCCGATAGTGACCTGATGCTCCTGCATGGCTTCGAGCATTGCGGACTGAGTCTTTGCAGAGGATCTGTTGACCTCATCGAGAAGAACAAAGTTGGCAAATACGGGACCAAGCACCGTATCAAACTGTGAAGTCTGTCTGTTATATACCTGGGTTCCTATGATATCTCCGGGAAGAAGGTCCGGAGTGCACTGGATCCTGGAAAACTTACCGTCAACCGCTTCGGCAATAGCCTTGGCTGCAGTGGTCTTCGCAAGTCCGGGAACAGATTCGATCAGAACGTGACCGTCCGCAAGGATAGCCGTAAGAAGTGATGTCTCGAGTTCTTTTTGTCCGACGACAACATTTTCGAAGTATTGTGCCAGCTTTCCGATCATCTCGCGGCTGTATTCAAATTCTTCCTGTGTTACCTTGGACTGGTTAGTATCGTAAGCCATTCTCTTTCCCTTTCAGAAATAATTATTTGACCTTCGGGCCAACATTAGTATTTTACCACAAAA
>JAILOC010000140.1 GCA_024691045.1 Lachnospiraceae bacterium | reverse complement strand
AACAGGTTCGTGTCCGTAAGCTGCAGTGGTTCCCCGGATAAATCCGAGAAGATCTCGGTATTAATCAAAGAATGGTGAACCACTGCAGTTTCTCTGTTTTCATCCCTGTATGCTGCTCATGCGGGCATATGTTCCGCCGAGTGCTATCAGTTCTTCATGGGTTCCTTTTTCAACAATGTGGCCGTTCTCAATCACAAGGATCATATCCGCATTGCGTATCGTCGAAAGACGGTGTGCTATCGCAATGATGGTCTTACGTCCGGAAATATTGTTTATCGCTTCCTGGATCTGCTTTTCGGTCTCCACGTCAACCGATGCCGTTGCTTCATCAAGCACTATGATCGGGGACTTCCTCAGGATTGCCCTTGAGATCGCAACTCTCTGCTTCTGTCCTCCCGAAAGCCTCAGTCCTCTTTCGCCGACAAGCGTCCGGTATCCGTCCGGCATGTTCATTATATCCTTGTGGATATTCGCTGCCTTTGCCGCCTCTATTATACGGTCCATATCCGCCTCGGGAGCAGCATATCCGATATTCTCCGCGATCGTTCCGTTGAACAGGAAGGTATCCTGCAAAACGGGAGAGATATTCTGCCTGAGGCTCTCTATGGTAACGGAATTTATATCGTGACCATCCACCAGGATCTTACCCGAAGTAGGTTCATAGAACCTCGAAATAAGCTTCGTCATCGTTGTCTTTCCGACGCCCGTGGGACCGACAAGTGCGAGCATTTTACCCGGTGCACATTCAAAGGAAATATCATCAAGTATCACCCCGCCGGTCTCATACGAAAACGAAACATGATCGAATGCTATACTGCCCTTTACTTCTTTTAACGGAACCGCATCGGGTGCATCCTTGATCTCACAGGGAGCATCAAGAACAGTCATGACACGCTCCGCTCCCGCAAGTGACTGCTGCATATTCTCCAGAAGATTGGCAAGTCCCGTAACAGGTGCATAGAACAGTCCGAGATACAGAAGAAATGCGACAATATCCTCTACTTTAAGTCCTTCTTTCCATGCGAGATACCCGCCGAACGCAACGACAAGTATCGTTCCTATCGAGGATATGAATTCAACCGTGGGATGAAATATCGCACTGATCTTAAGAGCCTTCAGCATGGCCCTTATGTGCTCGAAATTCTTCTCATTGACCTGACCGGTTTCATACTCTTCCCTTCCGAAGGACTGTATCTCCTGAAGTCCCGAGAGATTATCCTGGAGCTTTCCGTTCAGTTCACCCATCTTGCTTTGTGACGCCTTGAAGAAAGGGCGCACCTTCTTGGAAAATACTATTCCGGATAAAAAGATAAGAGGAATGGGCGAACAGGTTATAAGAGCAAGTTTGGGATTGATCGTAAGAAGAACTATAAGAACACCGATGAAGGTGACGAAATTAGTGATGGTCTCAGGGATCATATGCGCATAGAGAAGCTCGAAATCCCTGGTGTCGTTGACAATACGGCTCATCAGGTCTCCGGTCTGCTTATCGTGGAAATATCCGATATGCATCCTCTCGAGCTTGTCATAGGTCCTTGTACGCAGGTCCCCGACCAGATACCACGCCGCTTTATGTGCGAGGTAATTATTCAGGAATCTGAACAGAACCCTCGCAAGGTAAAGGAGAACAAGTATAAGCGTAAGCTGCCATATCCTGCTCATCCCTTCTTCATCAACGCCCTCGCTGACTATTCCGGTCATGGCCGACAAAACCTTCGGTGCCGCAAGATTTATCACCGTAAGGATGAGTGTGGACAGTATGGCAATAAGATAAAGGCCTCTGTATCTTACGGCCTCTCTGCTTAGTTTAAGTAGAAGTTTCATATTATTTCTCCGCTTGCGGAATGCATATTACAAAGAGGAAGATCACCTGTCACGTCGGAGAAGTCATCCACAGATATCCCAGAACAGCTATTCCAAGCACCATGATTGCGATCAGTGCTATCCCTATTACCTTCTTTTTCTTTACAAATGAAACGATCGTAAAAAATAGCAGAAGCTCGTATACTGTTAC
>JAILOC010000117.1 GCA_024691045.1 Lachnospiraceae bacterium | reverse complement strand
GGCAGTCGCCGGATATTAAATTTCCGGGGCCTGCCAAGCATCCCGGACAGTTTACTTCTTCTTTGACATTACAGTATGCACAGCTTTTACCGCAAAAAGTTTCGGGCATTTTTCACCTAATTTAAGTTCATATATCTTTGTTTAATATTATTCATATAATGTATACGGTCTTAATATACAAAAAACCGTTTTCTATTGCAATATTGTAAATAATATAAGGATTTTATGCTATAATTCAAATGTTTAGGCTTTAGGTATTCCAAGTAATCAGAAACGAGGATTTTAAGTTATGGGAATGACAATGACACAGAAGATCCTGGCAAGAGCTGCCGGGAAAGAATCCGTTAAGGCAGGCGACCTTATAATGGCTAAGCTTGACCTTGTACTCGGAAATGATATCACCAGCCCCGTGGCCATTCATGAGATCGAGAAGATGAAGGTTGACGGAGTATTCGATAAGGACAAGATCGCGCTTGTTCCCGATCATTTTGTCCCCAATAAGGACATCAAGTCAGCCGAACACTGCAAATGCGTAAGAGAATTCGCCAGAAGAAACGAGATCACCAATTATTTTGAAGTAGGTGAGATGGGTATCGAACACGCACTTCTTCCCGAGAAAGGACTTACCGTTCCGGGAGATGTCATCATCGGTGCAGATTCACATACCTGTACTTACGGTGCACTCGGAGCATTCTCTACCGGTGTGGGTTCTACGGATATGGCTGCCGGAATGGCTACCGGACAGGCATGGTTCAAGGTTCCTTCGGCTATCAAATTCAACCTTACCGGAACTCTTCCCAAGGATATAAGCGGTAAGGATCTTATCCTTCACATCATCGGAATGATCGGAGTTGACGGTGCTTTATATAAGTCAATGGAATTTGCCGGACCCGGTGTTGCTTCACTTTCCATGGATGACAGATTCACCATCGCCAACATGGCAATAGAAGCGGGCGGAAAGAACGGTATCTTCCCTGTTGATGACAAGACCATAGAATATCTTAATGAGCATGCGACCAGAAAGTACACCGCATTTGAGGCTGATGAAGATGCCGAATACGATCAGGTCATTGACATCAATCTTTCGGAGCTTAAGGCGACGGTATCGTTCCCCCATCTTCCCGAAAACACCCACACGATCGATCAGATCCATGCAGAGGGTGACATTAAGATCGACCAGGTTGTTATCGGTTCATGTACCAACGGACGTATTTCCGATATGAGGATCGCAGCAGATATCCTTAAGGGCAAGCACATCGCAAAGGGCATCAGGGTCATCGTTATCCCAGCTACCCAGGCTGTTTACATGCAGTGCCTTGAAGAGGGACTTCTCAAGATCTTCATCGAATCCGGATGCGTTGTTTCAACACCCACCTGTGGTCCCTGCCTCGGTGGTTATATGGGAGTTTTGGCTCAGGGTGAGAGATGTGTTTCCACTACCAACAGAAACTTCGTCGGACGTATGGGACATGTTGAATCAGAGATTTATCTTGCGTCACCTGCAGTTGCAGCCGCAAGTGCCATAAAGGGCTATATTGCTTGCCCCGCAGATCTGTAATAAAAGGAGAGTAATAATGGATAACGCAAAAGGCAGAGTATTTAAATACGGTGACAATGTAGACACCGATGTAATAATTCCCGCAAGATATCTTAATTCATCCGATCCCGCTGAGCTTGCTACTCACTGCATGGAGGATATCGACAAGGAATTCACCAAGAAGGTGGGCAAGGGAGATATCATTGTAGCAGCCAAGAATTTCGGATGCGGATCTTCAAGAGAGCATGCTCCCATTTCCATCAAGGCTTCGGGTGTATCCTGCGTGATCGCTGAGACCTTCGCAAGGATCTTTTACCGCAATGCGATCAATATCGGACTTCCCATCATCGAGTGTCCCGAAGCTTCGAAGAATATCGATGCGGGTGATGAGGTTGAGATTGATTTTAATACCGGTATCATCACCGATATCACCAAGGGAACCACCTATCAGGGACAGGCTTTCCCTGAGTTTATGCAGAAGCTCATTGCAGCCGGCGGACTAGTGAATTTTATCAACGAAGGAAAGTAAAGTGTTTGCATTTGTTGAAGGTATCCTCGATCTGCTCGAAGCCGATATGTGCGTTGTCGATATCGGAGGACTCGGGATCAATGTGAACATCACATCCAGATGTTCAATAGAGATAGGATCGGTAGGAGATCATGTAAAACTTTATACCTATACCCAGGTTGCCGAGGATACGTTCCAGCTCTACGGTTTTTCGGACCGTGACGAGCTTGATATGTTCAGGAAACTGATCTCGGTATCCGGTGTCGGTCCCAAGAGTGCACTTTCTCTATTATCCGTAATGGATGCCGATTCCGTAAGATATGCGGTCATCAGCGATGATATCAAGGCTCTTTCCAAGGCCAAGGGAATCTCAGCCAAGACTGCGGGTAAGATCATCATCGAGCTTAAGGGTAAAGTCGATCTTTCCGATGAAAGCCTTGCTTCGAAATTTGCCTCCGGTCCCAAACCCGTCATCAAGGCTGATCTTGGCAGCGAAGAAGCCGATGCGCTTGCCGCACTTGTTTCACTCGGCTATTCCGAAACCGAAAGCACCAGAGCTATCATGGCTGTAGACGGTCATGAAAAGCTTGATTCAGGTTCTCTTTTGTCCCTTGCACTTAAGACTCTTTACGGAAAATAATCTGTATGCCCAGAAGTATTGAAACCAATATCACAAATGAAGACAAACCCGTCGAGCATTCCCTCCGCCCCACAAGACTTAAGGAATATATCGGTCAGGAAGCTATCAAGGAAAGACTGATCATCCAGCTGGAAGCAGCTAAGGCAAGAGGAGAGGCGCTTGACCACATTCTGTTGTACGGACCTCCCGGTCTCGGCAAGACAACCCTTGCGGGCATCATATCCAATGAGATGGGAACACATATCAGGATCACCTCTGGTCCGGCGATCGAGAAGCCTTCGGAAATGGCAGCGATCCTCAATTCCCTTCAGGAAAGGGATATGCTCTTTATTGATGAAATCCACAGGCTTAACCGTCAGGTTGAAGAGGTGCTTTATCCCGCGATGGAGGATTTTGCGATAGACGTAATGATCGGCAAGGATTCTTCGTCATCTGCAAGAAGCGTAAGACTTCCCTTGCCTCATTTTACTCTGATAGGTGCTACCACAAGGGCTGATATGCTCACTGCACCCCTTCGCGACAGATTCGGAGAGCAGTTCCATATGGAATTCTATACTCCGGAGGAGCTTGCCGAGGTTCTTATGTTTTCTTCCGGAAAGCTTTCGGTTGATATAAAGCATGACGCGGCACTCGAGCTTGCAAAAAGAAGCCGCGGAACTCCCCGTATAGCCAACAGGATGCTCAAGCGTGTAAGGGATTATGCGCTGGTAAGATATGACGGAATCATCACAAGGGACATTGCGGTCGAAGCAATGGATCTTATGTCTATAGATAAGGTCGGACTGGACAATACCGACAGGAAGATCCTTGAGACTATCATAACGAAGTTTGACGGAGGTCCCGTCGGACTCGATACACTTGCTGCCGCGACGGGAGAAGATGCCGGAACGATCGAGGATGTATATGAACCCTATCTTCTCAAGAACGGATTTATCATGAGGACTCCCAAGGGAAGAGTTGTGACGGATCTGGCAAGGGATCATCTCGATATGTGGCTTACATGATATTTGAAATGATATGCAACTATAGTATATACTTGTCATTGGAGCATGGTTAATACGTTACCTGTCCGATCGGAGGGATCATATGGCTGACGTCAACGAAACACAGGTTATAATCGCAGGTAAAGTCCTTACACTCACAGGTTATGAGACTGCGGAATACACCCAGAAGGTTGCCAACTACATCAACAAGAAGATGGATGAGTGCAGAAATGCCGTATCCTTCAGATCACAGAATAAAGAGACACAGATGCTCCTTGTGGCTCTGAATATTGCCGACGACTACATGAAGATCAGCGAAAAGCTCAAAGAAAATGAGCAGCTGATCAAGGATAAAGATACTGAGATCTATAATCTCAAGCATGACATCATCACCATCCAGGGAAGGCTCGATAAGGCAGATGATCAGGTAAGAACACTTCAGGACAAGATGGCTGAAAGCTCCAAGAAGCTCATTCAGCTTGATGCTAAGCTCCGTACCAAGGATAAGTCCTCAAGAAGCTCCGACAGGGATGATGACCGCCTTGCAAGGCCCGAGACTAAGGCTGAAGCAAAGCCTGAGCCGGCTAAACCTGAGCCTCAGAAGCCTGAGATGCCCAAAGCGGAAGCTAAGCCGGAACCTGTTAAGGAAGCTCCCAAAGCAGATTCCCCCAAGGCGGAAGCTCCCAAGACTGATGCTAAACCGGAAAGTGCTAAGCCCGAAAATGCTAAGCCCGAACCTGTTAAGCCGGAGTCCGTTAAGTCTGAGACTTCCAAGCCTGAGGCACTGGATGCATCCAAGTCCCAGCCGGGTGTCGGAGTCAGATCGTTAAACGGTGACAAAGATAAGCCCATTCCTTTCCCATATAAGAAATGACAGATAAAGGCATTTCAAAAAAATATAATTCTATAGAGCTCCTTGCTCCCGCAGGCAGCAAGGAGTCTTTTTATGCAGGATTGAAGGCGGGGGCCGATGCCGTTTATATGGCATACGAAAAATTCGGTGCACGTGCTTATGCCGGAAATTTTGGCATTGACGACATTATCGAGTGCATTGAATTCGCACATCTGTACGGCAAGAAGGTTTATCTTACCGTTAATACCCTTGTTAAGGACAAAGAGTTCCCGGAACTGGAAGAATTTGCCGCATCCGGAATTCCCTCCATGTCTGACGGTCTTATTATCCAGGATCTGGGTGTTGCTTCTTTTTTTAATGAAAAGTATCCCCTGATCCCGCTTCACGCAAGTACACAGATGTCTGTAACAGGATCTTACGGCGCTGATTTTCTGAAGGACAGGGGTTTTTCGAGGATTGTCCCCGCAAGAGAACTGAGCTTTGAAGAGATACGGGATATACATGATAAGACCGGTCTTGAGATAGAATGCTTTATTCACGGAGCTATGTGCTACAGCTATTCCGGACAGTGTCTTTTTTCATCCGTCCTCGGGGGAAGAAGCGGAAACAGGGGCAGATGTGCCCAGCCCTGCAGACTCAGTTACCGGATACAGGGCGCACCCAAAGGTACCGAGACATATCCCTTAAGTCTTAAGGATATGTGCACTCTTGAACTGCTTCCTCGGATACTTGACGCGGGTGTATGTTCACTTAAAGTTGAAGGCAGGATGAAGCCCGCGGAATATGTAAACGGAGTCATTTCCGTATACAGGAAATATCTGGATCTATATTTATCTGGTAACGAATACCGTGTTGAAAAAGAAGACCTTAAGACATTATCAAATCTCTATGTAAGGGGCAGTCTTTCACACGGCTATTATGACAGACATAATTCTAAGGATATGGTGACCGTTACCAGTCACGGATATAACGGTTCCGATAAAGAAGACCGGGAGAAGTCTTCGGTTCAAAGTACTGACAGCATTTATACTCCCGGGATCAGCGTTTCGTTTACCGCGGATTTCAGGACAGGCAATGAAGCTGTTCTTAAGGCATCTGCGCAGACTCTTGACGGAAGAAAGGCATCATGTCAGGTTTCGGGTGAAACGGTCCAAAAGGCTCAGAAGGCATCCGTTTCAGAAGCGGATATCAGAAGGTCTCTTAAAAAACTCGGAAATACTCCGTTTGTAACGAATGATGACAGCATCACCGTAAATATCGATGACGGCGTTTTCTATTCTCTGGGTAACATAAATGTACTGCGCAGGGAAGCACTTTCCGTTTTGAAAAACGATCTTTTATATCCGCCCGTTCAAAATGAATCCATTTCCGATTGTTCCGGACTCAGGAGTCCCGGAATGGGGCGGTTTGTACCCGCTGCCGGTCATTCTATCCTTATAAGGACGGAAGATCAGCTTCTCGGACTTTCTGATAATTCAGATATCATTTCTGATAAAAGCATACCCAGGATTTTCTTTGAGGAAGCTTTCTTTTGCGATGATAAAAGCATCAGCATCATAAAAAGCTTTAAGCAAAAGACCGGTGTGCCTGTATTTGCAGCGTGTTCATTTATAAGAAGAAAAGGTGATGACCTTGGCTTCATCAACAGATATATTGATTCAAAGCTCATTGACGGGCTGCTTGTAAGAAATCTTGAAGATCTTGCTTTTTTCGGTGACTGCGAAAACTTACCTGTAATATCCGATTTTGGTCTTTATGCCTGGAACGAGCGTTCATCGGCTGAGATCGGATATAATGTATCCGGAGGCACTTTGCCCCTGGAACTTTCCGATGCCGAATGCAGGGATCTTGTAAAGGGATCGGACTTTTACCTTGAAAGAGTGGTATACGGCCGCGCACCATTAATGATCAGTGCCAACTGTGTCAGAAAAACTCTTAAATCTTGTACCAAAAACAGCGGTTTTGAGACTATAATAGACAGAAAGGGGATTTCATTCCCCGTTTATGCTGATTGTTATCATTGTTTGAATGTAATATATAATTCCGTCCCCCTGACACTGAAGGATGAAACGGGACTTTGCGGCAGGGTTGAATTTACGACGGAAAGCCGGGATGAATGTGCCGGGATAATAAAGCTTTATCTGTCGGGCTTACAGCCTGATGGCGCACATACATCCGGATGGGCCGAAAGACCCGTCATGTAAGGAATAACCGTGCAGATCACTTTGAAATTTTATGTAATAGAATTATCGAAGTATGTGATAGCTTTTCTTATGCTCCTATATACGACGCTTGCCGTTGTGTGTAATTTCTCGCAAAAGAAAAAGCTCGTATCCGTGCTTATATCTGTTCAGAGCGGTCTGATGCTGCTCCTGATGTTTCTGTGCTTCCTCGATATGACCTTTGTTTCGGGGAGGGAAGAATACTTATATCTGTTTGCTTTCATAACTCTGTTTCTGTTCTTTATGATCACGATCGTATCGATCATATACGACAAATCCGACAGACTTCTCCTCAACAATATGTGCCTTCTTTCGGGCATAGGTCTGTGCATTGTTTCCAGACTTTCCTTCGCAAAGGCATTCAGACAATACATAATCACGCTGATATCCTTTGCCATCTGTCTTGCGATACCTTTTCTTATAGACAGGCTTAAATTCTTCAGACGTCTTCTCTGGCTGTATGCCGGGGCGGGGATCGTTGTTCTGTCGATTGTGCTCCTTACCGGAAGAAGAACTCACGGAGCTTTTATCACCTATACGATCAAGGGCTTTACCTTCCAGCCGTCAGAATTTGTTAAGATCATATTCCTGTTCTTCCTCGCTGCGCTTTTATACAAATACAATTCCTTTAAATGGATATTTATATCGGCTGTGATATCCGGCATTTATGTCATTATCCTGGTTCTGTCCAAGGATCTCGGAAGTGCGCTGATATTCTTTGTTACCTATGTGATGATCGTTGTGATGTCCACACACAATTATCTGTATCTGCTGACAGGACTCGGAGGCGGAACCATTGCCAGTATAGTGGCATATAAGCTTTTCGATCATGTAAAGGTCCGTGTTGTTGCATTCCTTGATCCATGGACCTATATTGACGACCAGGCATACCAGATCACGCAGTCACTCTTTGCGATAAGTTCGGGCGGGTGGTTCGGAAACGGACTGATGCAGGGAAGGCCCTCGGACATTCCCTTCGTAGATCAGGACCTTGTCATTTCGGCAGTTTGTGAAGAGTTCGGTCTTCTTTTTGCGATATGCCTCCTGGTCATATGCCTCTGCGTTTTCTGCAGGATGATGATGCTTTCGGCATCGATCACCGATAAGTTCTATCAGACTGTTGTGTACGGTATTGGAGTAATGTATATTTTCCAGGTTTTCCTTACCGTAGGAGGCGGTACCAAGTTCATTCCTCTTACCGGTGTGACGCTTCCCTTCATAAGTTCCGGCGGAAGCTCGGTCATGACTACATACATAATGTTTTTCATAGTACAGGGAATAGTTATTAAATCAAGAAATTATGAAGCCAGATCTGAAAGAAAAACTGAAGGACTTTCATCCGATAAGAAAGTATAGGGAAAGTTCGCCCAGATATAAGTCCATGGTTTTGATAAATGTGACCATGTTTATTTTCTGCGGTCTCTTTTTCTTCATGTTCATCTATCTGTCCGTGTTTGTATCAACCTCTACGATCGATCTGTATAACAACAGCTACAACAACAGGGAAGAGATACAGATCAAAAACGTAACCCGCGGAACCATCTATTCTGCGGAGGGTGAAGTGCTTGCGGAGACCAGAACCGATGAAAACGGAAATGAGATCAGATATTATCCCTACGGTTCAATGTTTGCCCACGCCGTCGGGTATTCGGTGAACGGACGTATGGGCATTGAAAACGATGCAAATTATTACCTGATGCATACGGGTGCAAGCCTTTCGGAGAGGGTTAATAACGATCTCGAGAATATCAAGAATCCCGGATACAACGTAAACAGCACATTGAGCGTAGATCTTCAGAAGGTTGCCGATGATTATCTCGGAATGTATAACGGTGCCGTGATCGTGACCGAGGTCAAGACCGGCAAGATCCTTGTCATGCTTTCTCATCCTGATTTTAATCCCGGAACAATTAGTGAAGACTGGGAGACCATCACCACGACGCCCGGCGGTTCACAGCTTTTAAACCGTGCGACACAGGGACTGTATCCTCCCGGATCCACCTTTAAGATCATAACCGCACTTGAATATTACAAGGAGCATCCGGATGACTGGGAGAATTATGATTATATCTGTAACGGCCATATAGAGCATGATAATTACAGGGTAAGCTGTATCTACGGAAGCGTGCACGGAGAGCTTGACCTTAAGGGTTCCTTCGCCAGATCCTGTAATTCATCTTTCGTAAACGTCGGTCTTTCTCTCGACAGGGATGACTGGTCACGTACAATGGATGATCTTTATTTTAATGATCCGCTTCCCACCGACCTTCTTGCAAACAGAAGCAGGGCATATATAGGAACCGGATCCACCGATTACGACATTATGCAGACAGCCATAGGCCAGGGCAAGACGATAATGACCCCCCTGCATCTGAATATGATCACCCAGGCTGTCGCAAACGGCGGTGTGATGATGCGTCCCTATATCATAGATTCGATAACGGATGAAGACGGCAAAGTAATAAGAAGCTATGAGCCCGAAAGTGTTGGACGGGTAATGACTGAAGAAGAAGCGGCTTTCCTGAATGAAATGATGAGAGCCGTTGTTACCGACGGAACAGCCAAGGTTTTAAATAATGATGCTTATACTGTCGCAGGCAAGACAGGAACTGCAGAATTTGCCGAAGACATTAACGAATCCCATGCGTGGTTTACCGCTTTTGCTCCCGCAGAGGATCCCGAGATCTGTGTAACTATCATAATAGAAAAAGCGGGGACAGGCGTAGAGTACGCTGTCCCCCTGGCTAAAAGAATTTTTAATGCTTATTTTGGTGTGAACTGATCAGATTATCTTGACTATTTCGAGATCTTTTCTGTCCGCAAGATTCAGGATCATATTCCCTGCGTTTCTCAGCATCGGCCTTGCATAAGAATTCTTGTTGATCAGCATGACTTCCCATTCCGTTCCGTCATTTAACTCAACTATGGTACCGATCTGTGCTTCCGATATCCTTTCGATAAGAGGCATAAGGATCGCCGTATCGTATTTTTCCAGCGACTTTTCAAATGTTCCGATGATCTGCAGAGGAGTAAATGCGGCTCTGAAGGTTCTGGGCGATGCCATTGCTATATATGTATCGACTATGGCAAGGTATCTTGCATATTCATTTATCTTATCGCCGGACAGACCGACGGGATAGCCTGTTCCGTCTGTTTTCTCGTGATGCATCAGGATACACTTCTTGATGTCATCGTTAAGTGCGGTATCATTCTTTACAAGCTGGAATCCGAGAAGAGTATGCTGCTTTACCATTTCGTATTCCTGATCGCTGAGCTTTCCGGGTTTCCAGAGAATCTCGTGCGGGATCTTCCATTTGCCGATATCGTAATAGAAACCGCAGAGAATGAGAGTTCTTTTTTTGTCCTCGGGAAGAGTGAGCCAGTTAGCGAATGCTCCGCACAGAAGTGCCGCATTGAAGGACTGGGTGTAGGTAAGTTCATCCTCGTTGGGCATCATATTGTATATGAAATCAAGGAGCTGCTTTTCCGATTTGACGGTAGAATAGCATTCATTGAATATGTCGATGAGATTCTGGCTGGGGATCGAAAATTTGGTTCCGAGATATGAGAGCATTACTCCCTTATATCTGGTCAGGCAGTCGTTGTACTTCTCCCTGAATTTTTTGAAATCCTCATCAAACTGGATCCGCTCGTTATGCGTAGTTGCATAATCGACATCCTCCATAATGGTGACCGCCATTATGTCGTAATGATCGAGTCTGTCGATAACGGCCTGCGTGATCTTGGTTCCGGCATTATAAACCACCTTGCCGCCCGATTCGACCGGTTCGCCAAGCTCCATGCCTTCGCGTAATTCCATTCTAGAAATAGTTTTCATGGGATCCCTCAATAAGATATATTTCACTAGGAATTTTAATAATTTATGAATCTGCTGTCAATTCAACTGTGGTATATTATTTCTATGAAATTCGTTGATGATTTATTAGGCAAAATATTCAGGAAGAACATCAATATCATATATCTCGATGATCTTTATCTTTCGGAAGATTTATCCGAAAAGAAGCTTGAAAAGCTCAAAAAGAAGATCGAACAGGGAAAGGGCAGTGCCGCTCTTTTATTAAAGTCGGAGAATAAGAACGACTGCATAGATATAGTTACTCCTTTTCAGCTTAAGTCCAAGGTGTGGGAAGGCAGAGATGCAGTTTGCATAGGGCTTGCAGGAAGCAGGGATGAAGCTTTTGAGCTTGTGCAGTCCATTATAAAGGACTGCATTGATAAAACCGGAGGCACGGGCCTCAAAGAATTCATATGCTCGCTGTGATACTCAAAATTCTATCCGTTATAGGAATCCTGCTCCTGTGCCTGCTGGGGCTTTTTGTTGTGTTCGCAATACTCATTCTCGTTCTGCCCGTCAGATACAGGATAAAGGCATTCAGGGATAAAGACAGCGAACTGTGTGCGGTTTTTAAGCTGAATTATTTCTTTCATATCCTGAGGGCTGCTGCCGAATATGAGCAGAAGAAGGTAAGCGTCACAGTAAAGATTCTATGGTTTAAGCTCTTTTCGATGGAATTTCCGGATCCGGACGGTGAAAGCGATATTTCCGATGAGGATTTCGATGCATTTATTGATGAAGAACTTCCTGATGATGAATTTGAAATAACCGCAGGTTCCGGTGAATCGTCATCAGAAGAGCTGTCTATAGAAGTGCCGTCTACAGAAGAAGCTTCCTCGGAAGAACCGATGTCCGCGGTTTCTGACGAAGAACTCCATAATGACCTGTTCGGTGACGATGACCCGGGCTCTGAGGACAGTTTTTCCGTCGGCTGTGACCCGGTTCATGACAATGCTGATGATTCGGTCACCGAAGACGGCGATTCCGATACCGGTGATGATGCTTCGTCCGGCCTGTTTGACAGGATTTCGGGACTTATAGATAAGATAAAATGCAAATACAGGGGATTTTATGATAAAATAGTAAAGGTCCGTACCGAGATCAGATATTACAGGAATATCCTGAACTCGAATGAGGCCGCATATGCCCTGAGGGTGATAAAAAAACGTCTGAAGAAGATATTTAGGCTCATCCTTCCCGGGAAGGTCACCTGCGACCTGGTTTACGGATTTTCATCACCCGACCTTACCGGTAAGGTATACGGACTGTACTGCATGTTCCGCAGAAGGTTTACCGGGGGTTCGAAGTTTATCCCGGACTTTGAGTCGGAAACTTTTGAAGGCTTCATTGAAGCAAAGGGGCATTTTAACCTGATAAGCATACTGCATAATCTTGTCTGCATCGCTTTGAACAGAAACTGCAGGAAGATTTACAGATCACTTAAGCACCACAGAAACAGATCAGATCAGACATCAGACACAAAGAAGGACGAAAATCTTTCCGAAGAAGCCGCCTGATCGTGGAAAGGGACCATCATGGCCGATATTGAGAAAAAAGAAGTAGTTGATTCCCTGCTTTCCGGCATGGATACCATACTTTCATCCAAGACAGTTGTGGGAAATCCGATTGTTGTAGGTGATACGACTCTTATACCTCTTGTTGATGTTTCGTTCGGAGTTGCAGCGGGAAGCGGACACGAGAGCAGGAATTACAACAAGAATTCATCTGCCGGAGGTATGGGCGGCAAAGTCAGCCCGAATGCGGTTATAGTTATCAAGGACGGATCAACAAGACTTCTTTCCGTCAAGAACCAGGATACCATTACCAAGATAATGGATATGGTTCCCGAGGTGGTCCACAGATTATCCAAGGATAAGAAAGGCGGGCCCGAAGATGAAGAATTAAAGGAAAAGGCGTTTTCTGAAGACGATTTATAATCAGGGGAATTATGATCGACTTAGAGACAATTGTCCAATGTGAAGACAGTGACAAACTGAAAGAGATCAAGATTTTTCTTTTCCAGGAGAACATGCGTCTTTCCGCTGAAAAGCAGAGACTGGAGACCGAGAGGAAGGAACTGAAGAACCTCCAGGAATCCTTTATGAAGGACAGAGTCAGTTTAAGGGATGAGCTAAACGAGCTGAACAGGCGCACTTCACAGGAACGTCAGAGACTTCGTCAGGAGAATCTCTTTTTTGACAAGAAGATGGAGATACTCAAGGACGGTTTCAGGACTCTTGAGGAAGACAGACGTAAGTTCGAAAGAGAAAAGGAAGAATTTGATTCATCGAGAAGACTGACCATGTCGGATATCAGAGTTCCGGATCTATCAAAGCTTTCGGAATCTGATTTCGACTCGATCGCCTGTGTTCTTTTTTCAAATGTGACAAGTCCTCAGATGCTGAGGAAGAGATACAAGGATCTTGTTAAGATATTCCATCCGGATAATCAGTGCGGAGACGAGAGACTTGTAAGGGCTATCAACAGGGAATATCACAGAAGAAAGGCATAAAAAAAGGACAGGGCAAAAACCCTGTCCTTAATTATTCTGAATTATGCACGCTCTACAGCGCCGCTGCGAAGGCATCTGGAACATACATGCATTCTCTTAGGCTGTCCGTTAACCTTGCACTTTACGCTGAGGACATTGGACTTCCAGATTGCATTCGATCTTCTGTGAGAGTGACTCACATTATTTCCGAAATGAACTCCCTTGCCGCAAACATCACACTTAGCCATTATCTCACCTCCCGGCGTTATTTACATAATCAATATATTGTCCGAAAACGCAACATATGTATATTATCAAAGGAAAATCAATATTGCAAGGAATTTTTTGAAATTTTGACCCCTTTAGTTTATTTATGATATAATCAAGCACAGTTTTGCAGTAAAGGAGGATTTATATGAAGAGTTCTTCCATGAATACCCATATGGGAAACATTATTGTAGATAATGATGTTATTGCTCAGTATGCGGGTAGCGTTGCCATTGAGTGCATCGGTGTCGTAGGAATGGCCGGAATAAGCGTAAAAGACGGCATTGCGAAAATATTACGCACTGAAAATCTTTCGAGGGGAATTAATGTCAGGCTTTCATCGGATCATAAGCTCATTCTCGATTTCCATGTTATCGTAGCTTACGGTGTCAGCATCATGACCGTTTCCGAGAATCTTATCGAAAGCGTTAAATATAAAGTAGAAGAGTTTACCGGTCTTGACGTAGAGAAGATCAATGTCTTCATCGAAGGCGTCAGGGTGATCGATTAAGGAGGATTTATCAGTGGCTGTAAAAGAGATTGACGTTAAACTCTTTTCCAAGATGTTCCTTGCCGGAGCTGTATATCTCGACAGGAACAAAGAAGAGATCAACGAGCTTAATGTATTCCCCGTACCCGACGGAGATACGGGAACCAATATGACAATGACCATCATGTCTGCCGCCAAGGAAGTAAGGGATCTTGGCGAAGAGCCCGATATGAAGTCATTATGCAAGGCTATGAGCGGCGGTTCGCTCAGAGGCGCAAGAGGTAATTCGGGAGTTATTCTTTCCCAGCTTCTCAGAGGATTTACCAAGGCAGTAAGAGATGAGCAGGTTATCACTGTTCCTCTTTTCGGAGCTGCTTGTACCAAAGCTGTTGAGACCGCTTATAAAGCGGTTATGAAGCCTACTGAGGGTACAATTCTTACTGTTGCCAGAGGAATGGGAGAAAAAGCGGCAGAGCTTATCGAAGACGGTGCCGATGATTTTGAAGTCATTCTTCCTGCTCTCTATGAGCACGGAAATGCGGTTCTCGCACAGACACCCGAACTCCTTCCCGTTCTCAAGCAGGCGGGTGTTGTTGATTCCGGCGGTGCCGGACTTATGAAGGTCATTCAGGGTGCGATAGATCTTTTCTGCGGAAAGGAGATCGACCTTACCATATCCGACGATCCCATTGCCAAGGTTGATGATTCCAGACCCGGCAAATCGGAAGAGGTTTTGAAGAATATCTATCACGCCGAGATGAAGGTTGTTCTTAAGTCATCCGTCATCGGCAAGATCGAAAGTGATGTTAAGGGATACCTGGCATCCATCGGTGATCTTAAGACATTTAAATCCGACGGAAAAGAAGTATTAATCGATATCAATACCGACGATCCCGGACTTGTTCTTCAGAAAGCTCTTAAGTTCGGCATCATGCGGGATGTTAAGATTACTTGCAGACTCGAGCCTTCCAAGGCTGCTTGCTCAACCGGAAGTGCTGCAGCTTCGCAGCCAGCTCCCGAAGAGCCCAAGGGTGAACCTTCCGAGTTCGGATTTGTCGCTGTAAGCGCAGGTGACGGACTTGCAGAGATCTTCAGAAGCCTCGGCGTTGATCATGTCATTGAAGGCGGACAGACCATGAACCCTTCGACCGCTGACATTCTCGATGCCGTTGAGAAGGTTAATGCGAAGACCGTATTTGTTCTTCCCAACAATAAGAACATCATTATGGCCGCTAATCAGGCAAGGGATCTTACAACCGACAAGACCGTTCTTGTCATCCCCACCAAGACCATTCCCCAGGGAATCACCGCTGCTATCAATTTCAGTGCAGGTGTTTCCGCCGATGAAAATGAACAGGCAATGATCGAGGCAATCGGACTTGTTAAGACCGGTGAGATCACATATGCGGTAAGAGATACCTCCATTGACGATCACGAGATCAGAAAAGGCGATTACATGGGTATCGGAGACAAGAAGATCCTTTCTGTCGGCACCGATATGAATCAGGTTGTGATCGAGATGATCGGTGAGATGGTCGATGATTCTTCCGAGCTTATCAGTCTTTACTTCGGATCCGACGTCAGTGAAGGTGATGCGAACTCTCTCAAGGATCAGATCTCCGAGAAGTTCAGTTCGCTTGATGTAGATGTTCAGAATGGCGGACAGCCGGTTTATTATTACATCGTTTCTGTAGAATAAACCCTGTAACATCATATTGATATTTCAATAAGTAGTTTGTTTATCTATATCTATAATTATATTATCTGAAAGAAGGTTCATTATGAACCTTCTTTTGATTTTAGGGAAATATGTAAAATGCTGGTAAACGGAAACTCTCCGGTAGAAGATCTGAAAGGCGTAGGTCCCAAAACTGCCGGTCTTTTTCATAATCTTGATATCAGAACCCTTGAAGACCTGCTTAGGACTTTTCCGAGATCATATGTGGTCTTCGGCGGTCTTAAGACAATTTCCGAACTGAAAAATGATGAGATCGCTGCCGTTCGCGTAAGAGTCGATCTTATCGGTAATATCAGACATGTAAAAAATCATATGACCATACTACCCATAGAAGTAAGCGACGATACCGGGAAAATGGTCATTAAATATTTCAATATGCCCTTTATGGCAAAGGCCGTAAAAAAGGGCGGATATTATGTTTTCAGGGGCAGGGTAAAAAGCTCAGGAAAAGAGTACACGCTCGTCCAGCCGAGGAAATACGCATCCGATGAATACAGTGAGCTTCAGGGTGCATACCAGTGCATATATCCTCTTACCAGGGGACTTAAGAACACATCAGTATCCAAGGCGGTTAAGAGTGCGCTTGCCAAGGCGGAATTTTCGGAGGACTATCTTCCGGAAAAAGTTAGAAATCAGCTTGGGCTTTCAGAGTTAAATAAAGCATACAGGATGATCCACGAACCCGCTTCTCCTGCAGATATTCAGGCAGGCAGACGAAGACTGGCTTTTGATGAACTGTTTTTCTTTATCCTGTATCTGAGGAAAAATAAAGACCTGCTCACCGAATCGCCCAATACCTGCCCGATGATCGAATCGGCTGAGGTTACAAGGTTCATCGAAAGACTTCCGTATAAGCTTACAAACGGTCAAAGGAAAGCCTGCAAGGACATAATTGCCGATATTACCGGTCCGAATGTAATGAACAGGCTTATCCAGGGTGATGTCGGAAGCGGTAAGACGATCGTTTCTCTCATTGCGCTTTTAAATACTGTGGCAAACGGATATCAGGGTGCATTTATGGCACCTACGGAAGTACTTGCAGCGCAGCATTTTAAGACCGTGACGGAAATGAGCACAAAATACGGACTTCCTTTTAAACCCGTATTCCTTACCGGATCCATAGGTGCTGCGGCAAGAAGGAAAGCCTATGAAGATATCGAATCCGGTGAAGCAAATCTTGTGATCGGAACACATGCTCTTATCCAGGATAAGGTTACGTATAAAAATCTCGGACTTGTTGTCACCGATGAGCAGCACAGGTTCGGCGTAAGGCAGAGGGAAGCCCTTGCCGGCAAAGGTGCCGGCCCTCACATCCTTGTTATGAGTGCCACGCCGATACCCAGAACACTTGCGATCGTTCTTTACGGTGACCTGAGCGTTTCTGCAATTAAGGATATGCCCGAAGGCAGGAGCCCCATAAAGAGCTGCGTCGTGGGTGAACATTACAGACCCACTGCATATAAATTCATCACGGATGAGATCTCAAAGGGACATCAGATCTATATAATCTGCCCTATGGTAGAAGCGACTGATCCCGACTCAGATGATGAAGAACTTGAAAATGTTGTCGATTATTGTGACAAGCTGAAAGGTATCCTCGGTGACAGATACAGGATCTCTTATCTGCACGGCAAGATGAAACCTGCCGACAAGGATAACATTCTTACGGAATTCACATCGGGAAATATAGATATACTTATTTCCACCACTGTTATAGAAGTTGGAATAAATGTTCCAAATGCGACTGTTATGATGATAGAAAATTCCGAACGATTCGGTCTTTCCCAGCTTCATCAGCTGCGCGGAAGAGTCGGACGCGGATCCGATCAGGGCTATGCTATATTCATGACAGGTTCCGAGGATGAGAAGACCATGGAAAGACTCGGAATACTTGCCCGTACATCTGACGGTTTTGAGATCGCGTCATATGATCTTAAGACCAGAGGACCCGGTGAACTTTTCGGAGTGAGACAGAGCGGAGAGTTTTCCTTCAGGATTGCAGATGTGTATGCTGATGCGGATCTTTTGGCTGCTGCATCCGATCTTGCAGACAGCATCCTTAAGGATGACAGAAGACTTTCAAAAGATGAAAATCGCCTTATCAGGGAAGAAGCCGAACATTTCGGCCGGAATAATCTTGATTTCAGGACGATCTGAGTTACATAAAATAATAGTTGATATTAATTATGTCAACTGATATGCGAGGGAGAAATATTCAATGAGTTCAAAAATAGCAGTTGTTACCGATTCTAATGCTTCAATGACGGTATCCGAAGGAGAAGAGCTCGGTATCACAGTTATTCCCATGCCGTTCTTTATCGGAGGAAAGGAATACCTTGACAGCGTAAATCTGACTCAGGAAGAATTCTATGAAAGACTCAAAGGCGGTGAGGAGATACATACCAGCCAGCCTTCACCCGATGAAGTTATGAAGACATGGGACAGGCTTCTCGAGGACTATGATGAGATCGTTCATATTCCCATGTCCAGCGGTCTTTCCGGTTCATGCGGAAGTGCATACCTTCTTGCACAGCATTATGATGACAAGGTCCAGGTTGTTGATAACCAGAGGATTTCCGTTACGCTCAGACAGTCCTGCCTCGATGCTCAGGAGCTCATTGCAAAAGGAATGAACGCAAGACAGGTCAAGGATGAGCTTGAAAGAGTCAAATTTGAAAGCAGCATATATATCATGATAGATACCCTTGAATATCTGAAAAAGGGCGGAAGACTTACTCCTGCTGCAGCTGCTATCGGAACACTTCTCAAGATCAAACCCGTTCTTCAGATCCAGGGAGAAAAGCTTGATTCCTTTGCAAAGACACGTACCGTTCAGGGTGGCAAGGATATAATCCTTAAAGCTATCAAAAACGATATGGAGACCAGATTCGGATGCAGCGACAAATGCCACAACGTGCATCTTGAGATGGCTTATACTTATGATCTCGAAGCTGCCGAGCAGTTCAAGAGGGAAGCGGAAGAGTTTTTCCCCGGTTATGAGGTCTGCATGAAGCCCCTTTCTCTGTCCATTGCATGTCATATTGGTCCCGGAGCCCTCGCAATGGCCGTTTCTAAAAAGGTCTGATATTATAAATCTCAATTCAGGCTGTTTTTGGCAGAAACAAATGTTATTGAATTAAAAGCTTCAAATTTTTCACGCATGAAATCCACTAAATGTAGTGGATTTTTTGTTGTACGAAATCTAAATCTATGTTAAAATCACATAGTGCAAAACAACTGTTCGGGGGTTTCACGCGAAACCTTTGTTTTTTCTGCAAGTTAGACTTCAAGAGGGTATTTTATGTCACCGAAAAAAGACAATTATGATGAAAGCAGTATTACGGTACTGGAAGGTCTCGAGGCCGTAAGGGTACGTCCCGGAATGTACATCGGTTCCGTATCTACCAAGGGACTCAATCATCTTATATATGAAATAGTCGATAACTCCGTCGATGAGCATCTTGCCGGATTCTGCGACACCATCAGGGTCACGCTTGAAAAAGACGGATCCTGCACGGTTTCCGATAACGGAAGAGGCATCCCCGTAGGACGTCACGAAAAAGGAATCTCGGCGGAGAGACTTGTTCTTACAACTCTCCATGCAGGAGGTAAATTTGACAATAATGCTTATAAGACAAGCGGAGGTCTTCACGGCGTAGGCTCCTCCGTTGTTAATGCACTTTCATCCAGATTCGATATCACTATTAAAAGGGAAGGCAACATATACAAAGACAGCTACGAAAAGGGCGAACCCAAAGTGGAGCTTGTTGACGGACTCCTTCTTTCACAGGGTAAGACAAGGGATCACGGAACAACGATCAATTTCCTTCCGGACGATACCATCTTCGACAGGACAAGGTTTAAGGAAGACGAAGTTAAGAGCAGACTTCACGAGACCGCTTATCTTAATCCCGGACTGACCATAGAGTATAAGGATGACAGGGGGCCGGAGCCTGAGATCGTTTCATATCATGAGCCGGAGGGTATTGTCGGATTCCTTAAGGATCTGAATAAATTAAAGGATCCCGTAACCGAGATCGTATCTATCAGCGGCGAATCCGAAGGCATTCAGGTAGAGATCGCATTCCAGTATGTTAACGAATTCCACGAGAACGTACTCGGCTTTTGTAACAACATCTATAATTCCGAAGGCGGAACACATCTTACCGGATTCAAGACGCAATTTACGACTGTGATCAATTCCTATGCTCGTCAGCTCGGAAATCTCAAGGATAAGGATGCGAACTTCTCCGGTACCGAAGTCAGAAACGGAATGACTGCGGTTATTTCTATCAAGCATCCGGATCCCACATTCGAAGGACAGACCAAGACTAAGCTCGATAACCAGGATGCCGCCAAGTCTGTTGCAAAGGTTACCGGTGATGAGGTTGTCAGATACTTCGACAGACATCTTGATGTTCTTAAAACTATCATTGATTGCGCTGATAAAGCTGCGAAGATAAGAAAAGCGGAAGAGAAGGCTAAGACCAATCTTCTCACTAAGCAGAAGTTTTCCTTTGATTCAAACGGAAAGCTTGCTAACTGTGTTTCCAAGGAAGCGGATAAATGTGAGATCTTCATCGTAGAGGGAGATTCCGCAGGAGGTTCTGCCAAGACCGCCCGAGACAGGATGTTCCAGGCTATTCTTCCCATCAGAGGTAAGATTCTTAATGTTGAGAAGGCTTCGATAAACAAGATACTTGAAAATGCTGAGATCAAAACCATGATCAATGCATTCGGCTGCGGTTTTTCAGAAGGCTACGGCAATGATTTCGATATCAGCAAGCTCCGCTATGACAAGATCATAATCATGGCCGATGCCGACGTCGACGGAGCACATATCTCAACACTTCTTCTTACTCTTTTCTACAGATTCATGCCTGAACTGATCTTTGAGGGACATATCTACATTGCGATGCCTCCTCTCTATAAGGCTATGCCTTCAAAGGGTGAAGAGGAATACCTTTACGATGACAAAGCTCTCGAGAAGTACAGGGCTTCTCATAAGGGACCTTTTACACTCCAGAGATACAAGGGTCTCGGTGAAATGGATCCCGACCAGCTCTGGGAAACAACCCTCGATCCCAGGACCAGAAGACTCAAGCAGGTTGAGATCGAAGATGCGAGAATGGCTTCCGAAACAACGGAACTTCTTATGGGAACCGACGTGCCTCCCCGTAAGACATTCATCTACGAACATGCTAATGATGCTAATCTCGATATTTGATCTTAAGGTAAAATAAATGGCTAAGATAGAAGAAAAGATCATAAAAACAGAATATTCCGAGGAAATGCAGAGATCCTATGTGGATTATGCTATGAGTGTCATAGTTTCACGTGCACTTCCCGATGTTCGCGACGGACTTAAACCCGTTCAGCGCAGGACTCTTTATGATATGCGGGAGCTCGGACTTACATTCGACAAGCCCTTCAGAAAAAGTGCGAGGATCGTCGGTGATACCATGGGTAAATATCATCCCCACGGTGATTCATCAATTTACGAAGCTCTTGTCGTAATGAGCCAGGATTTCAAAAAAGGACTTCCGCTTGTTGACGGGCACGGAAATTTCGGAACCATTGAAGGAGACGGCGCCGCTGCAATGCGTTATACCGAAGCACGTCTTCAGAAGGTTACACAGCTTGCGCTTCTCGACGATCTCGACAAGGACACGGTTAATTTTGTTCCCAACTTTGACGAGACCGAGAAGGAACCCGAAGTTCTTCCCTGCAGGATCCCCAACCTTCTCATTAACGGATCCGAGGGTATCGCTGTCGGTATGGCAACCAGCATTCCTCCTCACAATTTCGGTGAGACGATCGATGCGATGAAGGCCTTTATAATGAACGAGGGCATCAGCACAAGAGAACTGATGAGATATGTAAAGGGTCCCGATTTTCCTACCGGCGGAAGAGTCATCAACAAGGACGATCTCAAGGATATCTATGAGACCGGAAGCGGAAAACTCAGGATCAGAGGCGTTGCGAATGTCGAAAAGCTCAAGAACGGACATCAGAACGTCGTTATAACCGAGATCCCCTACACAATGGTCGGTGCCGGGATAGGCAAATTCCTTTCCGAGGTAGCTGCTCTTTCCGAGAGCAAGAAGACCCAGGACATCGTCGATATTTCAAACCAGTCTTCAAAAGAAGGAATCCGCATTGTCATCGAGCTCAAGAAGGATGCCGATGCTGAGAATTTCATCAATCTTCTGTACAAGAAAACTCATCTCGAGGACACCTTCGGCGTCAATATGCTCGCTATCAAGAACGGACGCCCCGAGACCATGTCTCTCAAGGACATCTTCAAATCTGTCGTTGATTTCCAGTACGAGATCAATACCAGGAAGTATAATGCCCTTCTGTCCAAAGAGACCGAGAAAAAAGAGATCCAGGAAGGCCTTATCAAAGCATGCAGTCTCATTGATCTCATTATTGAGATCATCCGCGGATCAAGGGACCGCAAGATGGCGGAAGACTGTCTTGTAAGAGGCATCACCGACGGTATTAAGTTCAAGACCAAGGAAAGCTCGATCATGGCAAGCCAGCTTCTTTTCACCGAAAGACAGGCCAAAGCCATCCTTGATATGAGACTATATAAATTGATAGGACTCGAGATCGATGCACTCAACAAGGATCACGAGAATACCCTTGCCAACATCTACAGATATGAGGACATTCTTGACAGAAGAGAGTCCATGGCACAGGTGATCATCGCCGATCTCGAAACCCTCAAAAAGGAATTTTCACGCAAGAGACGTACCGTCATCGAGAACGGTGAGGAAGCTGTCTATAAGGAAAAAGAATTCGAAGAGATGGATGTTTATTTCATCATGGACAGATTCGGTTATTGCAAGATGATCGACCTTCCCACCTTCGAAAGAAATAAGGAAGCCATCGACGAAGAGATCAAGTACAAATGTCCCGTACGTAATAACGGCAGAGTTGCCGTATTTACAGAAAAGGGTCAGATGCATACGATCAAGATGATGGATCTGCCTATGTCCAAATTCCGTGATAAGGGCGTTCCGGTTGATAATATAACCAATTACGATTCATCGGATGACATGATAATCTTTGCAGAGGATCTTTCGACCGTTCTTCTCGGAAAGTACCTCTTTGTTACAGCAAACGGAATGTGCAAGGTTACATCGGGAACCGAATTCGACGTAAGCTCACGCCGTACCGTAACAGCAACCAAGCTTAACGAAGACGACAGGATAGTCACCATCAGAAAAGTCCGTACTGAGGAAAATGTCATCCTTCAGTCTTCAAACGGTTACTTCATCAGATTCTCCATAGAAGAGATCCCTGAGATGAAGAAGACCGCTGCAGGAGTTAAGGGAATACGCCTCGACGGAAATGACAAGGTCGAGATCGCATATATCACCGATGTTGTAAGTGAAGCTTCGATCGAATACGGATCAAGGACCGTTTCGCTAAATTCGATCAAGCTCCTCGGACGCGGCGCAAAGGGAACCAAGATCCGCTCATGATCAAATGAGCCGGCACAGTTCAGGATAATGAATTATTGAGGTAAACAGTTATGAGAGTTATAGCCGGCGAGTGCAGGTCCATGCCTTTAAAGACTCCTTCAGGGGACGATATCACTAGACCTACACAGGATATAATCAAAGAGACTCTTTTCAACATCATACAGGGAGATGTTCCCGGCGCCGTGATGATCGATCTTTTTGCCGGAAGCGGACAGATCGGTATCGAAGCACTTAGCCGCGGTGCGGCTAAGGTTTATTTTATCGATAACGGCAGGGAACCTGTCAAATGCATCACGGATAATGTGAATTTTACCAGGATGCAGGATAAGGCTGTGATCCTGAAGCAGGATGCCGTAGCCGGCCTTCAGTCTGTATTTGAAAAGCATGTCGATATCGTGTTCATGGATGCGCCTTATCTTAAGGGATATGAGAAAAATGTCCTTAAGCAGCTGTCGGTCATGAGATATGTCGATCAGGATACCATTATCATAATAGAGGCTGACAAAAAGGATGATTTTAGCTATACTGAAGAAGTCGGATTTGAGATCGTAAGAAGAAAAGAATACAAAGGCAATATGCATCTTTTCCTGAAGAAGATCTGATCTCATCACAGGAGGGAATATATGAACAGAGCATTATATCCCGGAAGCTTCGATCCCATGACTTTGGGACACCTCGATATCATCAAAAGAGCGTCGCTCATGTTCGACGAACTCATAGTCGCCGTGCTGAATAACAGTGAGAAGACTGCATTGTTTTCGGTAGATGAACGTGTTAAAATATTAACCGAAGCCACGAAGGAAATGAAGAATGTAAGAGTCGATTCTTTCAGCGGTCTGACCGTTGATTATTGTCTTCAGAATAACCTTCATATCATGATCAGAGGCCTCAGAGCTGTCACGGATTTCGAATACGAACTCCAGATAGCCCAGACAAACAGGAAGATTTCCGATAATAAAGTTGATACGGTTTTCCTTACCACGGATCTGCAGTATTCATATCTCAGTTCATCCACGGTCAAAGAGATCGCCCGCTACGGAGGTGACGTAAGTCATTCAGTACCTGATTATGTTGAAGCGGCTCTTAAGGAAAAATTCAAAGGTATCCGCTCTTAAGGAGAGACAATGGAAAGAAAAATGGAAAGCCAGATCTTTGGCGTCATCGATGAGCTTGAACAGTATATTTCAGAGTGCAAGCCCAAGCTCTTATCCAATACAGAGATCTATGTTGAGAAAGAAGTAATTCAGGGTTATATAGACGAACTCAGGAGAAAGGCTCCCGAAGAGATCGCCAGATACCAGAAGATCATCAGCAATCAGGACTCGATCCTTGATAATGCCAGGAAAATGGCTGACGGTCTTATCGAGAAAGCTACAGCTCAGACCGATGAGATGCTCTCACAGAATGAGATCATGAAGAAGGCTTATGAGCAGGCGGATGCAGTAACCAGCCAGACTATGGCAGAGGCTCAGCAGATCCTTGACAATGCTACAAACGAAGCAAATGCGTGCAGGGATGCTGCTATGGAATACATGGAAGATGTTATGAAGTACGTTGAAGGACTTCTTGCTTCATCTTCAAGAACCGTATCCGATCAGTATGATTCACTCCTGAATGCTCTCAATTCCAAGCTTCAGGCAGTCAAGGAAGATCACGATTCTCTTAAGGAATCACGTTCCGGAAGAGATGAAAAACCCGGACCTTCAGGCCCGAGTGTCAGTACGGTTTATCCCGATACCGATAAAGAATAAAATGATAAACCGGCTTATATCAAGCCGGTTTTATTTTTCTCATTGTTTATGAAAAAGGCCGCGTTTCAAAAATGCATATCCGTGTTCCTTCTTTTGATCCTGGTCATGATACCGGAATTAAATGTATCTGCCGCGGAAAGAGTATTCACGAAAGATGATGATCTCGTCATAGTCATCGATCCCGGGCACGGCGGCACGGATACAGGTACTCAGGGAGGCAGGATCCAGGAAAGATTCATGAACCTGATGACCGCACAGGCTCTTGTCGAAAGACTGAATATGTACGAAGGCGTTACGGTATATATGACAAGGTTCGACAATGAAACAACCATGAGTCTTACGGACAGGGCGAAATTTGCCGAATCGGTCAGCGCTGATTTTGTCTTCAGCATTCACTATAATGCATGCTACGCACATGACAGATTCGGAATAGAGGTTTATACATCACGTATCGCACCTTATAACGGATACGGTTATCAGTTCGGAGATCTTCTGATGCACAGATTCGAGTATGAATTCGGTATTTATCCCAGAGGTGTTAAGACGAGAAAAGGTCTCAGGACGGAAGGAGATTATTACACCATAATCTCAGCCAATATATACCGTGAGATCCCTGCTGTCATCATAGAGCATTGCTTTGCGGACGGAACCGTTGATGCACAGTTTACGAAAACGGGAGATCAGCTCAGGGATTACGGAAGAGCAGATGCGGATGCGATAGCCGAATACTTCGGCCTTAAAAGTTCCGTTCTTGGAATTGATCTTACCGGTCCTTCCGATGATCTGATCTATGCGGATACCGCGGCGTTCAACGATGCCACCTATGAAGACAGGACAGCACCCGATAATGTCAGTTTATCGGTAAAGAGCATTGATCCCGAAACCAACACCGTAACTGTTACCGTTAGCGCAACCGAATCTGACGGGATGATGATGTTCTATGCCTTGTCCACGGACGGCGGATGGACCTGGCAGGAATCCAAGCCCTGGCCCGGTGCGGATACTTATAACGGCACATTCGATTCAAGCTTTGACCTCATTCTTCCTTTTGAAAACGGATACAGACCTTCGATAGTGATCAAAGGCTTTAACAGATATGATGCCTATACCAAATCGGAACCCGTAACTTTCCTGGAAAGCTTTAACGGAAGCCGCACACCGCTTTACAGGATCGGCACAATCTACGGAGGATAATAATTTGAAATACATAGCGATAATCACAGGAGCTTCTTCGGGTATCGGACGTGAATTTGTCATGGCACTCGACCAGAGTATGGACGCGCTTGATGAGATCTGGATAGTTGCCAGAAGAAAAGAAAGACTGGAAGACCTTGCTGCAAAGCTCCGTCATCACGCAAAGGTAATATGCGGTGATCTTTCTAACCGAAATACCGTAAACAGAATATCAGCCATGCTCTCTGCCGATAAATGCAGGATCAGATTTCTCGTAAATGCTGCAGGATATGGGATTCTCGGAGATTTCACAAAGGGAGACCGCAAGGAAGAGACCGGAATGTGCGATCTTAACGTCAGGGCACTTACCGATATCACTTTTGTCTGTCTTCCCTATATGGGCAAGAATTCACGTATCATCAACCTTGCATCCAGTGCTGCATTTGTACCCCAGCCCTCGTTTTCGGTATATGCCGCAACCAAATCCTATGTGCTCAGTTTCTCGAGGGCTTTGAATGCCGAACTGGCCGGCAGACAGATCTATGTTACCGCGGTATGTCCCGGACCTGTTAAGACCGAATTCTTTGATGTTGCCGAAAAGCTCGGAACAAGAACCCTTTCAATGAAAAAATGGGCCATGACCACTCCTGATGTTGTGGTAAAGACCGCACTTAAGGATTCTTTTGATAAAAAAGAGATATCGATACCGACAGCCATGATGAAGATGTTTTATTACTTCACAAAGGTATGTCCTCACAGACTTATCATTTCATTTACTAACAGGTTATATCGTTAATGACTATTTCAAGGATCTTTTCGGGTGAAAAATATAAGGGAACCTTTGGGTATCTTGATACTCAGAAAGTTTATGAGATCATAAGGACCGTTTTGTTTTATTCGATCTCCATAGCTATCTTTGTCACGGGTTATGTAACAACCGGCACCAAGAAAAATCTTCTTACCATAGTTGCCGTTCTCGGAGTTCTTCCCGCTTCAAAAAGCCTTGTGTCGGTCATCATGTTCCTCAGGTACAAAAGCTTTAAGGAGAAGATCGACTGTAATGGATTATTAAACGCTTATGACATGATTTTTACTTCGGAGAAGATCAATTACAGGGTTTCTCATCTGTGCGTATCGGACAGCTGTATAATCGGCTATTCCGATGATCCTAAATTTGATGAAAATAAATTCAAGGATCATGTCACATCCATACTTGCCGTTGAGAATTTCAAGAACATTACGGTCAAGGTGTTTACCGATAAGAAAGCTTACCTTTACAGGATATCTTCGTTAAAGCCTTCGGAAGGCACTGATGAAAATGTTATGACTGTACTTAAGCAGATTGTTTTGTAATGAAAGAGATCAAGGTTACAAATGAATCATCCGGACAGCGTCTTGATAAATTCTTAAAAAGGCTTATTCCCTCATGTCCCGGAAATCTTCTCTATAAACAGCTCAGAAAGAAAAACATTACATTGAACGGATCCAAAGCGGACGGTCATGAACTTTTAAGTGCCGGCGATGTGGTCAATGTTTTCTTTTCCGATGAGACATATGAGAAATTTTCAAAAGGGGAAGCTTACGACATTTCAAGATACCGCAAAGCTTTTGAAAAATTCTCCGGAATGGAAGTCATCTATAAAGATGAGAATGTACTTATATTCAATAAGCCCGCCGGGATCCTTTCGCAGTCCGATGCCGGTAATGATCTTTCCGTTAACGATTATCTGATCGGTTATCTGCTTGATGACGGTACAGTTACAGCTGAGAATCTTTCGTCGTTTAAGCCATCGATATGCAACAGGCTCGACAGAAATACTTCGGGACTCATTCTTTGTTCAAGATCATTGAGCGGTGCGAGATTTCTTAATAAGATCATATCCGAACATGATGCCGAGAAATATTATCTTGCACTTGTTAACGGCAGATTTGAAAAAGAAGGCATTCATACTTCATATGTGATGAAGGATGAGAAAAATAATAAGCTTCTTTTCACAGGTGAAACAGATCCGGATGCTGCCATGATAAAAACCGGCTTTGAGATCATAAAAGCGGGAGAGGATGCAACTCTTTTGAAAGTGCGGCTTTATACCGGTAAGAGTCATCAGATCAGGGCTCATCTTTCTCATCTCGGACATCCAATTATCGGAGATCCCAAATACGGAAAATCCGGAAATTCTGTAGCCAAAAGACAGATGCTGCATGCTTACTGTATAAGGGTTACGGATGAAACCGGCGGATATAACGGCGTTGTATGGAAAGCTGCGATGCCGGATGATATGAAGAAGCTTTGCATTAAAATTTTAGGAGAATTTGAGGATCCGGCTATATGACAACATGGAAATCAAGAGGCCTCAGAGGTTCCACATTAGAGGATCTTATCAACAGATCAAATGAAAAATATGATGAATCCGGACTTGCACTTGTTCAGAAGATACCGACTCCGATAACTCCGATCAATATCGATAAGGAGACAAGGCATATCACCTTAGCGTATTTCGATCAGAAATCGACTGTTGATTATATCGGTGCCGTGCAGGGAATTCCGATCTGTTTTGATGCCAAGGAATGTGCGACTGATACATTCTCTTTGAACAATATCCATGAGCATCAGTTCGAGTTCATGAGAAAATTCGAAAAGCAGGGCGGTATCGCTTTTTTTCTGATCTACTTTACGGGAAGAGGAGAGCTGTATTATCTGCCTCTTCAGATGCTTGAATTTTTCTGGGACAGAGCCAAAAACGGCGGAAGGAAATCCTTCCGCCATGATGAACTGAATCCCGATTATATAATTCCCGAATCTCCGGGCATCCCGGTTCCTTATCTTGATAAAGTAAATCAGGATCTGGCTGACAGACCTGATTGATCACAGTATCAGTTAAACCTGTGCAATCCGACGCCTGAAACATAAATATGGACACTGTAATCTGCCCAGTATGATTCGCGGACTGATATATTTATATAATATTCTTCATTTCTGATCGTGTTTTCAATCTTAACATCAGGGTTTTCCAGATATTCTTCGATCATATCATCCAATCCGCATAATTCATTAATCTCATCAGAATAAAGACTGCTTAATATATCTTTTATAACGGAGTAGTCATCGTCGTAATAAAGATCGTAATCGATAAAGCTTCCGCCCTCCGATAATCCGTCACTTTCTACATCAAAATATATTCTTACGGAATTATTGAGATATGCATCCGATGGATCGAGGAATTCCAGAAAATCGTATGAATGATCATATAGGTGATTTTCCGTATATTCCATGCCAATAGGTTCCATCAAAGCAATTTTTGAATCCCTGAAGGAAGCAAAATCCCTGTTGTATATACTGAGCTTTTTATAACCCGAGCCGGCGATGACTGCCGCACCTGTGCCAAAAACTGCAAGTTTTATCAATATCAGTGCGGCTTTTTGGCCCGTATGCCGGGAATAATATGAAGAATCCTGATCATACAGAAAATAATATGAAGGTATACTGATATCTTCATCATTTACTTTCTTTTCATTAAAACCTGTAAAGAGAGTTCCTTTATCACTTATCTCAGAGGATTCCCTGCAGCCTGTAAGTACCTTTTTGATGCGGAAACTGTTATTTCCGATATAATCGTCTATCCTGGATATATATCGTTTATATCTTTCATGGATCCGGATGTTTGCCTTATCTTCGGATGAAAATAATCCCTTTTTGCATGTCTTAACCCTTATATGCATTCTGATAACATATATGGTGCGGTTATCGTATACATAAACCTTACGATGATAAGCATTATGGATCAGAAGATATAATATCAGAGAAAGCGGGATATATAATATTGTGAATGCAACAAGATATATCAGCTCGGTTTCGACAAAGTGAATCAGTGGAACAGTATAATGAAATATCTCGTAAACCGCAGGAAATACAATCCAGAAGACTATCAGATCAAGGACAGCCGATCCGAATAAAGCCGAAAAAAAAGCGTGGGTTTTTAATTTTCCGGAATTTTCATCAGGAAAAAAATACCTGCGTTCTTTTTTTTCTGCAGATGAGCCGGAGGTCTGAAATGTCAAAGGGGTAACAGAATGGTCGTCAGCCCGTACATCAGAGTTATCTTTTCCGAAATATACCGATTGCATATTATGATCCTTTTCTCCCAAATACGCCTTAACAGGCATGAATTCATTGTAAAAATATGTTGACACATTAATTATGTAAAAGTATAATTCAATATGTTAGCAAATTAGCAAGTTAGCATAGTAAAGCGTTAAACAATCTGCCAAACATAGTTATTTTATCACGAAAAAAGGATATAATCAGTTATTATGAATAATTTCAATAACAATCTTCTTCATACTCCCGACGGTGTAAGAGACATTTACGGAAGAGAATATGACAATATCAAATTTGTCAGAAGGACCATATCAGATTGTCTTTCTTCCTATGGTTATTCTGATATACAGACCCCCTCATTCGAATACTTTGATGTCTTTTCCAAGGAAGTAGGAACCATTCCGTCAAGGGAACTTTATAAGTTTTTCGATAAGGAGAATGAGACACTTGCACTTCGTCCGGATTTCACCCCGTCCATCGCAAGATGTGCTGCCAAGTATTTCATGGATGAAGACAGACCGCTCAGGTTTTCGTATATCGGTTCCACTTTCCAGAATATTTCATCGCTTCAGGGCAAATATTCTGAAGTTACACAGGAAGGCGCAGAGCTGATAGGAGACGGTTCGGTTGAAGCCGATGCCGAGATGGTCTCACTCCTTATAGAAAGCCTTCTTAAGACAGGTCTTGAGAATTTCCGCATATCAGTCGGAGAGGTTGATTATTTCAAGGGACTTTGTTCAGAAGCAAAGCTTTCATCAGGTGAAGAAGCCGACCTCAGGGATCTGATCTCTTCCAAGAATCCCATTGCTGCCGCGGATCTCCTTGGGGAGTGCAACATCTCCGATGAAATGAGAGATAAGCTCCTTCGTATCACGGATACCTTCGCAGATCATTCGATGCTTTCCGAACTTGAAAAGAATGCCGGTAATGACATCTCCAAGAAAGCGATCAAAAGACTCTGTTCATTATTTGAACTGCTTAAGATCAGAGGATATGAGAAATACGTTTCGTTCGATCTCGGTATGCTTTCCAAGTATCAGTACTATACCGGTATAGTATTTAAAGCATTCGCACTCGGTGCGGGTTCTCCGATAGCAATGGGCGGAAGATACGATACGCTTTTATCATATTTCGGTAAGAATGCTCCCGCTGTAGGATTTGTCATTCTTCCCGATGACGTTGAAAAGCTTCTCGAAAGACAGGGAATGTCTTTCCCCGAAGACAGCAGGGTTGTAGAGATCTACTATAATGCCGGTGATGCATCAAGCTATGAAGAAGCCGTCAGAAAAGCCTGTGATATCCGTGAAAAAGGCGGAAGAGCAGCTCTTATCAAGAAATAACCGAAACCGGAGAATGATATGAACAGTTACGACGATTATCTTACATTTGCCCTGGGAAAGGGCAGACTTTCCAACAAAACAATGGAGCTTTTTGAAAAAGCAGGTATTACCTGTGAAGAGATGAAGGATCCCTCTTCCAGAAAGCTCATCTTTACAAGCGAAGAAGCGAAAATGCGCTTTTTCCTTTCCAAGGGTCCCGATGTTCCCACATATGTCGAGTATGGCGCTGCCGATATCGGTGTTGTCGGAAGGGATACTATCCTTGAAGAAAACAGAAATGTTTATGAGATACTTGACCTTGGCTTTGGAAAATGCCGTATGTGCGTTTGCGGCCCCGAATCCGCATCGGATAAGCTTCTCCACCATGAGAGGATAAGGGTCGCAAGCAAATACCCTGTTATCGCTAAGGAGTATTTCAATAATAAGAAGAACCAGACGGTAGATATCATCAAACTTAACGGAAGCGTTGAACTGGGACCTATTGTGGGACTAGCCGATGTGATCGTTGATATCGTGGAAACTGGATCCACGCTTCGAGAAAACGGACTTGCCGTACTTGAAGAGATTTGCCCGCTTTCCGCAAGGATGATAGTCAATCCCGTGAGCATGCAGCTTAAGGGAGACCGTATAAGGGAACTGGTGATAAAGCTTAAAGAATTATTATGATCATTACCGCCTTGGGGCGGATAATCGGAGGAATTGATATGAAGATCGTTAATCTTAATCCGGATTCAATATCGGAGCTTCAGAGCGCGCTCCTTAAAAGATCGCCCGCTCAGTATACCGAATATGAATCTACAGTAAATGAGATCCTTGCAAATGTCAGGGAAAACGGAGACAAAGCTCTCTTTGAATACACAGAGAAGTTTGACGGATTTAAGCTGACTCCCGAGACTATCAGGGTCACGAGAGCCGAGATCGACGAAGCATATACCAAGCTTGATAAAGAATACATTGAAGTCATCAAAAAGGCTGTTGAGAACATCAGGGAATTTCACAAAAAGCAGCTGCGCAATTCCTGGTTTGATACCAAGCCCGACGGATCGCTTCTCGGAATGAAGATAACCGCCATCGAAAGACTCGGTGTTTATGTTCCCGGAGGGAAAGCGGCATACCCTTCATCCGTTCTTATGAATATCGTACCCGCCAAGGTTGCCGGAGTTGACCGCATAATCATGTGCACACCTCCCGGAAAGACAGGAGTCATCGATCCCGGTACTCTTGTTGCGGCAGATATTGCGGGAGCCGATGAGATCTACAGAGCCGGCGGAGCGCAGGCTATAGGAGCCATGGCATTCGGCACCGCATCGATCCCCAAGGTTTATAAGATAACCGGACCCGGTAATATATTCGTGGCTCTTGCCAAGAAGGCTGTATACGGATTTGTCAGTATCGATTCGATCGCAGGACCTTCCGAGGTCATGGTTCTTGCGGATGAGACTGCAAATGCTCACTACGTTGCTGCGGATCTTCTCAGCCAGGCCGAGCACGATGAGCTTGCAAGTGCTATACTTGTTACTACCGACAAGGCACTTGCCGACAAAGTAAATGCTGAAATAGAAGAGTATCTTAAAACACTATCGAGAGCTGATATAATCAGAAAGTCACTTGATAATTACGGTTATATCCTTGTTGCTTCGAATATGGACGAGGCAATAGATACCGTAAATACAATTGCCAGCGAGCATCTTGAGATCCTTACGGCAAATCCTTTTGAGATCATGACGAAGGTAAGAAATGCGGGAGCTATGTTCCTCGGAGAATACTCTTCCGAGCCGCTCGGCGATTATTTTGCAGGTCCCAACCACATTCTTCCCACCAACGGAACCGCAAGATTTTTCAGCCCCGTTAATGTTGATGATTTCATTAAAAAGAGTTCTGTCATATATTATTCCAAGGAGGCTCTTGAAAGAGATTCCAAGGCTATACAGCTCTTTGCCAATAATGAGGGACTTACCGCTCACGCAAACAGCATCAAAGTACGTTTTGAATAATACATACCCGGAGGAGAATTTATGGCTACATCCAAAAAGATTCGTTCAGCCGAAGTGAAAAGAAAGACCGGCGAGACCGATATTAAGATTAAGTTTACCGTAGACGGCACCGGAAAAAGCAATATAAATACCGGCATCGGTTTTTTTGATCACATGCTTTCCGCTTTTGCCAAGCACGGGTTCTTTGATCTTGACTGTATTGTAAAAGGAGATCTTAATGTCGACGGACATCACAGCGTTGAAGACTGCGGCATAGTTCTCGGAGAAGCTATCAGGAAGGCAATAGGTGACAAAGCCGGAATCTACAGGTATGGTTATTTCATACTTCCGATGGATGAAGTGCTTGTTCTCTGCAGTCTTGATCTTTGTGACAGACCTTTCCTCGGATTTGAATATGAATACAAGGTTCCGAAGATCGGTGAACTTGATACCGAGCTTGTAAGGGAATTCTTTTATGCGGTCAGTTATTCTGCGGGAATGAACCTGCACTTTAAAGTATTGTCCGACGGAAATGCTCATCACGTAACCGAAGCTATGTTCAAGGCATTTTCCAAGGCTCTTGATATGGCAACATATTGTGATCCCAGGGTTACGGGGGTTCTTTCCACGAAAGGAGCACTTTAATGTACGTGAAAAAGTTTTTACCCTGTATATATCTTAAGAACGGATCTGCTGTGGTTTCGGATGAAGATGATACCGTTCTTGAAGCTGACGCCTATTCCCTTGCAATGAAATTCTGCAGGGATCTTGCCGATGGCATTATCATTTATGATCTTTCCGAAGGCATGGGCGATGAAGCACATGACGAATCGCTTAAGATCATTCGTGCGATCTGCGGAGACAGCGAAGTTTCCGTATATGCTACCGGTAATATCAAGCGACTCGAAGATGTTAAAAAGCTCATCTATGCAGGCTGCTCCAAAGTCATTCTCGATTATGACAAAGAGGTTAACATCCTGCTTACATCTGCTGCGAGCGGAAGGTTTGGAAGGGATAAGATCTATGCATCGGTTTCTTTTCCCAAGACATTCTCGACTCAGGTTGAAACCCTCGACAGAAGCCTGCTGATCGGAACAGATACCAACTATCATGCAAGCGATGACAAGGATACCGGAAGTGTTGCCGATCTTTGCACCAAATACTGCTCCGGTGTTCTTCTCAAGAATATCCACGCACTCGATGTTATCGAGGACGAGATCAAACTTCCCATTATCATCAGTGCCAAGGACCTTGCTTTCAATAAGATGATCGAATATCTGAAGAAGGATTCCGTAAGCGGTGTTACCGGAAATGTTATCTCTCTCAACACTTCCGAGATCTCATCGATCAAGGATATCTGTGTTCAGAACGGAATCATAGTAAGACATCTTGAGAGCAAGATAAAATGGAGTGATCTTAAGAAGGGACCCAATGACCTTGTTCCCGTCATCGTTCAGGATTACAAGAATAATGAAGTCCTGATGCTTGCATATATGAATGAGGAAGCATTCCTTAATACCATCGCAACCGGGCTTATGACCTATTATTCAAGAAGCCGTGAAGAGCAGTGGGTCAAAGGAGAAACAAGCGGACATTACCAGTATGTAAAGAGCCTTACCGCAGATTGTGACAAGGATACTATCCTTGCCAAGGTTTCACAGGTCGGAGTTGCATGCCATACCGGTGCAAGAAGCTGCTTCTTTAATGAGATAACCGGTTCTGAGGAAGTTAATACCGTTAATCCCCTTCAGGTATTTGAGAAGGTATACGATGTGATCAAGGACAGAAAGCTTCATCCCAAGGAAGGTTCTTATACCAATTATCTTCTTGATAAGGGACTGGATAAGATCCTTAAGAAGGTCGGAGAAGAGGCTACAGAGACAATCATTGCCTCCAAGAATGCCGGAAATCAGGAGATCGTCTATGAGATCAGCGACCTGCTTTATCATCTGATGGTTCTCATGGCCGAAAAAGAGATAACCTGGGAAGAAGTCACCAAGGAACTTGCGGGAAGATAAATATGAGCTTTGATGGACTGTTTCTCTCAAACGACATCCTGATGTCTGTTGAGAAACCCGAACGTTATATAGGACACGAAGTTAATTCATGCATAAAGGACCCTGATTCCGTCAGGGTCCGCTTTATAATGTGTTTTCCCGATGTTTATGAGATCGGAATGAGTCATCTGGGCATTCAGATACTCTATGATATGTTTAATTCTTTTGATGATGTATGGTGCGAAAGAGTCTATTCTCCATGGATAGATCTCGATAAGATCATGAGGGAGAAGCATATCCCTCTTTTTTCACTGGAATCACAAAGACCTGTGGGGGATGCTGATTTCTTAGGAATAACGATCCAGTATGAGATGTGCTATACCAATATTCTTCAGGTTCTTGATCTGTCCGGAATTCCTCTTGAATCCAAGGACAGGACCGAGGCTGATCCGATAGTCATCGGAGGTGGTCCCTGCACGTATAATCCCGAACCGATCGCAGACTTTTTTGATATTTTCTATATAGGTGAAGGAGAGACGAGATACAGGGAGCTTCTGGACCTGTATGAGAAAATGAAGGATGAAGGCAGGAGCCGTGACGAATTTCTGATAGAAGCCGGCAAGATAAGCGGACTGTATGTTCCGAGATTCTATGAGCCTTCATATAACGAAGACGGTACTTTAAAGGGCTTTAAACCTCTCGTTGAGGGTCTTCCTCTCAAGATACGCAAGGAGGTCGTAAAAGACCTTGATGATACTTATTATCCCAAGAAACCCGTTGTTCCGTACATCAGATGCGTTCAGGACAGGGTTGTTCTTGAGATAATGCGCGGATGCATCAGAGGATGCAGGTTCTGCCAGGCTGGAGAATTGTACAGACCGGTACGTGAAAGAAGCGTGCAAAAGCTTCTTGATACCGTATATGAGATGCTTGATTCGACCGGATACGAAGAGGTTTCGCTCAGCTCGCTTTCTTCGTCCGATTACACACATCTTCCGGAGCTCCTTGACAGCCTTATCGATGAATGTGAAAGAAGGAAGGTCAATATTACACTTCCTTCGCTCCGTATTGATGCATTTTCTCTTGATGTCATGAACAAAGTGGAAGACATCAAGAAAACTTCTGTAACCTTTGCACCCGAAGCCGGTTCGCAAAGGCTTAGAAACGTAATAAATAAGGGCCTGTCGGAAGAAGATATTTTATCGGGATCTGCTCAGGCCATAGCAGGCGGCTGGACCAAATTCAAATTCTATTTCATGCTGGGACACCCTTTTGAAACCGATGAAGATATTCTCGGAATAGGTGATCTTGCCAATAAGGTAGCGGCGGAATTCTTCGAGATGGTTCCCAAAGACAAGAGGACAAACGGACCTATTTCTATAACCGTATCGACTTCGTTCTTCGTTCCCAAACCCTTTACCGCATTCCAGTGGGCTCCTCAGTGCACTACGGAGGAATTCATCAGAAAGGCATATGTCTGCAGAAAAGGCATTTCGGAACAGTTAAATCAGAAGAGGATCCATTATAACTGGCACGACGCCCCCACAAGCGTTATTGAGGCGCTTTTGGCCAGAGGTGACAGGAAGGTTTCCGAGGTCATTAAGAAAGTATACGAAAAAGGCGGCATTTATGACGCGTGGTCGGAGCAATACGATCACGACAGATGGATGCAGGCCCTCGATGAATGCGGTCTGAGCCTTGATTTTTATGCATTCCGTGAAAGAAATGACGATGAGCTCTTCCCCTGGGATTTCATTGATATCGGCGTAAGCAAGGCCTTCTTGTTAAAAGAATACAAAAAAGCCGCAAGAGGCGAGATAACTCAGAATTGCAGGGCGGGATGCAGCGGATGCGGTGCCGCCACATTCGGCGCGGGAATCTGCCCCGGATCATTCAAAAAGCCTTAAAATACGGCATTTCCCTTCTTTTTTTCTTCAATATCCGGTGTTATAATATAAATAAGGAAATTTTTGTACAAACCCGTAAAAATTTATATTCTGACGGGTTTGTAGTTGTTTTGCTTTTTCTTGATTGTCGGGGGACAAAATGAAAAAATATAATATTCTCATTACCGGTAAGCAGAGGATCGTCATTGATGATTTCTTTAATCATTTATCCGATGATTTTAATATGCTTACAACTTCACTTCGTTATGAAGATATGGTCGGACATATTGATCTGTTTCATCCGGACATCTTCATAATCTGTCTTAACGGAGAGACCAGGGACGATTACAATGTACTCATTGAAATGAAGAGAATACTCGCAAGAGAAGGAGTATTCGTTTTTATTGTCGGTGATCAGAAGGATTGCAAGGAATTCAATGAGACTGTCGTCTATATGGCTGATGAAACTTTTATCAAGCCTATCTCCATCGACAGGATCAAAGACGGTATCAAAGATCATATCCGTGAAAAAGAAAAACAGGCTGAAGAAGACGCCAAGCTCAGGATTGAACTTGAAAAGATCAAGGAACAGGAGAGAAGAAAGCACGTCCTGATCATTGACGATGATCCTCTCATGCTCAAAGTTGTCAAAGAACAGCTTTCCGAAAAATATGATGTTGCCACAGCAATAAGCTCCAAGATCGCATATAAATTTCTTGAAAATAAGAAGACCGATATGATCCTTCTTGATTATGAAATGCCCGGAGAGGACGGACCATCGACTTTTAAAACCCTTAGATTAAATAAAGATCTTGATTCTATCCCCATTGTATTTCTTACCGGTGTGACCGAAAAAGAGAAGATCAAGGATGCACTGGTTCTGATGCCGCAGGGATATCTTCTTAAACCTATAGACAAAGATAAGCTTGTCGGTACCGTAGAGAAATTTATCGGCTGATCTTTCTGCTTTGGGGAAAAATAATGCAGCTAAATATAGTTTTCGGAATTTTCATTTTTATAAATTTATTGTCTGTATTTTTCAGTTTGCGGGAGAAACATAAAAATTTCGGTTTTGTCTTTACCACTTCCGTTCTGATAATCGCAGATATTTTCAGCATGCTTGTGATTTCCGCAGACTCTATAAAAGAGGCTCGGAATTATCTGCTTATCTATTATCTTATTTATCCCTGGCTGTTCTTCGGAACTCTCTGGACCGTACTCAGGTCATATACCAAGAAACTGCATTTTGACACCAATTTCGGTATGGCGATCATCTGCGCGATACAGACTGTCATAATAGTAATGTGCTTCTTTAAAAACGGAATGGTATCTTTCTCCCAGGAGATTGCATTCGGCCGCATCTGGTGGGTTATAAAGATGCCCATTCTGGAATTCAAACCCAATGCATATATCGCATTCCTTGCTTTATGCCTTGTTAACTGTATTATCATTTTCGCAATGATGATCTCTTTCATACGTAATGTTCCCAAGGTTTTTAAGATCAAATATATAAATCTTTCTTTCCTTCAGGGAATCATGTTTGTTTTGATCCTGCTTACGTTTATAAATAACTGGCCTGTATGGATCCATACGGCGATCATGAATCTGATCTGTTACCTGACATATTATTACGTATTCCTTTATTCTGATCTGAAGCTGCGTGACACGGTTCTTTATGATTTTGCTAATGAAATGACGGACGGTGTCATTATCTATAATAAATTCGGTGATATCATCCATATCAACGATCGGGTCAAAAACATTGTAAGTGCCGATTTTCTGCGGGGATTACAGGATATCGGGAATGTCGACAACTGGATAAAAAACACCGAGAAGATTGAGAATTATGAGGTTATCCCGTACAAAAATGGAGACAACGAATACTATTTCAGAGTAGATAAAAGTGTTATCGGTGCCAAGGATAATGAGATCGGAACCGTTTATACTTTGCATGATACAACCTCTGCAATAAAGCAGTTTAAAGTCATGGAAGAAATGAATTCAGAACTCGAAAGGACAGCAAGGTTGAAGTCTGATTTCCTTGCTAATATGAGCCATGAACTTCGAACTCCGATGAATGCCGTCATCGGACTTACCGAGATTGCACTCAGGGAAAAGGATATTTCTCCCGAACTTAAAAACTGTCTTAATCAGATTGGCAACTCCGGTAAGAATCTGTTAAACATCATTAACGATATTCTTGATTTTTCCAAGATTGATGCAGGAAAGATGGAGATAATACCGGACAAATATGAACCTCTTTCCGAAGTGAATGATATCGGAAATATCATGCAGGCAAGGATAGGCGATAAACCTATTTCGTTCCTGTTTGTTGTTGATACCAATATTCCTCACGAGCTTGTCGGTGACTGCATGAGGATTAGACAGGTCATCATCAATCTTGCAAATAACGCGATCAAATTCACCGAAAACGGTATGGTCAGGATAGTGCTTACATGCAGGATGATATCCGAGGATGAAGTCAATCTTGAATTCCATATAATCGATACCGGAAGAGGAATTAAGAAAGAAGATCTTGAAAAACTTTTTGTAAGTTTCCAGCAGGTCGACAGTAAGAGAAACAGAAATGTCGAGGGAACCGGTCTCGGACTGGCCATATCCAAAAAACTTGTCGAAGCCATGGGAGGAACCATCGGTGTCAGCAGTGAATACGGTAAAGGCTCAGATTTCTGGTTTAGCGTACCTCAGAAGATATCTAATCCCAAGAAGGATCTTATTGTCGAAAATTCGAGCAGAAAATTCGCATTTAATCTTGTAGAGAGCAAGATCCGTACGGATGAGTTTATCAAAGAGATGAAGTGTCTCGGAATTGAAAGCAAACTCATTTCGAATCTTGATCAGTATAAGGCAACCGGCAAGAACGATTATCTGTTCTTTGATCAGAATCTCTATACGAAGGAGATGGAAGATTTCCTTGATGCACATCCTATGCTTACGGGTGTGATGTTTACCGATTTCAAATCCAACATCAAGCCCAACAGGAAAAACCTTCGTCTGCTCAAAAAGCCTTTATCCACACTTGCGATGGTGCTTGCTCTTAACGGCAAGACTATCGATCAGATGAAATTCAAGAGCAAGGAAGCTAAATATGTCCGCTTCACGGCTCCCAATGCAAAAGTACTTATAGTCGATGACAATTCGATCAATCTCAGTATCGCCGTAGGTCTGCTTGAGCCGATCAAGTGTCAGTGCTTTGTCGCACAGAGCGGCATGGAAGCTATAGAAAAATTGAAAGAAGAGCATTATGATCTTGTTCTCATGGATCATATGATGCCGAAAATGGATGGCGTGGAAACGGCAAAAGCTATCAGGGCCGATATACCCGAAGCTGACGATACTCCGATAATCGCACTTACTGCAAATGTCATGGAAGGCAGTAAGGATCTTTTCCTCAAGGCGGGAATGGTCGATATGATCGCCAAGCCGATCGATGTTAATCAGCTTAATGCCAAGATGATCAAGTGGCTTCCCAATTTCATGATAAAAGAGGAAGAAGAACCCTCGGAAGATGAGAATCAGGAAACCGAGGAACTGTACGACTGTCTTGATTGTACCAAGGCTATCGCCGCTCTTGGTACTGCAGCATTGTTTAAGAAGATCGTTTTCGATTATTTCAAGGCAGGTAAAGAAAACCGTTCATCCATAGAAAATGCATATTCCGCATCCGATTGGAAAAACTATGCGATCAAAACTCATTCATTAAAGAGTACATCAAGACAGATCGGAGCATATGAGCTTGGCAATCTTGCCGAGAAACTTGAACTTGCAAGTAAAGCAGGGGATGAGACTGAGATCAGGAAATATCATGAAGAAACAATGAAGATGTATGAGAAACTTCTTGATGATCTTTCCGGATATTTTAAGGACGATTTCAACGCTTCCAAACCCGAGATCTCCGAGATCCTTCTGTATGACATTTTTGACAAGATGACTGCAGCCTGCGATGATCTGGATATGGATGAAATGGAAATGTGCGCGAAACAGCTTTCGGATTACTCATATCCTGACAGTAAGAAATGGATCATTGAAAAGATGATCGATGCCGTAAGTATGGTGGATTCCGATGAGATCACAAGACTGATGGAAGAGTATCGTAAAGGCTGACGGGTATTTTGAATGATAAAGATCAGAAAACACATCTGCATATTGCTTAGTTTAATCCTTGTACTATCTATGAGCGGCTGCGGTAAGCAGGAGTCCAAGGATAAACTTACTGTTGCGGTACGATCCGGGGTTTATGCGGAAGTCATAAAAAAATGCATCCCGGGTTTTGAAGAATCAACCGGGATCAAATGCGAGGTTGTGGAGTTTGCCGAAGATGAACTTCATAACAGTCTTTTGAATGATTCCGTAAATAAAAACGGTATATATGACCTGTGCATGATCGACGGAAGCTGGGTTGGCGAATTTCTTTCGGAAGGCATGCTTACAGATCTAAGTAAAGAGGGTTATACATTTGACGACGATATCATTCCCGCTACCACCTCTATCTGTGTCAGGAATGGAGATGTCTATCTGGTTCCTTATTACGGCAATGTTACCGTAATGCTTTTTAACAGATCTGTGGCAGATGAGCTCGGTTACAGCGACGAGGATATTGATTCTCTTGAAGATGTCATCAAATATTCACTCCTTTCCGTCGAAAACGGGCACGGCGGCTTTGTTTGCAGAGGTGATACGGAGAATAATATAGTCGTTGATTTCCTTCCAATTCTCAGAGCGTTCGGCGGATGGGTTGTTGATGAGAATAATAATCCCACCGTTAATACGGAAGAATTCAAAAAAGCTATGGAACTGTATATGTTCCTTATCGAAAACGGTGGTGCGTATTCAAAAGAAGATATAATTTCCGGTATTGAAAACGGACATATGGCCGTTGCTGTAGGATGGCCCGGCTGGAATAATCCCGAATCAAGTGTAAATTCCGATTATATAGCGTTCCCCGGTAAAGTCAGCGATGATGAACCAAGCTATAATTCCAATATTTATGGGATTTGGACTCTTGGGATTCCCGAAAACTGTACGGACAAGGAATCTGCTGTTAAACTTCTCGAATATCTTATGGATCCCGAAGTGCAGATGGAAAGCGTTGCATACGGAGGCGTTCCCTGCAGATATTCAGTGCTAAACGATCCCGAAGCACTCAGTATCAATTCTCATTTGGATGATATCTGCGATGCTCTCGAAACCGGTATCTACAGACCTGTTATTAAAGAATGGCCTAAATTCTATACAATACTCGGTGACAAGATGAAAAAGATCATGAACGGTGAACTGTCAGTTGATGACGGACTTCTTCTTGCACAGAATGAACTGGATAATTTGATGAAATGAAGATAAGAATACGATTTACAAAACATGGAGCTGTCAGATACATCGGTCATCTTGATGTAATGAGATATTTCCAGAAATGCATCAGAAGGGCCAAGGTGAATGTTTCATATTCGGGAGGTTATTCTCCCCATCAGATAATGACATTTGCCGCACCTCTCGGAGTAGGTCTTGAAAGCGAAGGCGAATATATGGATATCGGTATCGAAGATGAGCATCCTGATACCGATTCGATATTAAAAGCTCTTAACGAAGCGAGTGTAGATGGGATCAGGATAAAGTCTGTCAGGATCCTTCCGGAAGATGCAGGAAATGCGATGGCATCAGTATTTGCATCCGAATATGAGATAAGGTTTTATGATGATAAAAAGAAGCTTGTGCCCGGCAACGATGTTTTGAGAGAAGCAATCGATAAGATGAATTCTTCCGATGCCTGTATTTATCATAAACAGACCAAGAAAACCTCCAGAGACATAAATCTTAAAGAGTTCATATATAAACTCGAGCTTGAGGAAGATGCCGAACCCGTTATCAGAATGACTATTAATTCCAGCAGTGCCGATTCAATCAAACCCGGTTTCGTTATGGAATATCTTTTTGGACTTGCGAAATACGATCTTCCCGATAATGCATTGAAGATCACAAGACTTGACATGTTTACACAAAGTGAGAACGGCGAACTGATCTCACTTGAAGATATCGGAATATGAGCAGACTTACCCGTCAATCAATAGAAAAAGAAACAGCAAAAGAACTTAATGAGATGAGATGTTCGGAATACGGAAAACTGATCATTACATTATTAAACGATAAGCTTATCTCATTTCTGATACAAGGCTGTAAAGCAGTCTGTATAAATGTTCTCGGAAATAAGGATATATTTGATTCCGAATCTCTTAATTCAGGCGACATTGTCATAGCATATGTTCGTGATGTAAAGATGGATATCGGAGCCGCTTTTATTGAATACGCCAAGGACAAAGACGGTTATCTGCCATTGAACAAGCTTCCGAAGGATTTTCAGATCAAACAGGGTGATCTCATCCCTGTCAGACTTACATCTGATTCTCAAAAAGGAAAAAGAGCTTCCTTTACGGCAAAAATTGATTATTCAAAATATCCTGACAGTGATGATCTGATAAAGAAATCAGGACATCTTACAAAATATTCTTATCTTTATAAAGATGATGCTTTTCTTAAGGACAGGATTGATAAAGTTTTTAAGACTCATGAATATAACGAGATCGTAACTGATATTTCATCCGTTTACGATAATCTGAAGACTTCATTTGAGAATGTCAGACTATATGATGATACTTCCTTTGATCTGTCCAAGCTATACAGTCTTAAAACAGTCATCGAAGAAGCTACGGACAGGAAAGTATGGCTTAAATGCGGAGGCTATCTATGCATTGATCATACGGAGGCAATGACTGTAATAGATGTTAACAGCGGCAAATATTCGCCTTCTAAAGGAACGGATAAAGAATCCGCATATCTGAGTGTTAATGCTGAGGCCGCCGAAGAAATATGCAGACAATTGCGTCTTCGCAATATTTCGGGAATGATCCTGATCGATTTCATCAATCTCAGTTCCGATGAAGACCGGCAGCTTCTTATGGATCTTCTGAAAAAGGAAACGTTAAAGGATACCGTTAAAGTAAGTGTTCTCGACATTACCGCACTCGGTCTTGTGGAGATCACCAGAAAAAAAGAGCTTCCTCCTTTATATGAGCAGCTTCGGTGATTTATGAATAAAAGACTTCTATATGTGATCTTAATAGGAATCATAAATATGGCGATACTTACTACCGCCTATGTTTTCTATGTAAGAAAAGAGATCGCTATCGAAAAAGAGCATTACAGTTATATTGCCGAAGATAAAGCAGACAACATTGAAGCTACGATAGAATCCGTTATATTAAGAGTTGATTCGATCAAAGTACTTATCCAGGACCATAACGGAGGTACAGAGTTCTTTGATTCGATATCCGATGATATATACGACAATGTTAAGGAAGACACCGGTATCTCACTTAAGAATATAACCATAGCTCCGGAAGGGGTTGTATCCGATGTTTATCCATTGCTTACAAATGAATCTCTGATCGGTTATGATTACCTGGATGTGACTAAAACCGGAAATGTCACTAATCCCGATGTATATGAAAAGGGAGAGACAATACTTACAAATTCATATGATGTCAAGCTGGGTGGTTTTGGTGTTTCCGGCACGATTCCCGTATTTTATAAAGAGGCCGGATTTAGTTCATTATGGGGACTGGTCGGATTTAACATATCACCCGATAGTCTCATAGAAGCAATAAAGCTTAATTCTCTTGATGATATGGGTATCAATTACAGACTGTCTTATCTCGATAGTCATAATACAAGACATCTTATTCAGGAAAGCTCCGTTAAGCCTGAAGATGAAGTTACTGTTACATTCAATATAGAAAATCTTGTCTGGGAGCTTTCGATTAGTCCCCAAAAAGGCTGGTATCCATATTCAAGATGTATCTTTATGATTTTCGCCCTTGCGATCATCTCTGTTTTTATAGCAATATTTGTGAATATCATTTTCAGGCTCAGGGAGTCCTATCTGATGGTCGTTAAGATCTCAAATACGGACAGACTTACTGACTGTTATAACAGAAGAGCATATGAAGAAAAGCTTACCGATTATTCCAATTTCGGTATGAAGGATGATTTTGTATATATTGCCGTTGATATAAACGGTCTTAAGAAGGTTAACGATACTCTGGGACATCAGGCGGGTGACGAACTTATTGTAGGTGCAGCCACACTTCTCAAAAATTGCTATAAAGAACTCGGAAATGTTTACAGAATAGGTGGCGACGAGTTCGCAATTATGATACATTGTGATGAGAAAAAACTTGAAGAAAGAAAAGATACGCTGACAAGATCCATGATCAAATGGAAGGGCAAATATGTGTCTCAGCTCGCAATGTCAGTAGGCTATGCTCCGTATCGGGAAACTTCCAATAAGACAATAACCGAACTTGCAAAGCTTGCTGATGAGCGTATGTATGATGCCAAGCGTAATTTCTATATTTCGACCGGTCAGGACAGGAGAGGAAGATAGTAATGAAATCCCGTTTTTTTAATAAGTCAGTATCTCTGATCATAACCGCTATTATGATAACTTCACTCTGGGGGTGCGGTACCGCAAGCACCTCCGATATTTCTGTTGTGGACAATGAAACCGTTTTATCAAATGAGGAAAGCATTGTCGGAGTCGATGAAGTCAAAAAGTATCCCATTACCGATAACGGCATTCCTATCTGGGATTTCGATGAATATGTAAACGGAGAGTGGCTTAAGTCCATTGAGGATTCCGATGAGATTTATGCTACCAAACATGATTATGTCTATGATCTGGAACTCTCCAGACTGTATGATATTCTTAATGACTCCTCTCTGAGCAGTCTGCCATCAGACGATCCTCTGTACAAGACCAAATATATTTATGATCAGTTCTATAAAGAAAATGTCAATGATTCTCTGAACGAATCACTGATCGAATTTCTTCAGCCTGTTTACGATGTTGAAACTCTGGAAGATCTGTTTGATCTTTATAAAAATAAAGACTATGCGATTTTCAATAATGAGATCAATTTAAGGATAACAGGCGGAGACTGGGGAGATATTGATGCATTTTATAACCCCAAAATCAATGAAAATCTTTTAAATGAATACAGTAATTATATTGCAAATCCCGCTGACGGGGGGATGTCGGAGATTTATGCAAATATTGAGAAGCTTGGTATAGATCAGACCGAATATGTTAAGATGCTCAGCAATCTCGTTGTTATCAGCCAGTATTCCAGGGAGTATCTGAACAGTTATTCTAACGGATATAAATACCAGTATTTCTATAAAGATACTTTTGAACAGAGCAATATCGAAGTTCCTGTTTTTGATATCATTGAAGAATTCACCGATAAAGAATACAACGGACCGATCGTTGCCACCGAAAACCTGTTTGATTATTTCGATATGATCTTTTGTGAAGAAAATCTCGATGCTCTTAAAGATTCTCTGATCTTAAGTATCATTTATGAAACAAGTTACATCAACAGCGACTGGAACAGATATCAGGATGAGAAGTATGATGCTGCTTTCTATTACACGATAAGTGAATCAAGTGATGTTCTGGCTATTGAGTATCAGTCTAGATTTTTCGATGAAGAAAAAATGAAAGAGATCCGCCAGTTTGTCTTTGCAATCAAAACGCAGGCACAGAAGGTGGTCAAAGAATTTGAATGGCTTTCAGACAAGAGTATGGAGACCGCAGTCAGAAAGATCGTTCTGATGAAACCTTCATACGGTGTAAGCGACCATGTTTATGATCTTTCTGATGTTGTTCTGAGCGATGATCTTTTTGATAATTTTCTCAACATATGGGAAAGCAGAAGAAAATTCTCTTATTCGCAGCTTTATTATGTTGATGAAGAAAGAGGAACTGTTTTCCAGCAGAACTTTGTTGTCAATGCATATTATGATGCCAGCCTTAACAACATCACTCTGACTACCGGATTATTAACCGAGCTTCTTGAAACCGATATGACATATGAGGAGAAGATTGCGGAGCTCGGAATGACCGTAGCACATGAAATATCTCATTCCTTTGGACCGTCCTATGTATATTTTGAAGGTGACGGCTATTATGATAACTGGATGACCGATGAGGAAAACAATGAATATAATGACCGCATCAGAAGGATAATTCAGTTTTTTGACGGAAAAGAGACTGAGTATTTCGATTCCATTAACGGTTCATTATATGCTGATGAAACTTATGCCGATCTCATGGCTATGGAGATCTGTTTAAGACTTCTTGAGGAACAGGAAAATGTGGATTACGATCTCTTCTTCACAACATTCGCCTCAAGAAAAGCAACATACTATACCGAAGAAAGTGTCGCATTATTAAACGGTGATAATCATCTTCCTGCCAAGTTCAGGATCAATTATATTCTGGGACAGTTCGATAAATTCTATGAGATTTACAAAATAGATGAAGAAAGTCCATTCTACGTCCCTAATTTAGAGCGTCTTAAGATATTTAAATGAGATCACACCGAAAAGTAAGACTCATATCTGCATTTATTCTGATCATATTGCTTGCATCGATATGGTCATGGATCCCCGTAACCGAAAGAATTAATATAAATATTTCGAGCGGCGAAAATTTCGGTATCAGAATTGCTCTTATTACCGATCTTCATTCATGTTATTACGGGAAGGATCAGAAAAGACTTATTAATAGAATAGATAATGAATCACCGGATCTGATCATTTTAAGCGGTGATATATTTGATGATAAATTAAGTGACGATAATGCAAAGATCCTTCTGGAAGATCTTGTCACAAAATATCCCTGTTATTATGTGACCGGAAATCATGAATACTGGAGCGGGAGAGCAGAGTCCATGAAAGAATATCTTAAAGGGATAGGAGTGCATGTTCTGGCAGGAGAGTGCGAAACCATTGAATATATCGATCATGTTCTTGATATTTGCGGTGTAGATGATCCCACATATATGACAGATTCATCATGGAAAGAGCAGATTGAAAGAGCATATTCCGAAACCAATCCGGATCATATCAGGATACTTTTAAGTCATCGTCCGGAAAAAGTATCTGTTTACGAAAATTATGATTTTGATCTGATCCTGTGCGGACATGCACATGCGGGACAGTTCAGGATTCCAATCATAAACAAAGGAATTTTTGCTCCCGATCAGGGTTTTATGGCTGAATATGTTAACGGAATTTATGAACTTTCAAACGGTTCTAAAATGATCGTGAGCAGAGGACTTGCAAGAGAAAGCACGCCTCTTCCGAGATACTTCAACAGGCCTGAGCTTGTTATTATCAATATTTGAGAATATTTTACCAATATAAAAACACAGGCTCTGATGCCTGTGTTTGTCAATATAAACTGTCATTTATGATAATTCGTTCAGGAGGCCTTCAATGCCTTCCCTGTCGTAAAGATCCTTATAATATGATGTCTCATTGCTTATAAGTCCGTCGATCGCCTTCATGCTCAGAAGCTCAACGGGCGCTTTATCATCCGTCATGATATTATCACCGGCCTTGTATACGACCAAGGATCTGTCAACCTTTTCCATTGCCGCTACAAGCATCTCATTTTCTTCGAGATCAGTATTGTTACGAAAGCTTTCAATAATATCGGACTTGCCTGCAAATAATTCCCTGTTTGTGCAGCCGTATACATCTGCTGTATATACATTGGGAAATACGGATGATATGGTGTCAGATAGATACTCATTGATATTTCCTTCGGTATCATCCCTCATGTTCATGTTAACGACCATTACGCCGTCATCATAAAGATGATCCTTAACGAGTGTAAAGAATTCAACCGTGGCCATCTGAAAAGGAATCGTGATATCCTGATATGCATCGACTACGATTACATCATATAGTCTGTCCGATGGAATCTCCTGAAGAAAAGCACGGCCGTCATAGGTAGTGATCTTGATATCTTCGGGAAGTTCGAAATATTTATAAGAAAGATCTGCGATCTTCTGATCGATCTCAACACCTTCTATATTTACTTCATCAAAATACCTGTCACACTGAGTTGCAAATGTTCCGCTTCCCATCCCGAGAACAAGTATATCGAGAGGCTTGTCTTTTTCATGGAGACCGGCCATATAGGGTCCGGCCATGTAATAGTCATAGCACATGCCGGAAAGTTCCCCGCCTTTTTTGTAGATGGACTGAACTCCGAATAAAACATTCGTTGAAAGGATTATGGAATCATCTGTCTCCGAAACCTGAAGATAATTATATATAGATTCGTCCTCAACAACGAGATCACTTACCCAGAAAGCGAAATTGCTTTTATATCCGAATATGCAGCAAAGGATAAATATGATCACAGCTGCGATAGATCCGATGCTTTTAACTCGTCCCGATATAAAATACACGATGCACAGGCCAAGAAGTATTGCTGCAAAGATCAGGAATGTAGCAGAAGTTCCGACTGCGGGTATGCTGATGAAGGTAGGTACGAACGTACCGATAATGCTGCCTATCGTATTAGCCGCATTAAGCATTCCGACGATCTTGCCGCTGTCATCAAGGCTGTCCACAGTGTATTTGACAAGTGAAGGTGTTACCGTTCCGAGAAGGAACAAGGGAAATACGAATATGACCATGCAGGCAACAAATGCTGCGATAACAAGGAAATTAGTATTTATTGAGAAGATCAGTACGGCAGATATTCCGATTATGATATATTTGCCCACAACAGGGATAAGAGCGATCCATACAGCTGCAACGAGGATCCTTCTGTAAAGCTTATCGGGATTTGGATCCTTGTCGGCTTTGCGGCCTCCGTAGATATTGCCCAGTGCCATGGCGATCATTATGGTTCCGATGATTATTGTCCAGACGATCTGAGAAGAACTGAAATACGGAGCAAGTAATCTGCTTGCTCCGAGTTCAACAGCCATGACTGACATGCCCGCGAAGAATTCAGTCAGATAAAGATAAAATTTGTTATTGAGTATCTTGTTTTTATTAGAGTTCATTTAAGTATTACCCGTTTATGATTCCGCTTTCTTTTATTGCATTAAGAGCTTCTTCTATGACAGGAACAGTTGCGACCAGAGCCATTCTCACATAGCCTTCGCCGGAAGGACCGAATGATGAACCGGGTGTGCAGAGAACGCCTGTCTTTTCAAGAAGTTCCATGCAGAATTCCATGGAATTTCCGTGTCCTTCGGGAACAGGTGCCCATACGAACATGGATCCCTTTGCATCGGGAATGTTCCAGCCGATCTTTCTGGCTCCTCCGCAAAGAGCGTCGCGTCTTCTCTGATATTCTTTATTCTGTTCCTTAACAGAATCCATAGGCCCGGTAAGAGCCGCAATTGCAGCCTTCTGGATGGGTATGAACATACCGAAATCGATCTGGCTCCTGAGCTTCTTAACTGCAGCAACAATGTCTTTTCTTCCCACAAGAAAGCTTATTCTTGCACCTGTTACATCGAATGACTTAGAAAGTGAGAAGAATTCGACACCCACATCCAAAGCTCCGTCATATTTAAGGAAGCTCTGTCCGATATTTCCGTCATAAATGATGTCACTGTATGCGTTATCGTGGACGATGATGACATCGTTTGCCTTAGCCCATTCGATTATCTCATCATAGATTCCTTCTTTGGCAACGCTTCCGACAGGATTTGCCGGCAGAGATACGATCATTACCTTGGCCTTCTTTGCCACATCCGCCGGAATAGATTTAACGTCCGGAAGGAAGTTATTTTCGGCAATAAGAGGGTAGTAGTATGGATCAGCTTCTGCCAGGAAAGTTCCGGCCTGAAATACGGGATAACAGGGATCGGGAAGCAGGACAGTGTCACCTTTATTGAGAAGAGCCAGGCAAAGATGACCGCAGCCTTCCTGAGTTCCGTAACAGCTCATGACCATATCCGGGGTGATGCCTGATACGTCGTATCTTTTGACAAAATAATCACATACAGCCTGAAGCATTTCGGGCATATCCCTGAGTGAATACTTCCAGTTTACGGGATCTTTAGCAGCTTCTATAAGAGCATTCTTAATATGATCCGGAACGGGAAAATCGGGAGTTCCTACCGAGAAGTTATAGATCTTTTGTCCCTTTGCTTCACATGCGATCTTTTTTTCATTCAATGCGGCAAATATTTCCGCACCAAATTTATCAAGTCTGTCTGCGAATTTCATTTTATATACACCTCAGTTAAATATTTTTCAGGGTAGCCGTTGATATATCAAAATGCTTATAACCCCTTGATTTACCGCACTAACTATTCGTTAAATCCGTATTTTGCGAATAGTTATATATGGATACCCTTTCGCATATCAGAGCAACTGTTTCTTCGATATCAAGTCCCGTTTCATTTATTTCAATGTCTGCATACTTTCTGTAAAGCGGAACTCTTTCATCGTAAATATCATTAAGTGTCTGACCGTTTCTTAATACAACGCCGCGATGCTTAAGGTCGGATAAACGCAATGACAGATCCTTAAGATCCAGATGCAGGTATATTATAAGACAGTTTTTACGTAGTTTTTCCATAGCCTCTGAGCTGTAAACAGCGCTGCCGCCGGTTGCTATGAGCAGTCCCTTATCGTTTATACCCTTCAGAACGTCATTTTCGATGCTCAGAAAGCCGTCTATGCCATTTTCTTCAATGATCCGGCTGAGAAGCTTTTTCTCTCTGTGCTGGATCAGGATGTCCGAATCCTCAAATCGCAGACCGAGCTGCTTGGCTGCAATGACTCCGGCAGTTGATTTACCGACACCGGGCATACCGATCAAAACTATATTTTCGTACTGTCTTACACTCATCTTGTTAATTATTTAACATGGATATGATATCAATGTTTCGACTGCTTTATAAGATCATCCGAATCAAGGATGATGGTAAAGGGACCGTCATTGGTCAGTTCAACTCTCATATCCGCACCGAATACTCCAGTCTGAACATTAAAACCGGCTCTTCGGCACTCTTCTATTATATGTTCGTATATGGGGATGGCTTTCTCGGGACGGGCTGCCGCAATGAATGCAGGCCTGTTTCCGTGTGAAGTATCGGCACAGAGCGTGAACTGGGAAACTATCATCAGTTCCCCTCCGACAGTCTTCAGATCCAGATTGGTCTTGCCGTTTTCATCTTCGAATATACGCAGTCCGATAAGCTTTGAAACCATCTTATCGGCAATCTCTACAGTGTCTGAATCCATGATGCCGCAGAGAACCATATATCCCTTGCCGATCTTGCCGGATACATATTCTCTTGCAGCACCGGCTTCATCCGTTTCTATGATGGTAGTTTCTGCATTCAGGACTCTCTGAATTACGAATTTCATTTCAGTTATTTTTTCTTTTCCTGTTTATTCCTTGATCTCTTTATTGCTGATGCGATAAAGCCTACCTTCTGGGGACGCTTTTCGATGGGCGGGATCGGATTTACGCTTCCATCCTCATTTATCGTACCGACAGTTAAATACTCATTAGTCTTATAGGGATATCCCTTCTTCTTGAGACGGGTTCTGTTAAATTGTCTGAAGCCGGCATACATTACGGCAAAAACGGGCACTCCTATTACCATTCCGAATACTCCGAACAGACCTCCGAACAAGGTGATCGAGAATATTACCCAGAAGCCCGAAAGTCCGGTTGACGTGGAGAGGATCCTGGGTCCGAGGAAGTTTCCGTCAAACTGCTGCAGAATTACGACAAATACAACAAATGCAAGCGCCTTGCCGGGATGAAGCGGATCGAATGCGAAAATAAGTATCGTCGAAGGGATCGCACCGAAGTACGGTCCGAAGAATGGAATGATATTGGTAACACCCACGATGATACTGATAAGGATCGCATACGGAATCTGCATAATGGTACATCCGATGAAGCAGATAAGTCCGATTATTAAAGAATCAATGATCTTGCCGAAGAAGAAACCGATGAATGTTCTGTGGGTGAATCTGAATGCTTCAACGATAGCGTTTGCGATCTCTCTTGAGAATACCGCATAGACGATCTTCTTGCTTCTGGCTACATGTCTTTCCTTACTCCAGAGAACATATATCGAGATAATGAATCCGATGATGAAGTTCCAGAGCTTTAACAGGAACTGAAGGAATCCCTGGGAAAGCGAAGTAACAACGTTTGCTGTTACGGTCTTGAACTTTTCGTTGACCCAAACGGTAATATCATCCGAGAATCTGTTAAGGTCCTTCATAATGAACGAATTCAGATCCGGATTGTCTTCAAGAAGCTTATTGGCCCATCTGGTCAGGTTGTCCAGATAGATATTGATATTGGAAACAATGCTTATGATCGAAGGGATAACCTGCCTGAGCATTATCTGAACGATGGCATAGACTAAAATGATAGAGAAGATAATGATCACGATGATCGAAGTCCCCCTTGCAAGAGGCATCTTATTCTCTTCTTTGATGAATCTGATCTTCTTATAGATAGGATACATCACCTTGTTTTCCAGCATGTTCAGAAGCGGGCTGAACAGATAAGCGATGATAAATCCGACATATACGGGTGAAAGTATCTTGTTGATCTTGTGAATGCTTGCACGGAGCTCTGCGTTTTTGAATACAAAATAAAAACAGAGCATGCAGGCAAGAAAGGTCAGGAAGATCGTAAGCCCCCATTTATAATATGTATTGTTCAATCGGGGATTTATCTTCTGGTTCCTGATTCGGCCTTCCGCATTTGTCGTAAATATGTCTTTTTCCTTGTTATCTTCCATAGGATTTCCCTCTCCTGACAAACGTGTATATTATATCATTATTCGAATAAAAATACATCAATAAAACCGCTGTTTTACGCATTTTCTCAAGGTTTTATGATAATATATACATGTACGGAGCAAATCACTTCATATCCAATTATTAACCTGTACGGAGTGAAAATGGCAGTTCTTTCTGATGAAAATTATCATGATACCCAGATAAGGGACAATATCCGCAAAATGCGGCTTGTTCTTGATGAGCTTCCGCCCTGGATCAGGGACTTTTTCAGAGCAATCGAATCGAATACCTCTGCCAGGACGCGCCTTGCTTATGCCTATGACATAAGGATGTTCTTCGAATTCCTTAAGGAAAACAATCCCTCCCTGAAGAATAATGAACTTCGTGAATTCAGCATTTCCATTCTTGAGAGCATTCAGAGAAGTGATATCGAGGAATACCTTGAGAATATATCCCTTTACGAAAAAGACGGCCGTACCGTCATAAACGGTGAACGCGGTAAAGCCCGCAAGCTCTCGGCACTTCGTTCAATGTATAAATACTATTTTGAGACAGAGAAGGTATCCCGTAATACCGCTGAGCTCGTTGTTCCTCCCAAGATCCATGAAAAGAACATCATAAGACTCGACGCGGATGAAGTTGCAAAGCTCCTCGATATGGTCGAATCCGGCGAAGGCCTTACCGACAAAGAACTCGAATACCATAACAGGACGAAGACCAGGGATGTTGCTATTCTTACTCTTCTGCTCGGAACAGGCATCAGAGTATCCGAATGCGTCGGAATAGATATAAGGGATATAGATTTTAAGAACGGCGGAGTTAAGGTCACCCGAAAAGGAGGCAACGAATCGGTTGTCTATTTCGGAGATGAAGTTCAGGATGCACTTATCGATTACCTCGAAGAAAGGGAAAAGATCAATCCCGAAAAGGGATCCGAATATGCGCTTTTCCTCTCACTTCAGAATAAGAGGATCAGCGTTCGTGCCGTTGAAAAGCTAGTTAAGAAATACTCTTCCAGAGTAACTTCTCTCAAAAAAATAACCCCCCATAAATTGAGGAGTACATACGGAACCGCCCTCTACAGAGAGACCGGTGATATATATCTGGTTGCCGATGTTCTCGGACATAAGGATGTAAATACGACGAGAAAGCACTATGCTTCACAGTTCGATGACAGCAGAAAACAGGCTGCAAATGTCGTAACTCTCAGGGAGAAGGTTCCCGGGAAGAAAAAACAGGATAAGGACAAAAATCGCGATACGGAGGAATGATGATAGGTGCAGCTTTCAAATAAGCCTCTGCCACTTACTTATATTCTGTCGAATAATAGGTAACGGCTATCAGGTCTCCGCTCCTTAACCTGTCATCATTGTACATTCCGTTCATCTGGCGGAGCTCCCTAACATAATCGGATACGGAGTCGTAATGGACATCATCCATATACTTCTCTGCAATCGATGAGAGCGTATCTCCGGCACAAACACGGTACATAGCCGTATATCTGTAATAAACGGTTTCACTCTCCGTATTTACGCTCTCGGCATGTGACCTGATCGCGAATGCTCCGGATATTACGGTTACAAGAATGATAATTACAGCAGCGATTGCGAGCATGCATTTCCTGTTTCTGAGATAAGTGTTCATATCGTTCCTCCGAATGTATTTCAGAACATTTGTTCTGTTTGAATTATATCGAACATATATTCGATTGTCAACAGAATTTTAAATATTTGTTTAAACCCGCTTTTTTCATTTGAAAATACGCGGTTTTCAATTATAATCAAGGTGTATGTGTTTCAAACTATAAACCGTTAAAAACTATCTATGGAGGGTAATATGGTTTTCGGTAAAAAGATTTTCAAAGCACTGACTTCTGTTATCTCAGCTGCAGTGATCATCGCATCTCTCTCACTTGTACCCGCATCCGATGTACAGGCTGTTCCCGGCATCAATGAGCTGACCTGCCTTCCCACTGCCGCTCCCGAGCTTCAGAGACCTGTTGCCGTTATGATCGATAACGACAAGATCGCATCTCCTCACTACGGACTTGCAGAGGCAGACATCGTCTATGAAATGTGTAACTCCACCGCAAATAACAGAGTTACCAGAATGATGGCTCTTTATAAGGATTATGCAAATGTCGCACGTGTCGGAAATATCCGTTCCACACGTCCCACCAACATCATCCTTGCCAATGAGTATGATGCAATCCTTGTTCATGACGGCGGTCCCGTTTACATTAATCCTTTCATTGCAATGTACGGACTTCCTCATCTTTCCGGCGGATTCAGCAGGATCCCCAACGGAAAGCCCAGCTGGTACACCGAGTACGCTCTTCAGGGAGAGATCGGAAGAAGGATCGCAAGGGCAGGATATTCTCCTTACTATACCGATCCCAATATGACTCTTCCCAGATTCAACTTCGGAACTAACACACTTGAAGGCGGAGCACCCGCAGGAGTTGTTTCACTTCCTTTCCCTCATAACTCAACCATGCTCTACTACAACACTGCTACCGGTACTTATGATCTCAACGAGTGCGGAACCTTCGTTAAGGATGCTGAGGACTTCCAGCAGGTTACGTTCACCAACGTCATCATCCAGTGCGCTTCCATGATGGAATACGATAACCACGGATACATGATCTACGGTGTCATCGGCCAGGGCGTTGGTTACTACATCACTAACGGCAAGGCAGTTGCAATCACCTGGTTCAAGGATGTTCTCGGACATACAGTATTCTTCAATGCTGACGGCTCCGTTCTTACCGTTAACCCCGGCAAGACCTATGTCGGAATCGTACCCATGGATTCCTGGGGGCTCGTAGCATTCTGCTGAGTAGATTCATAATATATTCTAATGACCCGGCTCTTATCAGCCGGGTCATTTTTTATACGATATACCGAAAATATGTTTGCATCTTCGAACAAATGTGCTATATTAAAAGCAAACAGATGTTTGAAAGGAGTATTTATGAGAGATTTCAATCAGCTTACCCCCAAGCAGGAACAGATCCTTGAATATCTCAAAGAAGTCATACTTGCCAAGGGATATCCTCCCACCGTAAGAGAAATTGGTGAGAAGGTTTCTCTTAAATCCACATCTTCCGTATTTTCACACCTTGAAGCCCTCGAGCGTAAAGGATATATAAAGAGAGACCCTTCCAAACCCAGGGCTATCGAGATCTGCGACGATTCATTCCAGATGGTACGCACCGAGATGACCAGTGTTCCGGTATACGGCAACGTAGCTGCGGGACAGCCTCTTCTGGCCGATGACAATATCATCGAGTACTTCCCTCTCCCTGCTTCCGAGCTTTCCAAGGGCCAGACCTTCATGCTCAACGTAAAGGGTGATTCGATGATAAATGCCGGCATTTTCAGCGGAGACCGCATCATCGTCCGTCAGCAGAGCACAGCCGAGAACGGTGAGATGGTCGTAGCCCTCATCGATGATTCTGCTACGGTCAAGACCTTCTACAAAGAGAACGACCACATCAGACTCCAGCCCGAGAACGACACCATGGATCCCATCATCGTGGATTCCTGCCAGATCCTCGGCAAAGTCTACGGAGTCATCAGGATATTCAGATAAGCAGCTCCGTAAACTGCCAAATCCATTTTGATCAGATGATAAAAGGACCGGTACATTTCGTACCGGTCCTGATTTTATATATATTCGAAATGATCAAGCTTGTCCATATAAGTTGCATAAACTATCCGATAACCTTCGTAACAACATCAGTCAGATCAGCAAATCTGTCTATATACGGAACTTTCGTATCGATGGTGCCGAATCCGTATCTTGCATGGATAAACTTATATCCTGCTTTCATAGTGGCATCATAGTCACTTTGTATATCACCGACATAGCATGCATCTGTAAGTTCGTTACGCTCGGCAAGAAGCTTGATATTCTCATCTTTTTGAAGAAGGTTATTTCCGTAGCACTCGATGTCTTCGATAAGATCGTCATCTTTTCCGTAAGGGATCCTGTAATGATCGAGGAAACATTCGATATATCCTGCCTGACAGTTACTTACGATGTAGTTATGATAACCCATCTCTTTTAGCTTACGCCAGGTATCGGTTATCCCTTCATATAAAAGTCCGCCGTGCTTGCGAAGATAAGCAACCTCATATTCCTGACATGCAAAGCGCAGCTTATCCCTCTCCGGTCCTTTTTCGGTAAAAGGAAAGAGAATGTCGGCGATGACATCCATGGTTTTTCCCATGACGCTCTTGATATCGTCACGGGTTATGAACTTGTCTGTATAGCCTGCTTCAT
>JAILOC010000058.1 GCA_024691045.1 Lachnospiraceae bacterium | reverse complement strand
GGGAAATCTTTCGATAGACAGCGAAAATATATTCCCGATAATCAAGAAATGGATGTATTCGGACCACGATATTTTCTATCGTGAGCTTGTTTCGAACGGATGCGATGCCGTTACCAAGCTTAAGAAGCTCGACATGATGGGCGAGTATGAGCTTCCCGAAGGTTTCAAGGGCAGAATAGGCGTAGAGGTCGACCCCACAGCCAAGACCATTACCATCACCGATAACGGACTCGGAATGACAGCCGATGAGGTTGAGGAGTATATAACCAAGATCGCATTTTCCGGCGCTACTGATTTCATCGAAAAGTATAAGGACAAGAGCAATTCGGACCAGATCATCGGACATTTCGGACTCGGATTCTATTCCGCATTTATGGTCGCAAATGAGGTCCATATTGACACCCTTTCATACAAAAAGGATGCTAAGCCCGTTCACTGGGAGTGCGACGGAAGCACCTCATACAGCATTAAGGACGGTGACAGAAAAGAGGTCGGAACCACGATCACTCTTTATGTAAATGAGGACTGCCTTGAGTTCTGCAATGAGTACAAGGCCAGGGAAGTGCTTAAGAAGTACTGCGGCTTCATGCCCACGGAAATATATCTCACCAAGAAGGATGACGATGCTACCGAGACCATCGATCTCGAGGATAAGAGAGAAGATGATGTCGTAGTTGAAGAGATCCATCCCACGGTAGAAAAGAAAGATGACGGAACCGAGGAAGTTAAGGGCAAGGAGCGTCTTAAGATCAAGAAGCGCCCCGAACTCATCAACGAGCCCAATCCTCTTTGGACAAGGAATCCCTCCGAGTGCACCAGGGATCAGTATCTCGAATTTTACCGCAAGGTATTCCAGGATTATAAGGAGCCTTTGTTCTGGATCCATCTGAATATGGATTATCCCTTCAATCTCAAGGGAATCCTTTACTTCCCCAAGATCAATATGGAGTACGACTCTCTTGAGGGAACCATCAAGCTTTACAATAACCAGGTATTTATCGCAGACAATATCAAGGAGGTCATACCCGAGTTCCTTATGCTTCTTAAGGGTGTCATTGACTGCCCCGACCTTCCTCTGAACGTCTCCAGAAGTGCACTTCAGAACGACGGCTTTGTCACCAAGATCTCCGAGTACATCACCAAGAAGGTTGCCGAGAAACTCTCCGGAATGTGCAAGACCGACAAGGAAGAGTACGAGAAGTACTGGGACGACATCGCTCCCTTCATCAAGTTCGGATGCCTCAAGGATGACAAGTTCTGCACCAAGATCAACGACTACATCCTCTTCAAGAATATCGACGGTAAGTATTTAACGCTTCCCGAGTGCCTTGAAGTAAAGCCTATCGACACGGAGGACGAGGACGCAGAGAAGACAGACGGCGAGACCGGGGATAAGGCTGCCGAAGCTGATTCATCGGAAGATGCAGCGGAAGACGAAAAGAAGGAAAAGACCATCTACTACGTCACCGATCCCACACAGCAGAGCCAGTACATCGCAATGTTCAAGGCTGCCAAGATGGATGCGGTCATCCTTACGCACAATATCGATATGCCCTTCATACAGCAGCTTGAGAGCAAGAATGAGGGTGTAAGGTTCAAGCGTATCGATGCGGATGTCACCGATGCGATGAAGACCAAGACGTCCAAGAAGACCGAGGAAGAACTCGGTGAGCTTACCAAGACCGTCGAAGGCATCATGAAGAAGGCCCTCAAGAAGGATAAGATCACTATCAAGGTAGAGAAGCTCAAGAATAAGAAGGTCGCTTCCATGCTCACTCTTTCCGAAGAGACCAGGCGTATGCAGGATATGATGAAGATGTATGCTGCAAGAGGCATGGATATGGGCGATTTCGGAAGCGAGGGAGAGACACTCATCCTGAACGCCGGACATCCTCTCGTAAAGTATGTGACAGAGCATGAGGATGGTGAAAACACCCGCCTTATCTGTGAGCAGCTCTATGACCTTGCCAAGATCCAGCAGGCTCCTCTTTCCGCCGATGACATGGCAACTTTCATCGCCAGGAGCAACGACATCCTGATGCTTTTGGCAGGCGAAAAATAAATATCGGAAAATACCGAAAAGCCCCGTATTTTACGGGGCTTTTTTGTTTACTAAATTCAGAAAATTTGCTATAATTTCAGTAACTTTGTGAATGTATGGTGAGGGGTAAATGCGCCGGGTTCTTTCGAGGATTTTACAGGGCAATTACACATCTGAAGATCTGTCTCTTGATTTTTCCTGTTCCAGGATTGAGCTTGATATTCCGATGGGGGAGGAATATGAAGGGTCATTTCACGTTTATTCGCCGGCGGGCACCGTTCCCGAGGGTAAGGTCATATCCTCTGACCTGAGGATGGAGCTTATTTCGGACACGCTAACCGGTTCCGATTCCGAGATCACATATCTTCTCAAAAAGGAATACTGTAACGAAGGAGACACCATAAAGGGTGTATTTTCCGTTATCTCGAATATGGGAGAGTACTATATCCCTTTTACCGTAAACATCATCAGGTCCGTACCCGAGTCATCCATCGGGCCTGTTAAAAATCTCTTTCATTTCACCAATCTTGCAAGATCGAATTGGGATGAGGCCGTAGAGCTTTTCTATTCCAAGGAATTCCCCTATGTAATTGCGGATGCCGATACGCAGACCAAGCTTTCCTACAAGGCTCTTTCGCATAAGCGCGGAGCGGAGCAGGGTGTTGAGGAATTCCTTATCTACGCGGGAAAGAAAAACCGTGTCACTTACACCTACAGGGGCGGCGAGATCAACGTCAATGTATCATCCAGGAACAGAACCTCCGACCTCAAGGAGATAAGCATAGAAATAGGCAAGGACGGCTGGGGATATACCGGTCTTTCCGTAAAGTGCGAAGGCGGATTTATCTTCACGGAAGCCAAGACACTTTCGGGTGCCGACTTTTCCGGCAACATCTGTCCCTTAAGACTTTTCGTGGATCCTTCGGGATGTGCTCCCGGACTCCATCCCGGCAAAGTCATTCTTTATAATTCATATACGGAGCTCGTCATTCCGGTATGGCTGAGCATTGACAGGGGCGTGCAGAGTTCCAAAACGCAGCGCGCCAGAAAGAACCTCAACATAAAGGTGACGGAGTGCTATATCCGCAGTATGCTCGGCATCACTGCAGGCAGTGCTTTCATTGCCGAGATGGGCAGGCTGATCGACCAGATGCTCACGCTTGATGAATACGATATCACCGCCAAGCTGATGCAGGCACATCTTCTCCTTATCCAGGGAAGGGACAGTGAAGCTGAGTGGACCTGCAGATATGCAAGCGAACTACTGGAAAAGAACGAAAGCGGACGTGCGTCCAATTCCAGGACCTTCGTCCTTGATATGGCATATCTTGATTTCCTCAGCACCTCACTTCCTAACGAGACGATAGCTAAGCGTTCCCGGAGACATTTAGATGATATGTCCAAGCGCTTCAGCGATGACTGGAGAGTAAGATGGCTCCACGCCAAGGTACGCTTCGCCGAAAACGGTGATGCGGAGGGTATGTGGAATGCAATGAGAAAGCTCTGCGAGGAAGGACATAACAGCCCTGCGATATTTGCCGAAGGTGCGATCATTCTCAAGGATAAACCTTCCCTTGCATCGGAGCCCGACAGATATACGCTTCAGACTATCCTTTTCGGACTCAGGAAAAATGTGCTCGGGGAGGAGATGAAAGAAAACCTTCTCTATATCTCCGGCAGAAGCAGGACTGCACTTCCCCTCCTTCTTAAGGATCTTGAGGCAATGTATACGGTCAGTCCCGATAACCGCATACTTGAAGAGATCTGTTCACAGCTCATCAGGAGCTTCAGGCGTGACAGTGAATCCGCAGCCTGGTACAAGCAAGCAACTCTTGAAGATATCAGACTTACCAATCTTTACGAGAATTATGTTATGAGCCTTGATGAGGATTCCTTCGAGGATATCCCCATGAACGTTCTTAAATATTTCTCGATGTCCGATACTCTCGATCCTCTTCATACCGCTTATCTGTATCACTATGTGATCAGGCATAAAAGAGAACTCGGAAATCTCATCGAAGTATATCAGCCCAAGATGGAAAGCTTTGCGATGGACCAGATTTCAAAGGGGATCATCACAAGACATCTTGCGGCCGTTTATTATGATGTCTTAAGCCCCGCATCGCTCGACAGGAGCAATGCGAGGATCTTCGCGGACATGCTCTTTTCCGTATGGCTCCAGTCATCGGATCCCAGGTTCGTCAAGGCGTATGTTTACCAGAAGGGCTTCAGGCATCCCTGGGAGTACAAGCTCGGGGAAGGCGGAGGCTGGATATCGGTATACGGCAGCGATTATGTGATCGCACTCGAGGATGTAAACGGGAACAGATTTGTAAAGAGCGGTGAATACACTCTCGAAAAGCTCATGCTTCCCGGCAAGTTCATGAAGGCCGTATCCGACTGTGTATATGACAACGACAGATTCAATATGATCACACTTGCTTCATCGAAGAAGGATGACAGGATCGATGACAGCAACATTCTCAGGTATCAGAATCTTGCGGCTTCCGCGGAGCTTGACAGAAATACATCGGATGAATACCTTCTCAAGCTTCTCGATCATTTCGCCCAGAAGGGTGACCGTTCGTCACTCATAACGGGTCTTAAGGGAGCACATCCCGAGCTTATGACTCCCGCGAACAGATGCGAAGTCATGAGACTCATGCTGATGACCGCCGACTACAGGCCCATATATGACCTGATCAAATACTGCGGACCTTATTTTGCGGATCCCAGATATATGCAGACCTTCCTTGACAGGCAGCTGTCCGAACCCGCCGAGGAAGAAGATCCCGTTCTTACCGCATCGGCTATCTATTGCATCAGCCTCGGCAAAAAGGACGGCATCATCCTTTCGCATCTTTCGAAGTATTACCGCGGACAGTGCAAGGACCTCAGGAATATCTGGAAGATGGCGGGAGGCTACGGAGTTGACCGCAGAAGTCTTGAAGAGCGCATGCTGATCCAGATGCTCTACAGCGGTGCGTTTGTCGGTGAAAGGAATGAGATATTTGCCGATTATCTGACGATGAATCCCGATACGGAAGTTGTCAAGGCATTCCTGCTCCAGTCCTGCTATGACTATTTCGTTCACGAGAAGCTGATATCCCCGAATGTTTTCGAAGAGCTTGGCAAACTCGCAGGCGAAGGAGAGCAGTTCCCCAAGGAAGCGGCACTCGCATACCTGAAGTATTATTCGGAGAATCCCAAAGAGATAAATGATGACATACGTGTCAGAATTATAAAGCTTCTCGGCATGATGATGAAGGAGAGGATACATCTCGGAATGTTCCAGAGCTTCCTTTCCGAGGATTCGTTCCCCGAGGGTGAGCTGAGGATGAAGCTGCTTGAAGTCCTCGATGTCATGTGCGACAGAACGATCATAGATTACAGGGCATCCGAAGGAAACAGCGCGATCATCCATTACACCTTTGCAAGTGATTCCGGCGAGACCGGAAAATACAGAGAAGAACGCATGAGAGAAGTGTGCGGAGGTGTATGCTTCAAGGAATTCATCCTCTTTTTCGGAGAGTGCGTACAGTACTACATCACGGAAGAGACGGGTTCGGCATCGGAGCTTCGTACGAGCGGAGTGCTCAGGAAGAATGATGTTCTCGGTCCCGCGGAAGGAACGAGATTCGGTCTCATAACCGATATGCTCGTAAGCAACACCCTTCAGGACGGCAAGACCTTCGACAAGCTTTACGACGAATACTATCAAAAGGAGTTCATGAACAGAAAACTGTTCAGTCTGGAGTGATATGTTAAAACTTCCCGGCGGCTTCGGCGGAAGCGGAAAAAGATATATTGTGGGATTTGACATTAATGACACTTCCTGCGGCATCAGCTACAGTTCCGATCACGGCGAGATCAGAACCGTTTCGCTTGTCGCGGGATCGGAGGAGTATGTCATTCCCATGGCTCTTTCCAAGAGGCACGGTGCCGGACAGTGGTTCTTCGGCAAAGAAGCATTTGCTTCATCGGATGCCGGAGAGAGTGTTCTTGTCGAGGATATCTACCGCAAGGCGCTTGAGGGTGAAGATACCCAGATAGACGGACTGGTCTACGGCGCGGATTCCCTTTTCACTCTTTATCTGAAGAGAGCATTCGGACTTCTCCAGAATATCGGATCGTCCGACAGGATGGAAGCGGTCATGTTCACACTTCCCGAGGTCACGACATTTGCGATGGATCTGATCAGGGAATCGCTGAAGAGTCTTCATATCAAGACCGACAAGATCTATTTCATGACCCATTCGGAAAGCTTCTATCATTACGTGTCACATCAGGGTGAGGACAAGATCTATTCAAATCCGATGCTTTTCACCGTAGATGACAGAAAGCTCTGCATGACAACACTTCCGGTCAACAAGCACACCAGACCCCAGGTTGTACATGCGGATACCACATATTTCGAACTGCCTCAGGACAGGGGTACTCTTCCCGACGAATTTGATGCGATACTGTTCAGAGCTGTACAGAGCGGATGCTCTTTCGGACAGGATTATTCCTACTATCTCGTAGGTGAGGATTTCGACAGCGAGGGCCTTCCCAATTCGCTCAAGTATATGTGCAGCAAGGGCAAGGTATTCGGCGGAACCAATCTCTTTTCCAAGGGTGCGGTTTATGCACTGCTCGACAAGAACCTTCTTGATGACGGACGTCCCGGTAAGGATAAGCCCTCCCTTCAGGATCATCCCGATCATATATTCCTCGGAGATGACAAGCTTTCCAGCAATATCGGAATGCATCTTCTGAGTCAGGGATCCGATGTGTACTATGCCCTGCTCGATGCGGGAACCTGCTGGTATGAAGCGGTAGCCTCCGTGGAGTTCTATATCTCGGGAGGCAACGATATCACGCTTACCGTCTCGTCAATTACGGGCGCGGGCAATTCGGACGTCATCATTACCCTCGAAGGATATGAGGGAGAGCTTACAAGAATGAAGCTGAGTGCATCTATGTCAGGCATAAAGACACTCAGCATACAGATAGAAGACATGGGCCTCGGGGCATTTACGCACACCAAGGCCAATACTTGGGAAGAGGAGATAACATTACCGTAATGGCATCAAGGATTTCACTCGGCATCGGAATATATTCTCAGGTCCCCTATGTGATACCCGGCATTGAGATACCGGTATACTGCATAGAGGAGCTTTGCGTTGCATTCCGTGAAAATGCCGTGCTGATAGATGACCAGATAATGAACAAGAACCTGATCGAATGGATCTACAGGGACCTTGCCCTGCGCGAGCTTGCGGATGCGCTTATGGGCATGCTGCACGGCAAGGCAAACCTCGGTGATTTCTGCAGATACATTCTTGAATACACCGGTCTTTTTGAAAGAAGCGTTGTCTTCGAGACCGTTAAGACTCTCACCATGGGCGCCGGCATGTCTGTAATGGAGCGCCAGAAAAAACAGGCAGACAATCTTGCGGAATCAGGAAATTACGATGCCGCGATCCACGCTTACAGGAACATAATCGATAAGTGGAGTGCGGAAGGGAGCGATAATTCCCCTGCCAAGACCGCTTTTATGGGAAGCATATATCACAACCTCGGCTATTCGTATGCCGGCATGATGAAGTACCGTCTTGCCGCCGAAAGCTTCAGGAAGGCCTTTGAATACGATGCAACACCCGAACACCGTCACAGCTATATCGCGGCACTCAGGCTTTCAATGACGGGAACACAGTTCATCAAATACGTAGCGGAGAATCAGGACCTCGGTCCCGATTCGATAGCCATCGAAAGTGAGATCGATGCACTGAAAAAGGAATACGAAGCAACCGGCGAAGGCATCTCCCATATGATCATGAAGAATATAAGACAGCAGATCGCAGAAGATGATGAGCACGCCGATAACGAGCATATCCTCGAAGGCCTTAAGGAAAAATACAGAAGCATGGTTCCGGTGAACTAAATGGGATTCTTTTCTAAACTTTTCAAAAAAGCATCACATGCCATATCTTCGGACGATGAGCTCATATTTGAAGATATAGTCTATGAACGTGAAGGAATAAACTTCCACGATCAGCAGCAGCGTACCAGATATATCGCGGAATGCCTTGAGCAGATAGCAGAAGGCAGCCGTGAGATTGACATGCTCAAGGGCGAATACGAAAAGGTAACCTCATATCTCAAGGACATGGAGGAGATAGAAGCTCTTCCCGATGCCCAGAGAGCCGAGGTTAATTCGGTTGCGAGAAAGCTCCTTTCCTATGAGAGCGATATCGAGAAATTCCGTACCAGAAAATCACCTCTTACCGATGAACAGTTTGCTTCGCTCAGACGAAGGGAAAATGAGATCGAGGGCGGTCTTGCTTCGATCAAGGAAAACGAGCGCATGGCTGTTCTCATCAAGAAGGACTTAAAACGACTTGACGGTGAGAGAAAAGCGGTCGCATTCAGAAAGAGTGAGCTTAAGGATTCGATGGAGAATCTTCGCGGTATGGCCGTGATATTTGCTGCGGCAGCGGCAGGCCTTATGGTCATCCTTGCGGTCATGCAGTTTGCACTTGATATGAACGTCTATATCGGATATTTCCTTTGCATTGCCGCGGCGGCGATCGCGATAACCGTTGTATGCGTCAGGTACATCGATGCGGACAAGGAGCTCGGCCGCGCGTCCGGCAACATGGGCAAGCTCATTCAGCTCCAGAACACTGTCAAGATCAGATATGTCAATAACAGGAATCTCCTGTCATATCTCTACATCAAGTACGAGTGCAAGAACGGTCAGGAGCTTGAGCAGCTCTGGGGAATGTATAAGCAGGAAGCGGAGGACCGCAGGCAGTTCAATGAGAACACAACCGGCCTTCACCAGGCCAAGGAGGACCTCATAAGGCTTCTTGCAAGATATCATGTGACCAGCCCCGCCAGATGGATCGACCAGATTGCCGCACTTCTTGATAAAAGAGAGATGGTGGAGCTCCGCCACGGACTGATCCTGAGACGTCAGGCACTCCGCGAACAGATCGACTACAACGAGACCAGGGCACGCTCTGCCAAGGATGAGATCACGGATGTTGCCAGGACTTATCCGATGTACGCACAGGAGATCCTTGAAATGACCGAAAAATTCGAACCCGAAAACGAATTGTAGATCATTGCTGTAACCGTCGCAGGGACACATCTGTTTTTATGCTCATTGGTCGCTCGCTAAGCTGTTCTAAGGAATGCATATACTCCGATGGCCCCGCACCGCTCACATTCGCAATCCATTGCTCAGGTTCGCTAATTTCGCCGTCACGGCGAAATTGTGCTGAGGTAGATGCATTCCTAAGAACAGCTAAAGCATCGCTCTAAAATCGCATAAAAACAGATGTGTCCCCGCAACGGCGTTCGTCAATCTATTAAGGTTTGCATCAACGGGTATAAAAGTGTATAGTATTTTGGTCTTTGTAAAGACCATTTGGAGGAGATAGAAAATGGAAGAACTTAAGCCGGTAAAAGCAGGAAAAGTAAGAGAGATCTATGATAACGGGGATTCCCTCATCATGGTGGCAACCGACAGGATCAGCTGTTTCGACGTGATCCTTCATAATATCGTCACCAAGAAAGGCACCGTCCTTACCCAGATGTCTAAATTCTGGTTCGATTACACTAAGGACATCGTTCCCAACCATATGATCACCGTTGATAATAATGAGATGCCCGAATTCTTCAGACAGCCTCAGTTTGTCGGCAATTCCATGATGTGCAGGAAGCTCGAGATGCTTCCCCTTGAGTGCATCGTAAGAGGATATATCACCGGAAGCGGCTGGGCTTCATATCAGAAGAACGGCACCGTCTGCGGAATTAAGCTTCCTGAGGGACTCAAAGAGAGCGAGAAGCTCCCTGAGCCCATCTACACCCCTTCCACCAAGGCTGAGATCGGCGATCACGACGAGAACATCTCTTATGAACAGTCCATCGCACATCTTGAGAAGTACTATCCCGGAAAGGGCGAGCAGCTCGCAAAGCAGCTTAAGGATCTTACCATTGCTCTTTATAAGAAGTGTGCCGATTATGCACTTACCAGAGGCATCATAATCGCCGATACCAAGTTCGAGTTCGGACTTGATGAAAACGGCAATGTAGTACTCGGCGATGAGATGCTCACTCCCGATTCCTCCAGATTCTGGCCTCTCGAAGGCTATGAGGCAGGAAAGGGACAGCCTTCCTTTGACAAGCAGTTTGCACGTGACTGGCTCAAGGCTAACGACGGAAACCATGACTGGACACTTCCTCAGGACATCGTTGACAAGACCATCGCCAAGTACCTTGAGGGATACAGACTCCTTACCGGAAAAGAGCTCTGATACATAAACGGTACGTAAAGAAGCAAGCATTATTAGAAAGGTTTTATTATGGCTACAGATTGCTATTCAAGCCCGCTCTCCGAGAGATACGCAAGCAGGGAGATGCAGTTCATCTTTTCACAGGACAAGAAGTTCCGTACCTGGAGGAAGCTCTGGATCGCACTTGCTGAGACTGAGATGGAACTCGGACTTTCCGAAAACGGCAAGCCCGTCATCACTCAGGAAATGATAGATGAACTTAAAGTCCATGCAGAGGACATCAATTACGATGTGGCACGCGAAAGGGAAAAGGTCGTACGCCACGACGTAATGAGCCATGTTTATGCATACGGACAGCAGTGCCCCAAGGCTGCCGGCATCATCCACCTCGGCGCGACCAGCTGCTATGTGGGTGACAATACCGACATCATTCTTATGAAGGAAGCGCTTGAGCTTACCCGTAAGAAGCTCCTCAATGTCATCTCCAATCTCGCGAAATTTGCCGATGAATATAAGGATCTTCCCACACTCGCATTTACCCATTTCCAGCCCGCTCAGCCCACTACCGTAGGCAAGAGAGCGACGCTGTGGATGAATGAGTTCATGATCGATCTTGAGGACCTTGATTATGTCCTCGGTTCTCTCAAGCTCCTCGGTTCAAAGGGAACAACCGGAACCCAGGCTTCATTCAAGGAGCTTTTTAACGGAGATGATGAGACTATAGACAAGATCGATCCCATGATCGCTAAGAAGATGGGATTCGATGCGGTTTATCCCGTATCCGGGCAGACCTATTCACGTAAGGTTGATACAAGAGTGGTCAACGTACTTGCAGGTATCGCCGCTTCAGCTCACAAGATGAGCAACGATATCAGACTTCTCCAGCACTTAAAGCAGGTTGAAGAGCCCTTCGAGAAGACCCAGATCGGATCTTCCGCAATGGCTTACAAGAGAAATCCCATGAGAAGCGAAAGGATCGCTTCCCTTGCAAGATACGTAATGGTAGATGCGCTCAATCCTGCGATCACATCCAGCGTACAGTGGTTTGAGAGAACCCTCGACGATTCCGCAAATAAGAGACTTTCCGTTCCCGAGGGCTTCCTTGCAACCGACGGAATACTCGATCTGTGCATGAACATCACCGCTCCCGGCGGAATGAAGGTATATCCCAAGGTCATCGAGAAGCAGTTCATGGCAGAGATCCCCTTCATGGCTACCGAGAACATCATGATGGATGCCGTAAAGAACGGCGGAAACCGTCAGGAGCTTCATGAGAAGATCAGAACCCTTTCCATGGAAGCGGGCAGGCATGTCAAGGAAGAGGGACGTGACAACGACCTTCTCGAGATGATCGCAGCCGATCCCGGCTTCGGAATGAACCTTGACGATCTTAAGAAGACATTAAAGCCCGAAAACTATGTCGGACGTGCTCCCAGACAGGTCGAGGTTTACCTCAGGGATGTGGTGGATCCTGTGCTTAAGGCCAATGCGGACGTGCTCGGAATGGGCGCCGAGATAAATGTTTGATTTAATGCTTTACTAAAATAAAGCATTAACATATAATAGACAGTCGGGGCTTATCCCCGGAACAAGTTGTTTTAGATTTGAAAGGCGGAAATTAAATGGTCACAGCGATCGTAGGCGCTAACTGGGGTGATGAAGGAAAAGGCAAGATCACCGATATGCTTGCCCAGGATTCCGATATCATCATCAGATTTCAGGGCGGAGCAAATGCA
>JAILOC010000056.1 GCA_024691045.1 Lachnospiraceae bacterium | reverse complement strand
GAGCTGATGACCAGAATCGAACTGGTGACCTCCGCCTTACCAAGGCGACGCTCTACCGACTGAGCCACATCAGCGTAGCGAGGGGGAGATTCGAACTCTCGACACCGCGGGTATGAACCGCGTGCTCTAGCCAACTGAGCTACCTCGCCTAAAAAAAATGGAACCTATAGGGCTCGAACCTATGACCCTCTGCTTGTAAGGCAGATGCTCTCCCAGCTGAGCTAAGATTCCATTTTGACATCGGCTTTCGCCGACCGACAAAGGCTATTTTACATATCCGAGGCTATATTGTCAACAAAAAAATGCACTTTTTTTATAAAATAATTTTTCGGTAAAAAAGTGAGGATTTCACTCGCAACGATCACTGCCACAGTATCGCATATCCATTCGCAAAAACGGAGCTTCGCACCTCAGCATCCGCTACCGCGTATGCTTTTTGCTCATGAATGTGCGATACTGCTTCACAGACAATTTCATAAAAATACACTCCGTATCTCGCAAGCGTGTACGGAGTGCTTTTTATTCATTGTCTGCGGCAGTGATCTGTGAATCACATTCTGTCCGGAGCCGAGAACCCAAGCAGGTCGATGCAGGTTTCAAGCACCTTTCTGGTGAAATCGATGAGTGCGATATACTCTCCCTTTTTGGTCTCATCCTCTTCCGAAAGGATCTTGGTCTCATGATAAAAGGAATTGAGCGCATTGGCAAGGTCATAGATGTATGCGCAGATCCTGTGGGGTGCAAGCTCGCCCGCAGCACTGTCCATTGTCTGTGCAAAGGAGGAAAGAGCCTTCATAAGGTCCTTTTCCGATGCATTTACCGGAGTTCCGATCTTAAGTGAGGATACGTCTCCTCCCTGAGCGGCATACTTTGCGATAATGGATTTGATACGGACTATTGTGTAGAGAATATAGGGGCCGGTATTTCCTTCGAAGGAAATGAACCTCTCCATGTCGAATACATAATCCTTGACTGCCTGGTTGGACAGGTCACCGTAAAGGAGTGCGGAAAGACCTACAAGGTCTGCGGTCTGTCTGGCTTCCGCATCATCGATATCCTTGTTTTCCTTTATCTTGGCAAACATCTCATCCTGGATCTCGGTGATGAGACTCTCGAGACGCATAACGCCGCCGTCACGGGTCTTGAAGGGCTTGCCGTCCTTGCCGTTCATCGTACCGAATCCGATGTGTGAAAGAGTTACCTTGTCGGATACAAGTCCCGCCTTGCGCGCAGCCCTGAAAACCTGCTCGAAATAAAGATCCTGACGCTTATCGGTAATGTAGATGATCTGTGCGGGATCGTATTTGGCAACACGCTCCTTGATGGTCGCAAGGTCTGTGGTGTTGTAGAGACTTGCTCCGTCCGATTTAACGACGATACAGGGAGGTATCTCCTTGGTGTCGGTGTCTTCCTTTACGTCGATGACCAGAGCACCTTCGCTTTCATAAGCGACACCGCTCTCCTTCATCTCCTTTACCATATCGGGGATCAGATACTGAACGGTGCTCTCGCCGTTCCAGAGGTCGAAGTCCACATGAAGCCTTTCGTAAATATGCTTCATATCGTTAACGGATACATTGATTATATGATCCCATAAAGCACGGTAGCCCCTGACGCCGCTCTGAAGCTTGAGAGTCGCTTCGAGTGCTCTTGCGTTGTAATCGGGATCCTCCTTGCTCTTTGCGGATGCCGTGGGATAGATTTCTTCGAGATCCCTTACGGTAAAAGGAGGCTCCTTGGGATATTCCCCGGTAAAGCTTTCGTCAAAATAGGGAAGGTCCGGCTGTCTTTCCTGAATCTCGACCATAACAAGACCCATGGGCTTTCCCCAGTCTCCCATGTGCACATCACCGATCACGTTGTGACCCATGTATCTGAGAATACGCTTAATGCTCTCTCCGATTATTGCGGGACGAAGGTGTCCTACGTGGAGAGCCTTTGCGACATTGGGCCCGCCGTAGTCAACAACTATTGTCTTGGGATCGGGAAGATCGATGCCGTACTTATCATCCTCTGCCATCTTCTTTACATAGTCTGCAAGGAAGGATGAGCTGATGTTCATATTGATGAACCCGGGCATGACCGCTTCGACAGATTCGAATGCATTGCTGTCCTTAAGCACCTCAACAACCGCATCGGCGATAGCCTTGGGTGCACATTTGAATTCCTTTGCAAGAGCCATTGCACCGTTGCACTGATATTCGCACAGATCGGGACGGTTGGATACGGAAACCTTACCGGCTTCTTTTTTATATCCCGCCTTTTCAAAGGCACTTCCAACTTCTTCACTTAATAGATCAAGAATACTTTTCATCAAAAAACTCCTTATCGGGAATGCGGACAAACCGTCATTCCGTTATAATCCCTGCGCCACGATTCCAATTATCAGCAAAATGAACATTAACGCAAATCTTGCACCGGCTATGGCTAATGCGACGATCGTGGTCGGATGGGTCTTTTTCCCCTGTTTTTTGGTATTGCCGAGATCGACTAAAGCCAGTATCAGACCGATAAAAGGAATGATAATACTGAAGACCAGTGCCATTATCGAAAGCGCCATCTCCTGATTCATCATATTCGCGCCCGTTCTCGTCCCCGTTATGGTACCCACAACAGGTCCGGTGGTTCTGTCGGGGGCACCGGGTTCCGAAACTCTTATCGAAATTCCGTACAAGCCCTTTGCAACAAATACCTTGACCGCTTTTCCGTCACCGGGTACACAGATCGAACGGTACTCGGTCATTGTTCCGCAGGTAACGACCATCGTATGATACCCGGGAGGAACATCCTTAGCTATAGCCTCTCCGCTTCTTAAGATAAATCCGAGATTGCTCTCCGCAAGCTGTACGGTGATATCATCCGGGGTATTACTCTCATTGAGGACCATGAGATTATAGAAATCATCCCCGTTACCGTTTTGGGGGATGAACTCTTCGTAACCGCAGTACTCACAGATCCTCTTATTATCTTTTATCTTTAAAGCACCACCGCAATTCGGACAATTCATCTTTCGCTTTCCTTTCATAAAACGCAGGTGAAACGTACCAAATACTTATTATACAAAAAACAGACCGTTCCCGCAATTTCTGAAACAGCGTAAGACGTTCCCCAGTTTCACTCTTTCGGGCGGGAATAAACGCATCCGCAGAAGTTCTGCCTGTAGAGATCGTACTGTTTGGATAATTCTATTGAACGCAGGTATCCGTTTCTTTTCTTGAAATCGGAGGGGAGGTATTTCATTCCGGTTTCTTCTTCTATCTTAAGTCCGATCCGGTTTATGGCTTCGCTGTCCTTAAGAGGTGACAGGGTAAGCGTCGTTGCAAAATAATCAAAGCTCCCTTCCTTCAGTGCCGCCACAGCAGTACGTCTCATTCTGAGCTCATAGCACTTGTGACATCTTGCTCCTCTTTCGGGGCAGTCCTCCAGCCCCTTCGCCATTTCGGCAAAAGAAGACGGATCGTAATCGGCATCAAGTATCTTTATCTCATACTTTCCCTTCTTCTCTGCGTTGTATGCATTAATGAGCCTGATCTGTTCTTCTTTTCTCTTGAGATATTCCGCTTCATCACCGATGTTGGGGTTGTAGTAATAAACCGTGACATCGCATCTGTCGCAGAGTCTTTCTATGCACGCACTCGAACACGGAGCACAGCATGAGTGCAGAAGGACAGCAACCTTGTGAACGGAGGAACCGTCCCCCCGTTCACTCAGCATATCTTCCATTAACTTGTCGTAATTAATGTTGTTCATTTTTCATTTTGAGGTCGGTACAGACCCGAATCAAAAAATGCGGGCCGATGTTTGTCCGGCCCGCAGCTTGTTTCTTATTTGAAGTATTTGACTCCGGATTCGAAGATCTTAAGATCCTGCTCGCCGTAGATATTGACAGCAACTCCGTTTCCGATACGCTCGGAGTGGCACATCTTTCCGAGGACTCTTCCGTCGGGTGATGTGATACCTTCGACGCATCTGAACGATCCGTTGATGTTGTAGTACTCATCCATTGAGGTGTTGCCGTCCGGATCCGAATATACGGTTGCGATCTGTCCGTTTTTGAAGAGATCGTCAAGTACGTTCTCGGGAGCTATGAAACGGCCTTCACCGTGTGATGCGGGGTTAGCGTATACATTTCCGAGCTTTGCTTCCTGCAGCCAGGGGCTTTTGTCGGATACAACCTTGATATAAGCCATCTTGGAGATATGTCTGCCGATGGTGTTGAAGGTAAGTGTGGGTGACTCTGCGTTCTGACCGGTGATCTTACCACTCGGTACAAGTCCGAGCTTGATGATCGCCTGGAATCCGTTACAGATACCCAGGACAAGTCCATCCCTCTTATCTAGCATCTCTTCGACCGCTTCCTTGATGGATGCGTTCCTGAATGCGGTAGCGAAGAACTTCGCCGAACCGTCGGGCTCATCACCTGCGGAGAATCCGCCGGGGAACATGATCATCTGAGCCTGTGAGATTGCTTTCCTGAATTCGTCAACCGACTCTCTGATATCCTCTGCGGTAAGGTTTCTGAATACGCGTACGTCCGCATTTGCACCGGCTCTTTCGAAAGCCTTGGCAGAATCATACTCGCAGTTGGGTACGGGGAATACGGGGATGAATACGGTGGGCTTAGCTACCTTATTCTTGCATACGTATACTTCGGGAGCCTTGTACTCGGGAATCTCCACCTTATCCTTCTCATCGGTTGATACTGAATGGAATACGCTCTCAAGCGTTCCGGTCCAAGCCTTCTTAAGGTCATCATAAGAAACCTTTGCATCTGCATATTCGAAGCCGGAAGCAATAACCTCACCGACAACTTCGAATTCATCCGCATCAAGAAGCGCTGAAACAGCCGCTGCCTTATCTGCGGGAATCTCTGCAACGATATTTCCGAGTCCGTTTCCGAATACGTCCTTCTCGGAAACAGTGCTTTCTATCTTAGCTCCGAGTCCGCAGCCCATTCCCATCTTGGCTACTGCAGCTGCAAGTCCCTTGGAATCAAGTGCATATGCGCTGACGATTGCCTTGTCAGAGATAAGCTTATAAACCGCATCGTAAAGCTTAAGAACCTGTGCATACTCGGGTTTGAAGTCCTTGTCCTTCTTAATCTTGAAGAGAACAAGCTTGTTGCCTGCCTTTTTGAGTTCGGGAGTGATAACAGTCTTAAGGCTGGAGATATCGACTGCAAATGACACAAGTGTCGGAGGAACATCGATATCGCCAAAGGTTCCGGACATGGAGTCCTTACCGCCAATGGAAGGAAGTCCGTAACCGATCTGTGCATCAAAGGATCCGAGGAGTGCTGCGAAAGGCTGGCTCCAGCGGGTCGGTCTCTCATCCATTCTTCTGAAGTATTCCTGGAAAGTAAGTCTTACTTTGCTTACATCACCGCCGTTTGCAGCTATACGTGCGAGAGACTCGGTAACCGCATAGATTGCACCGTGATAAGGTGACCAGCTTGAAAGGAAAGGATCGAAGCCGTAGCTCATCATGGTTACGGTATCGGTCTTGCCCTCAAGCACGGGAAGCTTAGCAATCATTGCCTGCTCTTCGGTAAGCTGATATTTACCACCGTAAGGCATTACTACGGATCCTGCTCCGATGGATGAGTCAAACATCTCAACAAGGCCCTTCTGTGAGCACTCATTAAGATCGGAAAGTGTATCGATAAGAGCCTTGGAGTAATCCTTATTCTTAACATCCTCAGCTACATTATCAAGTGCATATTTGTCAAAATAGGAATCTGCGGAAGGAGATTCAACCTCAACCTGAGTCTCCTGATGAGCTCCGTTGGTATCAAGGAAAGCTCTGGCGATATTAACTACATCCTTTCCTCTCCACTGAAGAACGAGTCTGGGCTCTTCGGTTACGACTGCAACTTCTACAGCCTCAAGGTTCTCTTCGCCCGCATACTTAAGGAATTCCTGAACAGCCTTAGGTGCTACTACAACTGCCATTCTCTCCTGTGATTCGGAGATTGCAAGCTCGGTTCCGTCAAGGCCTGCATACTTCTTGGGAACCTTATCCATGTTAACTACGAGACCGTCTGCAAGCTCACCGATAGCTACGCTGACACCGCCCGCACCGAAGTCATTACACTTCTTGATAAGCTTTGTAACCTCGGGACGTCTGAAGAGTCTCTGGATCTTTCTCTCAGTAGGAGCATTACCCTTCTGAACCTCGGCACCGCAGGTATCGATTGACTTTACATTGTGTGCCTTGGATGAACCGGTAGCTCCGCCGATTCCGTCACGTCCGGTTCTTCCTCCGAGAAGGATGATGATATCACCGGGATCGGAATTTTCTCTGATAACGTTCTTTCTGGGAGCGGCACCCATAACCGCACCGATCTCCATACGCTTAGCTACGTAATTGGGATGATATACTTCCTTGACATAGCCGGTAGCAAGACCGATCTGGTTTCCGTATGATGAATATCCGCTTGCTGCGGTTCTTACAAGTTTCTTCTGAGGAAGCTTTCCGGGAAGAGTCTCGGATACGGGCTTAGTGGGATCGGCAGCACCGGTCACACGCATTGCCTGATATACATATCCTCTTCCTGAAAGGGGATCTCTGATAGCTCCGCCGAGACATGTAGCAGCGCCTCCGAAAGGCTCGATCTCGGTGGGATGGTTATGAGTCTCGTTCTTGAAAAATACAAGCCACTCTTCTGTCTCTTTCTTGCCTTCTTTTTCGATCTCAACGGGTACTACAATAGAGCATGCGTTGATCTCGTCTGACTTCTCTTCGTCCTCGAGCTTTCCCTCTTTTCTCAGGCGCTTAGCTGCGATGGTTCCAAGATCCATAAGACAGGAGAACTTGTCGGGACGGTCAGCGAAGAGATCCTTTCTGGTATTCATATACTCTTCGAAGGACTTCTCGAAAGCTGCCTTGTATGCACCCTCATCAAACTTAACTCCGGTAAGTTCGGTGGAGAAAGTGGTGTGGCGGCAGTGATCCGACCAGTATGTATCGAGAACTCTGATCTCGGTTACGGTAGGATCACGGTGTTCGTCATTCTTGAAATAGTTCTGGATGTGAAGGAAATCCTTGAAGGTCATAGCAAGTCCGAGAGAATCATAGAGCATCTTAAGCTCTGCCTCGGGGCTGTCTGCAAAACCGTCAAAGGTCTTAACATCCTCGGGATCGGGATAATTTACGACAAGAGTGTCAGGTTTATCCATTCCTGCTTCTCTTGAGTCTACGGGGTTGATGAGATATCCCTTGATACGGGCAAATTCATCATCCGTAACATTACCGATAACCGCATAAACAACTGCAGTCTGGATAATGGGATCTTCGTTCTCATTTAAGAACTTTACACACTGAACGGCAGAGTCTGCTCTCTGGTCGAACTGTCCGGGAAGGAACTCAACAGAGAATACTCTTGTGCCCTCATCAAGAGGGAGCTTTTCCTGATAGATATCATCAACGGGAGGCTCCGAAAAAACCGTCTTGCAGGCTGTTTCGAAAGTAGCATCCGAAATATTCTCGGAATCGTATCTGATGAACACTCTCATGTCATCGATCTTGATACCGAGGAAATTCCTGATATCGTGTCTTAAGTGCTTCGCCTGTACGGCATAAGGTTTTTTCTTTTCTACATAGACTCTTCTGACGCTCATTTTATATCCTTCTTTCTTAAAAAAGGCCTCAGAAAAGATTTTCCCCTTCTGAAGCCTTCTTGTTTTTATGCTATGATCAAGTTCATGCTTCGACTCCGAGTGACTCCAGTATGTAAAGGATCTGTCTGTCATAGGAATCGGATGATATACCGAGTGTAAGTGCAGTGGTCTTCATTCCCTCGATCAGATACACGATGTTGAAGGCTGCTGTGAGAGGATCCTCACAGGTAAACTCCCCGCTCTCAACGCCGATCTCGATAAGCTTTCCTATCATCTTGATATTTGAATCGAATTTCTTCTTAAGGACATTGTCTGCCTTGGAAGGCTTCTCATCAAAATAGAATTCGTAATATGCTCGATTCAGATTGTTCTTTTTCTTGAAGAGCTCTTTCTTCTCCTCCTGAAGGAAAAGAAGAAGAATATCTGCTGCAGTCGCATCATCACTGATAAGAGAAGTGAAATCGCTTCCTGCCTCTGCCTGAGACTTCATAACATCGATAAACAGCTGTGCGGTGCTCTCGTAGTAAAGATATAGTCCGCCCCTTGAGATCTCGCAGGCATCTACAACATCCTTCATGGTCACATTCTTGTAACCCATCTCTGCGAAGACCTTAGACGCCACATCGATAATGTACTGCTTTTTCTGAATTGATTTGTCACCCATCTGAACTCTCCCGTTCGCTGCGAATTAAGTCTCGCATCAATTACTTGTATTTCCGTCCCAGAAATCGGTAATTTCCCTCATCTTACTGACCGTCAGATAAAAGATCTGCTCGGTGATTCCTTCTCTCCAATAAGAAGATCTGGTCTGACCTCCGAGAACATATTTGCTCAAGATTCCGCACAGTACATCCCATTCTTTCCAGGTGGCGCTGACTATAAGCCTGCGATCCTGATCATGAGTCTTGATGGCTCTTCTGGAATATACATAAGGGTAATTGCGGTCCATAAGTCCGGATATCTTACAGGCTTTGATAAATCCCATAAGTTCCGATGAATATACCGGAAAAGAAATGCTGGCGTCAGTGACCCCGTTTCCGGAATAATTGCTGACGGCACTTTCCGTGGCCTGTCCCAGCCAGGGAAGATAATCGCACAGAGGACCTATTTTCATTTTATAATCCTGCATCAAAGCGCGCAGGTATTCAGATGAATCAGTCGTATTCCCCATATTCGTATCCCCGCTTTTTGATGTATGTCCACTCAAAGGGCAGACACCTAATATCTTAACATATTTTTAATATGATACAAGTGTCAAAAAACAAAAAAACCGTATTTTTTAAGCCCGGTTTCAGGTCAGACATCTTCCCTGTCAGTTCCCGATTCTCCGTTTTCTCCCATTATTTTGCGAAGGACGTCTTCTTTTCCGTCACTGACGTCAAGCAGGGTCTCCAGGGACTGCAAAAAGAGCCTCTCCCTGTGCCATCTGTTGTTCTCTTCTCTGTCCATATAAGCCTTGAAATGATCCACCTGCCAGGCTATGCAATCGGATATGGAAATCCCGCAGGGGTTATACTCGCCCAGAAGGTTTCCGTCAGTGCACCAAAACTCCAGTTCCTTATATACGCCCTCATTGGCCGAGATCCTCTCCCAGAGCTCTTCGCTCCCGCCTATGGATAGAATGTAATCATGAATTATTTTACGGTCCATACGCACCTCCAAACCGTCTAAAATTATAACAAAAAAAGCGTCTCCTTAAAAGGAAACGCTTCAGAGCAGGGGAAGAGAGGATCGAACTCCCATTAACGGTTTTGGAGACCGCCGCACTACCATTGTACTATTCCCCTATTAGTCATAAAACGACCGACTCACGTATTATACAACAAGCCATTTTACAAGGCAAGCAAAAATTACATAACTTTATCGGAAGCTTCCCTGACATTGGAAACACCGATGATCTCGGTATCTTTACCGCCTGCTTTCTTAGCCTCTGCAAGAACTGATGCAGGGACGATGATGGTCTTAAAACCCAGCCTTACAGCCTCGGATACTCTCTGGGATACCTGGGATACTGTCCTCACCTCTCCCGATAAGCCTACTTCCCCGAATGCCACCACGTCGGGAGGAATGCATACATTTTTAAAAGAAGACACTATGGCAAGGACCATGGCAAGGTCAAGGGCGGGTTCCGACAGCTTCATACCTCCGGTCAGATTGACATACGCGTCACAGTCACCGAGGTGAAGTCCGCACCTCTTCTCAAGGACGGCCATAAGAAGGTTTACCCTGTTATAATCAATGCCCGATGCCTGTCTTCTGGGAACTCCCAGATTGGACCTGCACACAAGGCTCTGGATCTCTATGAGAATAGGTCTGGTGCCTTCCATACTGCAGGATACCACGGAACCCGAAGCATCCACGGGCCTTCCGTCCAGCAGGTACTCGGAAGGATTGGTCACTTCCATAAGGCCCTCGCTTCTCATCTCAAAAACGCCTATCTCATTGGTGGAACCGAAACGGTTCTTAACACCTCTGAGTATACGGTAAGAAGCATGTCTGTCGCCTTCAAAATATAGCACGGTATCAACCATGTGCTCAAGTACTCTGGGACCCGCTACGGTTCCTTCCTTGGTCACATGTCCGACTATAAATATGGATATACCGAGAACCTTGGCAAGCTGCATAAGGATCTGGGTGGATTCTCTTACCTGGGATACGGATCCGGGTGCTGAGGATACCTCCGTGCTGTACATGGTCTGGATGGAGTCTATGACACAGATGTCAGGTTTATCCGAACGGACAGCTTCCGAGACCACATCAAGATCGGTCTCACACAAAAGCTTCATCTCTCCGGAGAACTTTCCTATACGGTCTGCTCTCATTCTGATCTGAGCCTTGGATTCCTCACCGGATACATAAAGTACCTTAAGGCCCGCATCCGACATATTTCTGCATACCTGGAGAAGAAGGGTGGATTTACCTATACCGGGGTCTCCTCCGATAAGGGTAAGCGAGCCCTTCATTACTCCGCCGCCCAGAACTCTGTCCAGTTCGGCAATGCCGGAGGAATCTCTTTTGCCTTCGCTAAGCGAGACATCATTAAGGGATGTGATCCCGGTAACGCCTTTTCCGGCGCCCCCTCCCTTTGCTGCTGAAGATATGCGAAAAGAGGCACTCCCGGGATCAGCCTTTACAACAGGCTCTTCCACGAACGTATTCCATTCGTGGCACCCCGGGCACTGCCCCATCCATTTTGCCGATTCATATCCGCAGCTTTGGCAGAAATATACACTTGTCTGCTTA
>JAILOC010000023.1 GCA_024691045.1 Lachnospiraceae bacterium | reverse complement strand
GTCGGCACTCAAGCCTCTCGACGAGCTGTTCAAATTCCCTCCCAGGATATTTGCACAGAATCCCACGCTTGATAACTTTTCCGATCTGTTCGTAACACTCGGAAAGTCATGGGTTTCCTTCTCCAGATACATGTTCAACACCGTATTCATTACGGGAGTCGGAACCGCGGGACATCTGATCATTGCATCAATGGCGGCTTTCGTTCTTGCAAAGTATGAGTTCCCCGGCGGAAAGACATTCTTCAAGCTTGTAACCGTGGCAATGATGTTCACCGGATATGTTACCCAGATTCCCAACTACATCATCATGAGTAAGCTTCACATGATTGATACTTACTGGGCAATAATCATTCCCGCATTCGCATTCCCGATGGGTCTCTTCCTTATGAAGCAGTTCATGGAAGGACTTCCCACCTCACTTATCGAAGCGGCGAAGATAGACGGTGCGACCGAGTGGACCGTTTTCAGTAAGATAGTAATGCCGAACGTCAAGCCCGCATGGCTGACACTCATTATTTTCTCGGTACAGGCACTTTGGAACAACAAAGCTTCAACAGTTATCTATTCCGAGGAAATGAAAACCCTTCCCTTCGCAATGCAGCAGATCCAGGCCGGCGGTATCGCGAGAACGGGTGAAGCGGCAGCCGTACTTGTCGTTCTGATGATAGTACCTATAGCAATATTCATATTCTCCGAGAGCCAGATACTTGAAACCATGGCATCCTCCGGACTTAAGGATTAACAATTATGAAGAAGCCCTTACATTTTCAGATCAAAAGAATAGGTGCGGTCCTTGCAGCAGCTGCCATAGGAATACTCAGTGTTCCCATGCATTCGGATGCTGTTGAGCACAGAAGCTATACTTACATTTACGATTATTGGGGTGATGTACAGGATACTCCCGATGTATATGAGGTATTCAAGGTTTTCACATCTTCCGAGCTCGGACTTCCCGAGAGATTGAACAATCCCTCCGGAATATATCAGCATGACGGATATGTATATATCTGTGATACCGGAAACAACAAGATCGTTGTTCTTGCCACGGATCCCGATCTGGGTCTCGTATACGATCATGAGTTCTCATCGATCAAGCTCGCTCCCGGACCTTCCAATCTGAGCGGACCTACCGATATTGCAATCTCCGAGGACGGTAATATCTTCATAGCCGATAAGGGCAACAACCGAATCGTAAAGGTTGATCCCAATCTCAATTATCTGATGCAGTTTGACCTTCCCGTTGACTCCGCTCTTTCGGCAGATACGATCTTCCTTCCCAATAAGCTGGTCGTCGACACCGCTGAGAGAGTTTACTGCATATCCGACGGTATCAACAAGGGTCTTCTCAAGTATGAGGCTGACGGAACGTTCGCAGGCTTCATCGGTGCCACAAAGGCTCCTTACGATCTTTGGGATTATATCTGGAAGAAGTTTGCCACCCAGGAACAGATCGACCGTATGCCGGTTGACGTTCCTACCGAGTACAGCAACATCTATATGGATTATGAAGGCTTCATTTATGCCAGCGTTCCCGTATCGGATGCTCAGGCTCTCGATGATCTTAAGGTTGATTCGGTCAGAAGGCTTAACCTTCTCGGAAACAACATTCTTGTAAATAACGGTAACTGGCTCAACTGCGGAGATATCTACTGGGGTTCCGCAGGCGGATACTCGGGACCTTCATCCTTCTCCGATGTAACCGCATTTGAGAATGATATCTATGTATGTCTCGACAGAAACCGCGGAAGACTTTTCGGATATGACGATCAGGGACGCATGGTCTTCGGATTCGGCGGAAACGGTAATATGGACGGATATTTCAGACGTCCCATCGGTATCGAGCATATCGGATACGATCTTCTCGTACTTGACCAGGCCGACTGTTCCATAACTTATTTCGTTCTCAGTGATTTCGGACAGAATATCTACAACGCGATCGATCAGTTTGACCGCGGTGAATATGAAGCTTCCGGAGAATCCTGGCAGAGAGTACTCGATGCCGACGGAAACTACGATCTTGCTTACATCGGAATCGGACGTTCTCTCCTCCGTCAGGAAAGATACAAGGAAGCAATGGATTATTTCGAGCTCAAGTATGATGACGAGAATTATTCCAAGGCATTCAAGGAATACCGTAAGGAATGGGTTCAGAGCCATCTCTTTATAACGGTAGCCATCATCCTTCTAGTCTTCCTCATTCCTCTCGGAATCGAGAAGTACAGAAACATGAAGATCGAGATAGCTACTTCCGACGTATTCAGATTCCCTGATCCCGAGGATAATATGACCAGGGAAGAGATAAGAGAGTATCACAAGAAGCAGCGTCAGGATTTCAGGGAAAGAGAAAAAGCTAAGAAAGAAGCCCGCAAGCTCGCTAAGATGGGCAGCAACAGATAAAGCTTTGACCAGAGAGAACATATTATGGCAAATACAGAAGTTAAGAAAAATAGTGTAGTGGGCGGAATCCTCGGCTGGTTCAGGAAGACCTTCGATGCGAAATATTGGGATTCACTTAAGTTCTCCCTTTATTGCTTAACGCATCCCCTCGACGGATTCTGGGATCTCACCCATGAAAAAAGAGGAACTTACGCGGCTGCGAACACGATTCTTATCGCTACCGTACTCGTAAGACTTCTCAATCTGAAATATACCAGTTTCGTCATCCAGACGGTCTACTGGGAGGATCTGAATGTCTGGTTATATATCGCCAGTATCCTGTTCCCCCTTGCACTGTTTGTTATCGGCAACTGGGCAACCACGACACTGTTCGACGGAAAAGGAAAGCTCGGTCAGGTTTATATCGGAACCTGCTATGCACTTACTCCTTACCCGCTCATGCAGGTCCCTCTGATGATCCTTTCCAACGGACTTACCGTTAATGAAGCACAGTTCTACACGGTGCTCTCGGCAATCTCGATTATATGGTGCGGACTTCTCCTTATTGCAGGTATGGGACAGATCCATGAGTTCGGCGGAGCCAAGAACATCCTGTTCCTTGTATTCTCGCTGTTTGCAATGCTTGTCATGGTATTCATACTTATGCTGTTCTTCAGTATGATCACCCAGGGCATCGGATATTTTTATTCACTTTACAGAGAATTCCTGTTCAGGGCATAGTGCGCTGAATAATATCATCAGATAGAAAAAAGCTGTACCGGAGTATTTATGA
>JAILOC010000016.1 GCA_024691045.1 Lachnospiraceae bacterium | reverse complement strand
GATGATCGTTATTCCGTGAACGAATACCATCGGGATTCCGTCTATGAAGAATTCCCTTACTCTTTCGGAATCACTCAGGACTCTTGTCATCAGACCGCCGGTCTGTTTGTTTACGAAGAAGTTAAGGGAAAGCCTGCTCATAGAATCGAAGACATCGGTCTTGATATCCCTGACGGTATAGGCTGCAACCTTCGCCATGCAGAATACCTGAAAATAGTTTGAGACCGACTGAATGACCTTTACGCCGATCATCGTAAGGGCGACCATTCCCAGAGCAAGGATGTATCTGCCGCTCAGTCCGAAGCGTGCGAGGAATACTTCGTCCTTTTCGAGGACGTGGTCGAAGAGGACCTTACCCGTCAGGTACGGCCACGCAATGCTGAGTGCTGCTGAGGTCAGATATGTAAGGAAAAGAATGAACAGCCCGAACTTGTATTTAAGGAAGTATCTCAGGGTTCTGAAGAAGATGGAGCGCTTGCTCTTTTTCTTCTTTTCTTCTGTCTCTTCGGCCCCCTCATCGGGGCTTTCTTCATCCTGCGTGATCTCTTCACCCTTAAGGAAGCCCTTGAGCTTGCGGAAGAGGACATTCATTTCGGATGAATATCTGTTGGTGAATGCCGCAAGGTGCGTGGGAACTCCCTTGTAGGAAGCCGAAAGGACATTTGAACCTATGTAGGTATCGAGGCGCAGGTGGGCGAGCTCGCTTATTTCGTAAACGTATGTATTCGTTATGGACGCCTCTTCGTCCGGCAGGTTTTCGGGCACAGGCACCCCGTTAAAAAGATTCAGATGTCCTTCGGGGAGCTCTTTTTTGCAGATGACTACCTTGTCGGTGGTGACGGCTATAAAGCCCTCGATATATTCTCCCGAAAAGGAAAGATCTATGGGGCTTGATAACAGAATCCCGGATTCCTCTATTCCGAGGCTCTTTAGCTTTTCAATATCGTTTTTTTTGAGTTTTGGATCTTTGTTCAAGACATTTCTCCGTTTTTTGTCTCTTTTTCGAATTGAATTGTATTTTATCATAGGAAAACCCTTGAATCATCAATATTATACCTGCGGTAGAACAACTCATGGTAGAAAAGCAGGCTTATTGAGACTTTGGAGAATTTCGTGAAATTTTTCTAAAAAAACAGAGGGATTTCCCGATTGATGGGGTATATACATACGGTGACTGTTTTTCAGGAGAAAATTATGACCATCAGAGAAATGCTTGAGGAGCGTGAAGAGCAGATCTTAAGCCCTTACGCATCACTTTCCAAAAATTCAAAAGGGCGTGACACGGAGGAGCCTCAGTGTGATATCAGGCCCGTTTACCAGAGGGACCGTGACAGGATAGTGCACTGCAAGGCTTTCAGAAGGCTCAAGGATAAGACCCAGGTCTATCTGATCCCCGAGGGCGACCACTACAGGACCAGGCTCACCCATACTCTCGAGGTTTCACAGATAGCCCGCACGATATCCAAAGCGCTCAGGCTGAACGAGGACCTCACAGAGGCGATAGCTCTGGGTCATGATCTCGGACATACGCCTTTCGGACATGCGGGAGAGAGAGCCCTCAACTCTGTCTGCCCCTTCGGCTTTAAGCATAACGAGCAGAGCGTAAGAACTGTCGAAAAGCTTGAAAAGGACGGAAAGGGCCTTAATCTTACCTGGGAAGTAAGGGACGGAATACTGAATCACCAGACCTCCAGGATGCCGGCAACGCTTGAGGGGAAGGTTGTGAGATTATCCGACAAGATCGCATATATACACCATGATATGGATGATGCGGTTAGGGGCGGGGTTCTTACCGAAATGGATGTTCCCGCTTCGATAAGGGATGTTCTCGGCTCGACTCCCGGAGACAGGCTCGATACCTTTATGCACGACATCATCACAAACAGCAAAGAAAAGAATGATATCTGCATGAGTGACGGTGTTATGAATGCCATGAAGGAGATCAGACAGTTCATGTTCGACAGGGTTTACACAAACCCCGACATCAAATCCGAAGAGGGTAAGGCCGAGACTCTCGTCATAACCCTTTATGACTACTACATGAACCATCCCGACAAGCTCCCCGAGGAAAACAAAAGGATGGTGGCCGAGGGCGAGAAACTCGAGATCGCCGTTTGTGACTATGTCGGAGCTATGACTGACAGATTCGCAATCCTTACATATAATGACCTGTTTGTTCCCAAATCATGGGAGATGATCTGATAAATGTATTTTACGGATGAATTCGTAGAGGAAGTAAGAGCACGCAATGACATCCTCGATGTCGTCGGAAGCTACATACCTCTCAAGAAAAAAGGAAATAATTACTGGGGACTGTGTCCTTTCCATAATGAAAAGACTCCGTCATTCTCGGTCTATCCGCCCAAGCAGATGTTTCACTGCTTCGGATGCGGTGAGGGTGGAAATGTCTTCGGCTTTGTAATGAAGTACGAGAACGTATCCTTCCCCGAAGCCGTTAAGATCCTCGCCGAACGTGCGGGCATGGAGGTGAAGGAGGCCGATGATTCCCCGGCGGACAAGGAAAGACGCCAGAGATCCGATCTTCTGAAAGCGATCAATTCGGACGCCGCTCTCTTTTTCATGAACAACCTGAGTTCCCCGCACGGCGAAAGGGGCCTTGCGTATTTCAAGGACAGGGGCCTTACCGATGAGACGATAAGACATTTCGGACTCGGCTTTGCCGGCAACAACGGACGTGAGGTCGTCGATCATTTAAGGAAGAAGGGGTATTCGGACGAACTGATCATTGCCTCGGGAATAGCGACGAACCATGAAAAGTACGGAATGAGTTCGGCATTTTTCGGAAGAGTGATGTTCCCGATAATAACCCCGGATAAGAAGGTCATCGGCTTCGGCGGAAGAGTTCTCGGAAGCGGTGAACCGAAGTACCTGAACACATCCGAGACTTCAATCTTCGATAAAAGAAGAAATCTCTACGGATACAATTTCGCCAAGAGATCGCGCAAGAAATATTACATCCTCTGTGAAGGATACATGGATGTCATATCGATGCACCAGGCCGGATTTGATTCCGCGATAGCATCCCTGGGAACGGCGTTTACCGAAGAACAGGCGGCTATGATAAAAAGGGACAGACGAGATGTTTACCTCGCCTACGATATGGATGAAGCCGGAGAAAAAGCGGCTCTCAAGGCGGTAAGGATGCTTACGAACGTCGGCATCACTCCGAAGAGGATAAGCATTAAGCCATGCAAGGATCCGGATGAATTCCTGAACAAGAACGGACCGGAGGAATTCGAAAAGCGTATCGAAGAAGCGGAGAACGGATTCCTTTATATAGAAGACAGGGTAAAGGAACGATACGACCTGTCGGATCCCGAGGAGCAGTACAGATGCAAACGCGAGATAGTTGAGAATCTGTGGATGTTCGGAGGCGACGAGGTAAGGATGAATTCCTATGCCGGTTCAATCGTGAGCAGGTTCGGCATTCCGGCTTCCGAAGTATCAAAGCTTCTGGAAGAGACTAGACCTCCGGAATATGCTTCCAAGGCATCTGCCGGCAAGACGGTATATACACCGCCTAAGAAGCCTTCCGGCAAAAAGAAGGAAAACGATTGGACGCCCGCGGAAAGCTCGCTGCTGACCTGGATGACGGATGAACCGGTCATATTCAGGGTGGTGAAGAAATATCTGAAGGCGGATGATTTTTCACCGGGATCGTGCAGAGAGGTTGCGGTCAGAGCATATGAGATGCTGGAGACGGGTGAGTTCGATACGCAGAAGCTTCTCGCAGGCTTTGAAGATGAGGAACTCATTAAAGATGCAACGGGTATCCTGCAGAATTCCGCACCGGATATAGATACTCCGGAAAAGCGGATCGCAATGCTCAAGGATCTGATCATCAAAGTCATGGAACGAAAATGCGATCTTCTGATGACAACGGACGATCCGGAAAAGGAACTCAAGGTCTTTAACTGCAGGATAGAGATAGACAGACTTAAACAGGAAAAATTACGTATCACAGACGAGGAGGAATAACCCAGATGGCTAAGAGGGAAGAGAAGAAAAATGTTAAGAAGGCTGCCGCAAAGCCCGCAGCAAAGAAGGCAGCGGAAAAGCCTGTAAAGAGTGCAAAGCCCGCGGCAAAGGCAGCGCCCAAGAAAGCAGCAAAGCCCGCAGCAAAGGCAGCACCTAAAAAGAGCGCAAAGCCTGCAGCAAAGGCAGCACCTAAGAAGAGCGCAAAGCCCGCAGCAAAGGCAGCACCTAAGAAGGCCGCAAAGCCTGCAGTAAAGGCAGCGCCTAAGAAGGCAGCAAAGCCTGCAGTAAAGGCAGCACCTAAGAAGGCCGCAAAGCCTGCAGCAAAGCCTGTACCTAAGAAGAGCGCAAAGCCCGCAGCAAAGGCAGCACCTAAGAAGGCAGCAAAGCCTGCAGCAAAGGCACCCGCTAAGAAGACTGCAAAGCCCGTAGCAAAGGCACCCGCTAAGAAGACTGCAAAGCCTTCAGTAAAGGCAGCACCTAAGAAGAGCGCAAAGCCCGCAGCAAAGGCACCTGCTAAGAAGGCAGCAAAGCCCGCAGTAAAAGCACAGCCCAAGAAGGCAGCTAAGCCTGCACCTAAGAAGGCTGATAATAAGAATGCAAAGACCAAGCCCGCACCTAAGAAGGCTGATGCAAAGAATGTAAAGACCAAGCCCGTACCCAAGGCAGAGCCCAAGAGCAAAGCTAAGGACAAGGCAAAAGCAGAACCCAAGTCAAAGGCAGAACCCAATACAAAGAGCAAGGCGGTTCCCGAGACCAAGCCCGCAAAGGGTAAGGGCAAGCAGGTGGCAGAAGAGCCCATCGTCATCACTGATTCCGATGAGATGTCCTTCGAAGATAAGGTCCAGGAGATCACTGCGGCTCTGGTTAAGCATTGCAAAAAGAACAAGGGACTAGATTACGACAAGATCAATGATGCCGTGACAAAGGTCACCGATGATGATGAGCTTATCGACAAGATGGTTGATAAGGTTATCGAGAACCTTTCAGCCAAGGGAATAATCATTCTTTTCCCCGATGACGGCCCCGGCGGATCGGATCTTCCTCCCGATGAGTTTGAGCTTGACGGACCCAGCCCCGAGGATCTCGTTGATTCCGATGAGGATGCCGTAGACAGGATTGACATCGATGCACTTGTCGAAGGCGTAAGCATTGAGGATCCCGTCCGTATGTATCTCAAGGAGATCGGTAAGGTTCCTCTTCTTACCGCAGAGGAAGAGATCAAGCTTGCAAAGAGAATGGAAAAGGGTGACGAGGAAGCCAAGAATGCTCTTGCAGAGGCTAACCTCAGACTCGTTGTTTCCATCGCAAAGAGATATGTCGGAAGAGGAATGCTCTTCCTTGACCTGATCCAGGAGGGTAATCTCGGACTCATTAAGGCAGTTGAAAAGTTCGATTACCGCAAGGGATATAAATTCTCGACATATGCAACATGGTGGATCAGACAGGCGATCACCAGAGCCATCGCCGACCAGGCACGTACCATCCGTATCCCCGTACATATGGTTGAGACCATCAACAAGCTCATCCGTGTAAGCCGCCAGCTCCTCCAGACTCTCGGAAGAGAGCCCAGCCCCGAGGAGATCGCAGCCGAGATGAACATTCCCGAGGAGAAGGTTCGTGAGATCCTCAAGATCTCCCAGGAGCCCGTATCGCTCGAGACTCCCATCGGTGAAGAGGAAGATTCACATCTCGGAGATTTCATCGAGGACGACAATGTTCCCGCACCCGCAGAGGCAGCAACACAGATGCTTCTCAGAGAGCAGCTCGACAAGGTTCTCGATTCACTTACCGACAGGGAAAAGAAAGTACTCAGACTCCGTTTCGGTCTTGATGACGGAAGACAGCGTACTCTTGAAGAGGTCGGAAAGGAATTCAACGTAACCCGTGAGAGGATCAGACAGATCGAGGCAAAGGCTCTCCGTAAGCTCCGTCATCCCAGCCGCTCAAAGCAGCTCAAGGATTATCTGGAGGATACATGAGGCTCTCTGACAGATTAGAGAACATACTTGAACTTGTTCCGGGAGGACTTGCATGCGCCGATATCGGCTGCGATCACGGTTTCATGGCTATCGAACTGGTATCGAGAGGAATCTCTCCCAAAGTGATCGCCTCCGACCTTCGCACGGGTCCTCTTGAAAGAGCAAGGGAAAATGTTGAAAAAGCAGGTCTTTCGGATATGATCAGTCTCATCATCTCAGACGGTTTTTCGAAAGTGGAGCCGGGTAGCGTTAAGACCGCAGTCATTGCCGGAATGGGTGGGATGCTCATCAGGGATATCCTGACAAACGGTATGGACTGCATAAAGCAGATGGACGAATTCATAGTCCAGCCGCAGTCGAACATTCCGGAGTTCAGGAATTTCCTCAGGTTAAACGGTTTTGAGATAAAGCGCAATAACGTTTTGGTCGATGCCGGAAAGTACTATTTTCCGATGAGGATAAGATACACCGGAAAGTCTGAAGACGGTGCCGATCCTTCGATGACCCCCGAAGACAGATACGGTGCGGATCTTATCAAAGAGAACAGAGGCTTGTCCGATTATCTGGATGCTGAGATGAGTTCCTATGAAAGGATACTTGAGAAACTGATCTCCGAAAGCGGAGAACATAATGAGCGTACAGAAGAGATAAGAGAACTGATGGAGCTTAACCGCAATATCAGATCTTGCATCAGTAAAGAATGAGAGGGAATCTATGTACACACTTATCATTAACGGTGAAAAAAAGGAATATGCTCCCGATGCCACATGGGAAGATGTGGCGAAGGATTACCAGAAGGATTTTGATTCGCCCATCGCTGCGATCAGCCTTGACGGCAAGATAAGGGAGCTTTTCAAGAAGGTTACCAGAAGCGGTGAAGTAAAGTTCTTCACTCTTAAGGATAATGTCGGACATCTTACATATGTAAGGAGTGCGACGATGCTCCTTATGAAATCCATCTGGGATCTTTTCGGTGAAGAGACCGCAAATAAGTGCAGGGCAGATTTTACCGTTAAGAGAGGTCTGTTCATCAATACCGAGGGGCTTATCGAAAGCACCGATGAGAATGCGGAGAAGATCAAGAAGCGCATGCTCGAGATCGTTGAAGCGGGTACTCCTTATATGAAGAGATCATACCCCATCGATGACGCACTCGATATCTTTTCAAAGAGAGGCATGGAGGATAAGGTCAAACTCTTCAAGTACAGAAGAACTTCCAATGTAAATATCTATGAGATGGACGGATACAGGGATTACTACTACGGATACATGCTTCCCAATGCATCCTATGTAAAGTATTTCGATCTCATCAAGTATGACGGCGGATTCATGCTC
>JAILOC010000210.1 GCA_024691045.1 Lachnospiraceae bacterium | reverse complement strand
ACTCTGGTATCGGGATTAACGCCTGCGTCAGCAAGGATCTTGTTTGACGTGGTTCTTCCGATTCCGTAAATGTAGGTAAGACCGATCTCAATCCTTTTATCTCTGGGGAGATCTACACCTTCGATACGAGCCATTACTAATTCCTCCTAAATGTGATGCCCTTTTGCAAAGCATCTGTTTCTTGTATGATCCGCGTGGTCTGATTATTACGCTTCACATACGGTTACCAATTGATTGGGGCCGATGCCCAACCGGACTCATCAGATCATCCGATCTTTCCGTTTCTTCCTATATGTATATTACATACAGGTTAAGTCACGAAACGGTATCAAGAAGTAACAGGTGTATATCAACCCTGTACCTGCTTGTGTTTGGGATTCTCACAGATAATCCTGATGCGTCCTTTTCTCTTGATGACTTTGCATTTTTCGCACATCGGTTTTACTGAACTTCTAACCTTCATCTCAAAGCCCTCCTTTCAAAAAAGACCATTTTCGAATATACCACAAGGATTGCCTCGTGGCAAGCACTTTTTTATATCAATAAAGTCCGGCAAAAACGAACTTCTGATATCGGTTTTTGTGATGATCAAATGCGGCTGCTTATTTGTCTCTCCAGATGATACGTCCCTTGGTGAGATCATAGGGAGAAAGCTCCATTGTGACCTTGTCACCGGGAAGGATACGTATGAAGTTCTGACGAAGTCTTCCGCTTATTGTAGCCAGCACCTGATGTCCGTTCTCAAGTTCAACCTTGAACATGGTATTGGGAAGCTTCTCGACTACAACACCGCCAATTTCGATTACATCACTTTTTGACATTAAATACTCCTCTTTAGTGCGGATCATTCAAGACCCAGTTCCTTTTCTTTTTCACCCAGAGAAAGGATCTCCGGATATCCGTCCGTTATAAGGATGGTGTTCTCATAATGTGCGGCCCATGATCCGTCGCTCGTGACTACTGTCCAGTTATCATCGAGGATCTCTATATCGGGACGCCCCATAGTGATCATTGGTTCAACGGCAAGTGTATTGCCCTTTGAAAGGCGCGGGCCTTTCGTTTTCTTGTGATAGTTGGGGATCAGCGGTCTTTCATGCATCTTTCTGCCGATGCCGTGTCCTGTCAGTTCCCTTACTATTCCGTAATCCTCACCCGTTTCTTCTATATAAGAAGCTACGGCATTGGATATGTCGTACAGCCTTCCTCCGCTGACCGCTGATTTCATGGCGGCGAAAAACGCGGATCTGGTTTCCTTGATAAGCTTTGCGCATTCCGGCGAGATGCTTCCGACTCCGAATGTCCTTGCGGCATCCGAGTGATAGCCATTCATCTCTATACCTGCGTCTATGCTTATGATATCGCCTTCCCTAAGCTTTCTGTTCTCGGAGGGGATACCGTGGACCACCTCATCATTTACGGATGTACAGATAGCTGCCGGATAACCTTCATATCCCTTGAAATTCGGTCTTCCGCCAAGCTTTATGATCAGCTTTTCGGCCTCTTTGCTGAGGTACTGCGTCGTGATGCCCGGACGTATCATCTCGCTGAGTTCATCAAGCATCACTCCCAAAGCCTTGTTGCATATCCGCATGCATTCGATGGCTTCTTCATCTTTTACCGGGATCATTATCATCCGAGTATGGAGATGATATCTGCGAATACGTCCTTCATATCCTTAGTTCCGTCTACGGTCTTAAGGACATTTCTCTCAGTGTAAAAATCAATGAGAGGCTGGGTCTGATCGTGATAAACCTTGAGTCTGTTGAGAACGGTCTCAGGCTTATCGTCATCGCGGAGAACAAGTTCGGATCCGCAGGTGTCGCATATTCCTTCCTGCTTGGGGGGAATATGCTCGATATGATAGGTTGCACCGCACTTAAGGCAGGCACGTCTTCCGCTCATACGGCGAACGATATTCTCATCGGGTACATCTACGTTTACGGCATAATCGATCTTGTCGCCGAGTTTGTTCAGCGCATCCTCAAGCACTTCAGCCTGGGGAATGGTACGGGGAAATCCGTCGAGTACATAACCATTCTTGCAGTCTTCCTGTGCTACTCTGTCGAGAAGGATCTTGACTGTAAGCTCATCGGGAACAAGCTTGCCGGCATCCATATATTCCTTAGCCTGTTTTCCGAGATCTGTTCCGTTCTTGATATTGGCACGGAAGATATCTCCGGTAGATACATGGGGAATGCTGTACTTTTCAGCGATCATTTTAGCCTGGGTGCCTTTTCCGGCGCCGGGTGCTCCGAGCATGATTATCTTCATTTGGATCTCCTTATTTTAAGCACTTAAGAGAGATCACATCATTTCGCTTTCCGAAGAAAGCGAAATACTGCGGTCTCTCTGTTTGAGTTACATATCATTATCAGTCTTTAAGGAAGCCCTTATAGTTTCTGACAAGCATCATGGACTCTACCTGTTTAAGGGTTTCGAGGATAACGCTTACGATGATTATCAGGCTCGCGCCGGATGTCGAAACGTTTGCTCCGAATACTCCGTTAAATACATAAGGCAGAACCGATACGATTATAAGTCCTACGGCACCTATGAAGATCAGATAGTTAAGGACCTTGCCAAGGTAATCCGATGTAGGCTTGCCCGGACGGATACCGGGGATAAAGCCGCCCTGTCTCTTCAGGTTATCTGCAACCATAAGCGGATTAAAGGTTATGGAAGTATAGAAATACGAGAAGAATATGAGCAGTCCGATGTATACCAGAAGTCCGATGGAATATTTCATCTGACCGGGAATGCACCAGTTCTTTGTTGAGAGTCCCTTTAATACCTCTCCCCAGAATCCGGAAGGATTTGCTTTGGTGAAGGATACAATGATAACAGGGAACTCAAGGAGTGACTGTGCAAAGATGATGGGGATCATTCCCGAGGTATTGACCTTGAGGGGAATGTTGGAGGTTGCTCCTCCCACCAGCTTATTTCCTGCCATCTTCTTGGCATACTGTACGGGGATCCTTCTCTCACCGCCGTTTAGGAATACAACCATGACGATCATTGCGATCAATATGGCAATGATGATCACCGACGCAAGCACAGCGGTAGCGGGTGCTTTACCCTGTACGAACTGTTCGAAGAGAGACTCGAGATCCATAGGTATCCTGGAAAGGATATTGATGATAAGGACTATCGATATACCGTTTCCGATACCGTGCTCCGTGATCTGCTCGCCCAGCCACATAAGGAATGCGGAACCGGCTGTAAGAGCAACAATACATGTAATTACATTGTACCAGGTATAGTTGATAAGAAGACCGTTCTGTCCGAAACCGATAGCCATGGCGGTTGCCTGGATAAGAGCAAGTGCAACCGTTACATACCTGGTGATCGCGACCATTTTCTTTCGTCCCGTTTCACCGTCGCGCTGCATCTCCTCAAGCTTCGGGATAGCTATGGTGAGGAGCTGGATGATAATGGATGACGTAATGTACGGATTGATATTCAGTGCAAGGATCGACATCTGCATGAACGATCCGCCTGTGATCGCGTCGAAGAAGCTGAATGCTCCGCTGGTCTGCTCCGCAAACCATTTTGCAAAATATGTTCTATCAACGCCGGGCACAGGAAGTGACGATCCTATGCGGATGACTATCAGCATCAGGAAGGTAAAGAGTACACGCTGTCTGATCTCTTTAACCTTCATGGCATTTTTCAATGTAGTGAGCATCCGATCACCTCGTTATTATTCAATGATTTCTGCGCTTCCGCCGGCGTTCTCGATCTTCTCCTTAGCTGATGCAGAATATGCATTAACCTTTACATTAAGCTTCTTGGTGAGTTCGCCGTTTCCAAGGATCTTAACACCGTCAGCAATCTTACTGATAACACCTTCTGCAAGAAGAACTTCGGGAGTGATCTCGGTTCCGTTCTCGAATCTCTCAAGTGCGCTTACGTTGATAGCGATGAACTCAAGTGAATTGCGGTTGGTGAATCCTCTCTTGGGAATACGTCTGTAGAGAGGCATCTGACCACCTTCGAATCCGATACGGGGAGCTCCTGAACGAGCCTTCTGACCCTTGTGGCCCTTGCCTGCGGTCTTGCCGTTTCCCGAACCGTGTCCGCGTCCTCTTCTGAAGTTATCGCTCTTTACCGAGCCTTCAGCGGGCTGTAAATTTGACATTTCCATGTTTTAGGCCCTCCTTATGCTTCTTCGACCTTGACCATGTGGGAGATCAGTCTGACCTGTCCCTTAGTTGCGTCATTGTCGGGAAGTACTACTGACTGTCCGATCTTACGCAGACCCATGGACTGTGCAATATTCTTGTTCTTAGGTACCTGTCCGATAAGGGACTTTACCAGAGTTACTTTTACCTTCTTGTCTGCCATCTGTCTCTCCTCCTTATGCAAGAACGTCAGCTACTGCCTTGCCGCGCTTTCTTGCAACTTC
>JAILOC010000171.1 GCA_024691045.1 Lachnospiraceae bacterium | reverse complement strand
GGTGAAGAAAATGAAGGAAGGAATACATCCCCAGTATTATCAGGCAACCGTTACCTGCAACTGTGGCAACACTTTTGTAACCGGTTCAACAAGACCTGAGATACACGTCGAGGTTTGCTCCAAGTGCCATTCGTTCTATACAGGCCAGCAGAAGAGCGCAAGAGCCGACGGACGTATTGACAAGTTCAATAAGAAGTACGGTCTTAATAAGTAATTGTATCAAAGGGTTGAGGCCTAAAGCCTCAGCCCTTAATTTTTTTAAGGAGCGGTTATGGCCGGACGTAAAAGATCAAAAGTATATTCCGGGATAGGCGGACAGGCAGTCATCGAAGGCATCATGATGCGTAACGGTGAGAAGTATGCCGTAGCAGTAAGAAGACCCGACGGAAAAGTCGATATCGATACCCAGACCCATAAGCAGTTCATGCAGGGAAGCTTTATACTGAAGGTTCCTTTTCTTCGCGGAATGTTTGTATTCCTTGATTCGATAATGCTCGGAACAAGAGCTATCAATTATTCGGCTGAAAGCTATGATTCGGAAGAAGCCAAGGATTCCGGAACATCGGGTTCCGGTGCCGTGGACGGGATCATGAACACTCTTGTCATGATCATAGCATTTGCGCTGGCTATCGGACTGTTCATAGTCCTTCCCACCTTCCTTGCATCCGTTTTTGAAAAGAGCATCAGAAATCCTTCGCTCGTTTCCGTTATCGAGGGCGCGATAAGGATCGTCGTCTTTATCCTGTATATGTTCGTCATCGGATTCATGAAGGATATGAGGACCATTTACCGTTATCACGGTGCCGAGCATAAGTGCATCAACTGCATCGAAAGAGGCAAGGTCCTTAACGTGGAGAATGTAAAGAAGAGCTCGCGTTTCCACAGAAGATGCGGAACCAGCTTTATGTATATTTCCGTATTCATAAGCATCATCATCTTCTTTTTCATTAGAGTCGAGTACATTCCCATGAGACTGCTCATCAGGATCCTTCTGATCCCCGTTGTGCTCGGAATCTCCTATGAGATCCTGCGCCTTGCCGGAAGAAGCGAGAATATCTTTGTATATATGCTCACATCACCCGGCATCTGGTTCCAGCACCTTACCACAAGGGAGCCCGATGCAAAGCAGATAGAGGTTGCCATTGCTTCGGTCGAAGCTGTATTTGACTGGAAGAAATATCTTGCGGACAATTTCGGGTTTGATATCGATGAAAACGGCGAGATCGTAGGAACCGTACCCGGCTGGGGCGAGGAAGAGGTCTACTCCGACGAAGACGATTATTTCGAGGATGAGGATGACCTTGTTTATGCCGAGGATGACAGCGATTATTATCCGGGCGACGAAGAGGACGAAGAGCCCGCAGATACCGAAGACGAAGAGTGATATCCTTTGAAAGCATCCGATCTGAAAAAAGAGATATTGAAAAGGCTTGAAGAAGCAGGTATCCCCGATGCCGAAACAGACACAAGGATGCTGCTTAAAGAGTATGCCGGTATAAGCATTTCGGATCTTTATGCCGATCCGGATAAGCAGCTTCCGGATTCTTTTTCCACTGATGCACTTGAAAAAGCGATGGAGCTCCGCTTAAAAAGAGTTCCTCTCCAGCATATATTGGGCAAGACCTGCTTTATGGGTTTTGATTTTAATGTTTCGCCCGCAGCGCTGATCCCGAGACCCGATACTGAAATACTTGCGGAGGAAGCCCTGATCGATCATCACGACGGGTCACGCATTCTTGACCTTTGTACCGGATCGGGATGCATAATCATAAGTCTCCTGGCATTGATGCACGATTGCTACGGTGTCGCAACGGATATATCCGGTGATGCTCTTTCCCTGGCGGAAAAGAATGCGGCTGAGATCCTGGGAGAAAAAAAAGAAAGACTCAGGTTTTTTAATGGTGATCTCTACGATGCGGTTCCCGCAGGCGAAAAGTTTGAGATGATAGTTTCCAATCCGCCCTATATCAGGACCGCGGATATGGAGACGCTCATGCCTGAAGTTAAGGACCACGATCCTGCGATCGCGCTCGACGGAGGCAGCGACGGGCTTGTCTTTTACAGAAGGATAATAGAAGGGGCGGGGGATTTCCTTTGTCCCGGAGGTGACCTGATCCTTGAGATAGGATATGATCAGGCCGAAGATGTTACAAAGATCATGAAAGCAAACAGATTTATCGAAGTCCGGACAATCAAAGATTTCGGCGGATGCGACCGCGTTGTCAGGGGAATTCTTTCCTCTCTTTAGCCGTGCCTGAATATATGCAGTAATTCTATTCACGGATAAGGAGAAAATCATGTTTGAACAGTTAGATGAACTCCTCGGAAGATACGAGGAAATGAACAGGCAGCTCCAGGATCCCGCCATAGCGGGCGACGGAGCAAAGTTCCAGAAGATAATGAAGGAGCAGGGTGCTATAACCCCGCTCGTAAACGCATACAGCGAATATAAGAAGTGCAATAACGATCTTGCCGATGCCCTTGAGATGCTTTCTTCGGAGAATGACGAAGAGATGCGTACGATGCTCAAGGAATCCGTATCGGAGGGTAAGGCACGCATACAGGAGCTTGAAGAACAGATCAAGATCCTTCTTCTTCCCAAAGATCCCAATGATTCCAAAAACGTCATAATCGAGTTCAGGGCAGGAGCCGGCGGGGACGAAGCCGCTCTTTTTGCCGCGGAGCTTTACAGGATGTATGTGCATTATGCGGAAAGTCAGGGATGGAAGACTCAGCTTATCTCTGCGGATGAGACCGGTATCGGTGGCTTTAAGGACTGCACAATGACCATAATGGGAGACGGTGCGTATTCGAGGCTCAAATACGAGAGCGGAGTGCACAGGGTGCAGCGCGTACCGGAGACGGAAAGCGGCGGAAGGATACACACTTCCACGGCATCCGTTGCTGTTATGCCCGAAGCCGACGAGGATGTTGATATCGAGATAGATCCCAAGGATATAAGGATCGATGTCATGCGCGCGTCGGGAAACGGAGGTCAGTGTGTCAATACGACCGATTCTGCCGTGCGTCTTACTCATTTCCCCACGGGGATCGTTGTATATTCCCAGACGGAAAAGAGCCAGATCCAGAATAAGGCGAAGGCTTTTGCACTCCTCAAAGCCAAGCTCTACGATATCCAGCAGCAGGAAAAGCACGACGCCGAGGCGGAGCTCAGAAAATCCCAGATAGGAACGGGAGACCGCTCCGAGAAGATCAGAACCTACAATTTCCCTCAGGGAAGGGTTACCGATCACAGGATCGAGCTCACTCTATACAAGCTCGACAAGATCATGAACGGCGATATCGGGGAGATAATAGACGCCTGTATAGCCGCCGACAGATCCGCAAAACTTGCTAAAATGGAAGAAAATCAAAATTGAGTATGACATTTTTCTTTAATTTATGATACAATGAACCTTGTATCGGCATTATGTAAACAGGCATTCAGGGGGGATGCCGCATTATTAAGGAGTTTGTCATGTTCAGCGTAGGAGATTATGTAGTCTGCGGTAATAAGGGTGTGTGCAGGGTAGATCAGATATCACCCCTTGATATTTCGGGTGCAAGCAGCGAGGATTATTATAT
>JAILOC010000133.1 GCA_024691045.1 Lachnospiraceae bacterium | reverse complement strand
ATACGGTCATAGCGGCTACGAGAGCCAGACTTATCAGTTTATTTCTTTTCATAACAATATTTCCTCCATAGTATGTCTCTTACATACATTACACATTATAGTATCCGATTATGGTGTTTACAAGGTCAACATACTATATATAGTGAATCTTAAGTAAATCTTAAAGTTTGGAATGCCCATATTTATTGAGTTTTTAGCCGATTAATGGTAAATTTAACCCTACCGAAGACAAAACAGATAAAAGAATTTAAGGAAAGATTTATGAGAAATTTTAAAAAGGTACTTGTAACACTGGCAATCGCCGTATTTGCAGTAATGATCCCCAAAACCCAGGCTAAAGCTGCGAATGCGGCACTTCCCGCTTCCACTCCCGTCTGGTTCGATGCGGAATATTACGCTACGGTTTATCCCGATGTATATAATGCATTTGCTCCAAACATTCAGGCCATGGGCGGCCTCGACAACGCGATGTGGTTCCATTATAAGAACCTCGGCGTAAACGAAGGAAGAAAGCCCGCTGCCGACCCTAACTGGTTCGATGCGGCATATTATGCCGCAACTTATCCCGATGTAGCTGCAGTATACGGTAACGATGCGGACAAGCTGTTTGCGCATTACATCACTCTCGGAAGAAGCGAGCTCAGACGTCCCAATGCTTCCTATGTTCATACGATGGACAGAAACGGTGTTCCGAACGGTCTTGCTCCCTCGGCACCCGCACCTTCCGTACCCGCACCCACAACGGCTTCAGGCAATACACCTTCAGCGCAGGCTCCCGCTCCCGTACAGGTTTCGGGCGGAATCCCTGCGATCGAGTGCAACATTTACGTTCCCACCGGTGTGGCATTTAACGGTTCACCCTACTACATAATGGTCGACCGCACCTACAATGTATGTAACGTGCTTACCGTAGGCACGGACGGAACATATTCACAGCTCATCAGGAGCATGGCATGCTCTACGGGAAGAGCCGGACACGGTACCCCCGCGGGAACCTTCAGGATCTATGAGCACACCGCAGGCGGCGGCTGGGTTTACATGGCTGACGGAACCTGGGCTGTATGGGGAATGAGATTCAGAACCGGCGGATATATGTTCCACTCCGTATGCTTCGAAAAGAAGGGCGATCTTCTTCCCATCCCCGAGGAAGTTGCCGCACTCGGAAGCAAAGCTTCTCTCGGATGTGTAAGACTTTCCGTTGAAGATGCAATGTGGCTTTACAACACCGTACCCGACGGAACTCTTGTAACAATAGCGGGATGACAATCCCGTTCTACACGGTGTCTCCATAATTGAGACTCCGTATAATATAAAGTCCCGGACAGATCATGACTGTCCGGGACACTTTTTTGCTTATTATTTCCTTTTTACTGCGATCCGGTCCATGCACTGCGGTCATTTCGGAGCACAGTTTTCATTTCATAACTCTGAGAGTGCTTCCTTAAGCCGGGGAACAAAGACTTCGGGTACGCAGTTCTCATCGCACCACTCCTTCATCAGCTCGGAAAGAGGCTGTGTACGGAGCTTAGCGATCTCTTTTTCATATCTGTCCGTAAGGAGGCTCTTCTTGCCGCTCTCGATATAAGCCTGAAGGCATGCGGCAACTTCACTTCTTGTTCCTACGCATTCGAAGGGCTTGTTCTCATCAAGTCCTACAAGCTCCCTGAAATCCTTATCCAGCGATTCCTTGTCGAGGAGCTTTTCTCCGAATATCTGCACGAGTTCGTCCTCATCGATGAAAGGACTCATGATGATATATACGAAGAGGCACTTGGGACATGAACAGCACCATATACCCTTCTTGCTTCCCCTGTTGCAGGATCTGAACACTCTGTAGTAATCCCTGCCCTTTGCGGCGAATATCGCTGCGATCTGTGCTTCGGTGAAAGGTCTTAAGAGCGAGAAGTAATGAATGTCCGAATCGGTTATTCCCTCGATATATTCATCGAAATCCTCTTCGAATTCAAAACTCTTTGAGTACTGGTGATTTACCTTGGTTCCGGGCACAGTGCTCTCGTTTGCGCTGGTCTCATTCGACAGTGCAATGTATTTGAATCCGCACAGATATGCTGTGATGACGGCAGAGAAAGCAAATACGGCGGAGATGGGAATATGACCGTTCATATATCCCTCTTCATTCAGTCTGATTATCTCCGCATCGAGAGTTCTCTTGGCGGTATAAACGCCCTTTTTATGACTGCACTTTTCAATGACATTGGTCGCGGTCGCATTTTCATTGACAACGTAAGTCGTAATATCTTCACCCTTAAGCAGCTCAAGGCTCACGACTGAATCCTTGCCGCCTCCGACGGGAACAAGACATCCCGAATAAGTCTTATCATCATGAAGGACCGCCGGCTCGTCATCGGTAGTGGTCGCACATTCGAATCTGACAAGTCTGTCCTTTGATACGGTAATTCCGTTTCTGTAAAGGAATTCACCGAGTCCGTTGTAATACAGTTTCTTCCACCAGTCCATCTGGGAAGCGGAAAGAGAACCGCACTTGATCACAACCTTCTCGGGACACACTGCCTTGTAATAGCTTATGGTCTCGACAAGTCCGAGATTAAACACGAGTGCTCTTAAGATTGGATCGTTCAGATCGATATCTCTTTCACCAAGAGGAAATCTCCACTCGGGCATGAAATCTCTGAGACCGGGAATGGAGAACCTGAATCTTACGAAAAGATTTCCGTCTTCCGTTCTCATCTCATATTTTCTGTATTCAAATGTATCGTAAAGCTTTCTGAGATCGTCAAACTGTTTCTGTGACATGATTACCGCCTTGCAATAAAGATTATGCATTATATTTTAAAACTTATTACCACCCGTAGCAAGGACGATATTAAAAAGCAGCCGGTCAGAAAGACCGACTGCTTATCCTGTAGAGTTCTTCTATGTCATCGATGGTTGTTGATCTCGGATTGACCGCAATATTACCGCTCTTCATCGCATCAGCCGCCATTTCGGGTATCCTTTCTTCATCCACTCCGACTTCCCATAAGGTAGAGGGTATATCAAGTGAATAGTTCAGCGCCCTTATCTCCGCAGAAAGCATCTCCGTGCGGAATGCATCCTTTGAAACCGGGCCCGGTGAAATCCTGCGGTAAATCTCATAG
>JAILOC010000072.1 GCA_024691045.1 Lachnospiraceae bacterium | reverse complement strand
GATCACGCCGGGCACGAACAAGTGTGTCGGGCCCGGCGCATATATTTACTGAGAAATCTGAGCCTGTACTGCCGTAAGAGCAACGACACCTACGATGTCTTCCCATGAACAACCGCGGGAAAGATCGTTGACGGGTTTGGCAATACCCTGAAGCATGGGGCCGTAAGCTTCCGCACCGCCGAGACGCTGGACAAGCTTATAGCCGATGTTACCTGCATCAAGGTTGGGGAAAATAAGGATGTTAGCCTTGCCGGCAACGGGTGAGCCGGGAGCCTTATTCTTAGCAACATGGGGAACAAGTGCGGCATCTGTCTGAAGCTCTCCGTCAATAACAAGGTGAGGATACTGCTCCTGTGCGATCCTTGTAGCTTCGACAACCTTATCTACAAGAGGATGCTTAGCGGAACCCTTGGAAGAATGGCTGAGCATTGCAATAACAGGCTTGGGGCCGATGAGTGATTTGAAACTCTTTGCCGAAGAATCGGCGATTGCGGCAAGCTCTTCGGCATTGGGATCCTGGTTAAGTCCGCAGTCGGCGAAAATGAATGCTCCGTTATCTCCCATATCCTTCATGACAGTATCAACGATGAAGAAAGCGGAAACAAGCTTCACACCCGGTGCTGTCTTAAGAATCTGAAGAGCAGGTCTTAAGGTATCAGCGGTTGAGTGGCAAGCACCTGCAACCATTCCGTCCGCATCATTGTTCTTGACCATCATGATACCGAAGGTAAGATAATCCTTGTGAAGGATCTCAGTCGCCTTCTCAATGGTCATTCCCTTGGACTTTCTCGTCTCATACAGAAGATTGATATATTCTTCCATCCTGGGTGTTGTCTCGGGATCGATTACGGTAACTTCATCAAGATCAACCTCGAGCCATCCGGCACCGTCGCGGATCTTCTCTTCATTACCGACCATAATGATATTTGCAATGCCTTCCTTGATTATCTCGGCAGCGGCAAGAAGTGTTCTCTTGTCATTGCTCTCAGGAAGGACGATGGTTTTCTTGTCGATCTTTGCTCTTTCTTTTATCTTGTCTATATAAGCCATAAAAACTCCTTAGTAAGAAAAAGTTATGTCTGTAAAAGCAATAAATTTACTGTTATTTTTGCCTTCGCACGACTTTTATATTATACTGTATCAGGAATTTACATACAAGAAATCACTTTCAATAAATTGTACATTTTTACATACAAAAGCCTTTATTCTCGTTAAAAAATTAGCAGACTTTTATAAAGCTGTTACAGCTTTCTTTTGAGGGAAAAGAATGAAAACTGCGGGTATAATTGCCGAATACAATCCGCTTCACAACGGACATAAATACCATATAGAAAGCACCAGAAAAGAAACCGGTGCCGATTACGTGATCGTAGCAATGAGCGGAAACTTCGTACAGCGCGGAGCTCCCGCAATGATCGATAAATTCACAAGGGCAAAGAGCGCTCTTATGGCAGGTGCGGATCTGGTCGTTCAGATTCCTCCTTACTATTCTCTTTCTTCTGCAGAATTCTTCGCAATGGGCGGTGTTTCCACACTGGTAAATACCGGTGTGTGCGAATACCTTTCCTTCGGTTCCGAATCGGGAAATATCGACGATCTGAAAAAGGTTGCGAATGTACTTGCCGATGAACCCGCGAAATTCAAAACTAATTTAAAGAAATATCTCAAATCCGGCGATCCATTTCCGGGTGCGAGAATGAAAGCTCTTATAGACTGCTATCCGGACATGGCCAATCTTCATGAGCTTCTCACGACACCGAATAATATACTCGGTATCGAATATTTAAAATATCTGATAAAAACAGATTCACACATGAAGCCGGTCACCTTCAAAAGGATCGGTGCGGGATATAACGATCCATATTCCCCGGGACAGCCCGGAATCAGCTCAAAAGCTATAAGGGAAGCAGTCTCCTACGGTGCCGAAACCGAAACACTTAAGGACTATATGACAGGCGAGTCTTTTAAATCACTTCAGAATGCGGTGAAAAAGAATCTCACCGTCACGGAAGATGATTTCTCGCAGATGCTCATATATAAGCTTCTCAGTGAAAGACACCTGGGATATACAAAGTATTCCGATGTTTCGGAGGATCTTTCCGACAGGATCGTAAATAATCTTGATAAGTTTACAAGCTTCAGTGATTTCTGCAATCTTCTCAAAACAAGAAATATAACCTACACAAGAGTAAGCCGTGCTCTCTTCCACATCCTGTTGAACATGACGGATGACACGCAGGGCTGCACCGAATACACGGGTGCATGTCCCTATATCAGGGTTCTCGGTTTCAAAAAAGAATCGGAAGCTCTCGTATCGGAAATGAAGACCAAGTCCATTGTCCCGATAATCACCGGATATAATGATGCGGTAAAGAGTCTATATGACGAACCCATGAAGCAGCTGATGAGGGAAAGTGCGATCGAAGATCTCTACTTCTCGGTACAGACACTCAAGTCCAAGACAAAATCCAAGCCCGATATGAGCAGACCGCTGATAGTCCTTTAAATACACTGAGTCACAGGGACAGTCCCTGTGACTCAATTTTTATTCGAGTGAGTCATTGGGACTGTCCCCGTGACTCAGTTTTAGTTTTTGAATGAGTGGATGGGTGCGGGGATTCTTCCTTCCCTGCTGATGAAAGCTTCGCAGGAGTACTTGTTGACGGGCATTACGGGTGCCCATCCGAGCAGTCCTCCGAATTCAACCTTATCTCCGACAGTCTTGCCTATAACAGGAATGAGACGTACAGCCGTGGTCTTGGCATTGACCATACCGATGGCCATTTCATCCGCAATGATTCCGGAAATGGTTGCGGGAGTTGTGTCTCCGGGAACAGCTATCATATCAAGACCTACGGAACATACACATGTCATTGCTTCAAGCTTTTCAAGTGTCAGAGCTCCGCAGGCAGCGGCATCGATCATGCCCTGGTCTTCGGATACCGGGATAAATGCACCGCTTAAGCCTCCCACATAGGATGAAGCCATAACGCCGCCCTTCTTAACCTGGTCGTTGAGAAGTGCAAGTGCCGCGGTAGTTCCGGGAGCACCCGCTTTCTCAAGTCCGATCTCACAGAGGATATCAGCTACGGAATCTCCGATAGCAGGTGTGGGTGCAAGGGAAAGATCAACGATGCCGAAAGGAACACCGAGCTTTTCACTTGCTTCCTTGGCAACAAGCTGACCTACTCTTGTTACCTTGAATGCGGTCTTCTTGATGGTCTCACAGAGAACTTCAAAGGATTCTCCCCTTACCTTTTCAAGTGCATACTTTACAACACCGGGGCCGCTGACTCCAACGTTGATGATGCGGTCGGCTTCGGTAACTCCGTGAAACGCACCTGCCATAAACGGATTATCATCGGGAGCGTTGCAGAACACAACCAGCTTCGCACAGCCGAGTGAATCCCTGTCTGCGGTAAGCTCTGCGGTCTTATGGATCATCTCACCCATCAGTCTTACGGCATTCATGTTGATACCGGTCTTGGTCGAACCAAGGTTAACGGATGAGCATATAAATTCGGTTGAAGCGAGAGCTTCCGGAATGGATCTAAGGAGAAGCTCTTCGGCAGGTGTCATTCCCTTGCTTACAAGTGCGGAATAACCGCCGAGGAAATTAACACCGACTTCCTTTGCGGCCTTATCGAGTGTTTTTGCAAGCTTTACGAAATCATCCGTTGATTTAGCACCTGATGCTCCGATAAGTGAAATGGGTGTGACGGAAATCCTCTTATTGACGATGGGAATACCGAACTCTCCGGAGATCTCCTCTCCTGTCTTTACAAGATCCTTCGCACTCTTTGTGATCTTGTCATATACCTTGTCACAGGTCTTATCTATATCCGAATCAATGCAGTCAAGAAGGCTGATGCCCATTGTAATGGTGCGGACATCGAGGTTTTCCTTCTCGATCATTTCATTGGTTTCGGAAACTTCAACTCGGTTGATCATATCCTAAAAATCTCCTGTCTCAGATTCTGTGCATCATATCAAAGATCTCTTCCTTCTGGCACTTAATGGAAACGCCGATCTGCTTTCCAAGTTCATCAAGTCCCGAAACAAGAGTTTCAAATGAATCCTTCATTCCGGAGATATCAACGATCATCATCATATTGAAATATCCGGATACGATGGTCTGTGAAATATCAAGAATATTTACATTTTCATTCGAAAGATATGTGCAGGTCTTAGCAATGATACCTACTGTATCCTTACCTACAACAGTGATAATAACTTTCTGCATAACTACTCCTTTTTAAAGTCACATAGGCGACTATATTCACTTATACTTCTATGCACTCGCTGGGGACATCCCTTTTGGCTACGCTGATATCAAAATCGGAAGCCCTGTATGGATTATCGCCCATTGTTATCTCCATCCTTACGGATTCGAAGGCAAGGTCGGGATAATTGTTTTCTTTGGACAGATGTCCGAGAAAAACCTTCCTGATCCTGTCATTTAAAACCGACGATAAAAGCTTGCCGGATGCTTCGTTGGAAAGATGTCCCTTTTCACCGAGGATCCTCATCTTAAGAGGATATGGATAAGAGCCGTTTTCAAGCATCCTTATATCGTGATTGGCTTCGATCAAAAGAGCATCCATTCCCGACAGACAATCACTGGTATAATCCGTATAGCATCCGAGATCGGTACAAACCGCGATGTTCCTGTCATCCTTACGGAATCTGTATGCGACCGGGTCAGCAGCATCATGGGATATCTTCATCGGATCGACAGATATATCGCCGAGTTCAAAACGTTCATCACTCTTTACGATATTGAAAAGAGATCTGTCTATCGTGCCGAGACTCTTCATCGAAAGAATGGCTTCGATAGTTGCCTCCGTGGCATACATGGGAACACCGTATTTCCTGGAGAAAACTCCGAGTCCCTGAATGTGATCAGAGTGCTCATGAGTTATGAGAATACCGTTTATATCCCTTCCGGTAAGTCCTATTGTGTTAAGACCCTCTTCCGCTTTCTTACCGCTGACACCGATGTCGACAAGAAGGTGCGTATCATCGGAGCCTACATAGATGCAATTACCGGAAGATCCGCTGTATAGCGGGCAAAGTCTCATTTCTTATCCTCCCATCTTACCTCTATGACATCTCCGTCCTTAAGAGGTTCGAGATACTGGGCTTTCTTTCCGTTGAGGAGGGTAATGATACCGCGGCCCTTGTTGTCATTAAGATTAAAATTCAGTTTGTCGAAAATATCGACAAATACATATTCGTCCTTGCCTGTAAGGGTGAAGATCCTTCCGTTTGCGGTAACCGTAACCTTGTTGTCGCCGGCAGGCGCAGAAGGTTTCATGCTTTCTGATTCTTTTTCTTCACTCACTTTTTCATTAAGATCCTGCTCTTCGGGTTCGGCAAGATTCTCGTAGGTGTCTTCCTTATCCTCGGGAATCTTCATGCTTCCGAGATCGAACTCAAGCGTAAATCCCTCATAGACCTTGGTTGAAAGAACTGCGGGCGTCTGGTTTACGAGAATATTTTCGGAAATGGGAAGGTCAAGGAATTCACCGATCTGTTCGACGGTGTAGAAATTGTTGACCTTGATGTCATCGCCCTCAGAGATCTCGTAGAAGCTTTCCTTAAGTTCTCCGTTGACAACAGCCTTGCGGGGCATCTCGAATTCTTTACCGTTTACGGTGATCCTGACCGCAGTTTTCATTTCGGAAAGTTCACCAAGCGTAAGCTTTGCATCTTCTCCGGGAGTTGAAGCCTTAACTTCGATCGAATCACCGCTTCTGATCTGGGAATAAAGATCTGCGTTTTCACCGTTAATGGTGATCTGAGAAGATTCACCCGCAGTACCGCGAACGATCCTGCTCTTTCCGCCGATATTGAAGGTAAGCGCCTTGCCCCTTTTGGGGAACAGATCCTCATTGGGGAAAGCTACCTGAAGAGCCGCATCACTGACGGTCAGATGTCCGTTATCGTATAGCTTGAGTCTTTCTCCGTTGAAAGTAACGAAGATAAAATTATTGCTCTGTACATAGAAGCTGAGGCAGATTCCGATCGGAGTTACCATGAGGGAATCCCTCCTGGCATTCTCGTCTTCGAAGATGATATCCTTCATGACATCCTCGCCTCTGATGGCAACACGCTCTTTGAGGATACCAAGCTTCTCGGAAAGCTTCTTCGTATATCCGGGAACCATTCCGCCACCGCCTACAACAAATACTGCGCTGACGGGCTTGTCGCCGTTTAATCTCTTGATCTCATCGGCAACCCCGGTCGTCATATCATCGATATATGGATCGAGTGCCTGCATTATCTCATCGGACTTAACCTTCTGGGGAAGTCCCATGATATCCGTAAATTCAATCTCGGGAGTTCCGTCACCAAGACTTCTTTTGATATGCTCAGCCATGTCGAAATCAACAAGGCATTTCTGTACGATACAGTCGGTAAGCGAATCACCTGCAACGGGTATCATTCCGTAAGCGACAATGCTTCCGTCCCTGGTGATTGAAATATCGGAGGTTCCCGCACCGACATCGACAAGAGCAAGATTGAGGAGCCTGAACTTATCGGGAATCGCTACCTGGATCGCAGCAATAGGCTCAAGGGTTAAGTTTGCGACATGAAGTCCGGCATGCTCAACAGCCTTGTAAAGACCGTCTACAACATCGTCCGGAAGGAAGGTTGCGATAAGATCCGTAGCTATCTTCTTAGCCTTATGTCCCTCGAGATTGCCGATCTGGTAACCGTTTAAGTAATAACGCATGGGAGTGTATCCCACGCAATAGAATTTCATATCGGTATCGTTCGCAGCCTGGAAATCAGAATAAGCAAGTTCAATTCCGGACATTGAAAGATTATAGATATCTTCATCCGAAACTTCTTTTTCAGATTCGAATTCTGAAGATACGTTAACGGTAACCGTCCTAAGAACACGGCCTGCGGCTGCGATACAGACTTCGCCGAGCTTCTTGCCGAGTCT
>JAILOC010000098.1 GCA_024691045.1 Lachnospiraceae bacterium | reverse complement strand
CTTCTCGGAAAAAGGGAAGGGACAGGCGGCCATGTCGAGGTTCTTCTGTTAAAAAGGATAAATGCAACCGACTGGGAAACGCTTGTCAAGCCCGGTAAAAGCTGCAGGCCGGGACAGAAGCTCGATTTCGGTGAAGGTACTTTAAAGGCCGAAGTTCTGGAGGTTGTCGAAGACGGAAACAGGATAGTCAGGTTTTCCTTTGACGGGATATTCGAAGAGATCCTTGATAAGCTCGGAGAGATGCCTCTTCCGCCTTACATAACGCATAAGCTTGCGGACCCGACAAGATACAATACCGTCTATGCTAAGTATGACGGCTCGGCTGCGGCTCCGACGGCGGGACTTCATTTTACGCCGGAGCTTCTTAAGAAGATCGAAGACAAGGGTATACGCTTAGCGTATGTAACGCTTCACGTGGGACTCGGAACGTTCCGACCTGTGAAGGAGGATGTGATCACAGATCACAAGATGCATACCGAAAGCTATCAGGTAACAAAAGAAACCGCAGATCTCATTAACCGCACGAAGGCTGAAGGCGGAAGAGTCATCTGCGTCGGCACCACAAGCTGCAGGACCGTTGAAAGCTGTGCGGGTGATGACGGAAAGGTTAATCCCGGATCCGGGGAGACGAGCATATTCATCTATCCGGGATATAAGTTCAAGGTGATGGACGGACTTATCACCAATTTCCATCTGCCCGAATCGACACTGATCATGCTGGTTTCCGCATTTGCGGGAAGGGAAAATGTACTCGCCGCATATGAAGAAGCGGTACGCGAAAGATACAGGTTTTTCAGTTTCGGTGATGCATGCTTTTTTCACTAAAGCTGCATAGGTAAACAGGAGGTACACATGGAAGAAAAAAGACATTCTCAAAGATCGGAGCTTACTTCAACTCTCGTTATCAAGCGTCTTGATTCTGCTGATGCGGGAATGCAGGTTACCATCGATATCACCGATGTGTCCAAGGGCGGTGTCGGATTCTCATGCTCCGAGGCACTTGAGATCGGTGCGGTCTATGAGAGTTTCCTTGAGATCTGGACCAAGGAAGTGCTCCATGCTTTTCTTGAGATCATCAGGATCGAAAAGAAGGGAGATGTTTACTTCTACGGATCATCCTTCGTCGGCCTTCCCGAGATGGATGCGCAGAGGATCGGTGTATATCAGACCATACAGGATATGAATAAGTAGTGAAAGTTTTTATTAACGCTTTAAGAAAAGCACGCGTCCGGCAAAGAGTATTATGCTTTTTGTTTATGATACTCGCTGCGTGCTTTTACTTTTTTGTGATAGTTTTATTTTCGGCGCAGACTGCCGATGAATCCTCGGCTTTAAGCCATGAGATAGCGGAAAAGCTTGCTGAGGTCGTCTGCTCTTTCAAGCCGGATCAGACACTTGCGGATGTAGTCAGTCTTGCGGGATATTTTGAATATCCGATCAGAAAGCTTGCACACTTCCTGGAGTACGGAATTCTCGGTTCTCTGCTAGCCGGTTCGTTTCTTCCGGTCATCGGGACTATCCGGAGCGAAACGGGGAAGGGCAGCGGAATGTACAGGTGCGACGTGCTGATCGTATTTATCCTTGCCGCACTCGATGAGCTTCATCAGTTTTTTGTTCCGGGGAGATTTGCATCTGTATGGGATGTATTGCTTGATACTTTCGGATGCACGGTATTTTTGATATTTATGTATTTGATTTTTGACAGAAAGAAGACCTGATGAGTAAATACGGATTTATAGGACTGGGACTTATAGGAGGCTCCCTTGCACGAGCTCTCAAAAATGACGATCCTTCAAATGTGATAGCTGCATACAACAGAAGCAAAGCTCCTTTGGAAGAAGCGATGAAGGACGGTGTCGTCGACATTGCGCTCGATGAGATAGGGGAAGGATTTTCTGACTGTGATGTCATTTTTTTATGCCTTCCGGTCATCACTAATGCAGAGGCTCTTTCCAAGCTTGCTCCCTTCGTGAAGGATAATACGATCGTAACGGACGTAAGCTCGGTAAAGGGCTCCATTATGAAAGCCGCTGAGGAAGCGGGGCTGAAGAAATACTTTGTCGGCGGACATCCTATGGCGGGTTCCGAAAGAACGGGATATATAGCTTCCTCCAAGGACCTGTACAGGAATGCGTATTATATCATCACTCCCTTTGAAGAGGGGGATAAGAAGGCTGAAGTTCTTAAGGATATCGCTGTTAAGATCGGCGCGATCCCTATCATCATGGATGCTGCCAAGCACGACAGGATCGTGGCCGGAGTAAGCCATATTCCGCACCTTGCAGCTGCTGCGCTTGTCGAACTGGTCAAGAACAATGACTACGAAGACGGACTTATGAAGACCGTTGCTGCAGGCGGATTCAAGGACATCACAAGAGTCGCATCATCATCGCCCGCGATGTGGAAGGAGATATGCGAATCTAATGAAGTGAATATCTCCGAATTCCTCGAGGATCTGATCGGCAAGCTTTCCGAGATCCGTGACATGGTTGATGAAAAGAACGGCGATTACATCGCAGATCTCTTCGATGATGCCGGAACCTACAGGAATTCCTTCAACACCCTGAGCGCGGGTCCCATCAAGGATTCGCACAAATTCTCTATCGACATTTCCGATGAACCCGGTGCCATCGCATCAGTCGCAACGATCCTTGCGGTTAACGGCATCAACATCAAGAACATCGGAATCCAGCATAACCGCGAATACATCGGCGGTGATATGACCGTTGGCTTCTGGGATGCGGAGAGCAAGGAAAAGGCCGC
>JAILOC010000092.1 GCA_024691045.1 Lachnospiraceae bacterium | reverse complement strand
CAAATCCTTCGACCTTATCTATGTCCTTACCAACGGCGGACCTCTTCATGCTACCGAAGTTCCTTCGACTGTCATGATCGAGATGCTCTTCCAGCGTAACCGTTACGGAATGGGTTCAACCATCGCAGTGATGATGATCATACTCTGCTTCGCATTTGCACTGCTTATTTCCAGAGCATTTAAGGAGAACGACTGACATGGCGATCAATAATAATAACAGTTCCGATCATTCGGTACATAAATTCGGTATTGGAACACTGGGAATCTATATTCTCCTGGTGATCTGGGCGCTGATAAACCTTTTCCCGGTTTATTGGATGTTCACCTTCTCCCTCAAATCCAATGAAGAAATCTTCGGTAAGAACCTTATCGGACTTCCCTGGGAGTGGAGATGGTCTAACTACGCATCGGCTTGGAATACAGGAAACATGCCCAGATATTTCGTAAACTCTGTAATAGTTTCCGCAAGTGCCATCGCTCTTGTAATCATTGCTTCCATGATGGCAACCTATGCCATCACCCGTCTCGTATGGAAGGGAAGCTCACAGACGAATGCATTCTTCATGCTGGGACTCACCATCCCCATCCATGCATCTATCGTGCCCGTATTCATCACTTTGAGAGATCTGCACATGCTCAATTCACACTTCTCTCTTATCTTCCCTTATGCGGCATTCTCGCTGGCAATGGGCATCCTGATCTGTACCGGTTTCATGGTAGAGATCCCCAAGGAACTTGATGAGGCAGCACGTATCGACGGATGCGGACCCTGGAAGACATTCGGTGTTGTTATCATTCCTCTTATGAAGCCCGCTCTTGCAACCATCGCTATCTACACATTCCTTCAGTGCTGGAACGAGCTGATGTTTGCTAACGTATTCATAAGTGATTCCAAGTTCAAGACACTCCCCGTTGGTATCCAGGCTCTGTCCGGACAGTACACCACCGAGTGGGGTCCCATAGGTGCCGCACTTGTTATTGCTACCTTCCCTATGCTTCTTGTTTATATCTTCATGAGTAAGAGAATTCAGGAAAGCTTCGTTGTCGGTGCCGTCAAGGGTTGATTTAAAGGCGGTATTGTTCAATGCGAAGAGGATCGCTGTCAAGAAGACTACGTTTTATGCTCTTTATCGTAGTTGCGGTTATGACCGTAGCATTTCTCGTATCCACCTTCCTCATCATCAGGAAGGAGGAACAGGACTCTGCGGTCAGAGAGGCAGAGATCAGGCTCCTTGGCTTATCCGGAAGCATCGGTTCATCCTTTGAAAGCTATCTGGAACTCTCCAGATTAATAATTATGGATGAGGATGTAATGGGCTTTTTAAGAGCATCCTCCGGTGAGGTCGGACCCAGCGATGCAAACGACGCAAAATATGGCATTCAGGCAATCCTGAATGTCACTACAGGTGTAGACTCCGTTTATATCTTCCGCAAGGATGGTATATATACCTGCACCAAGAATAAAGTATATACGCTTAACGATACGATCTTTTCTCAGGACCGCTGGCCCATCAGGGTTCTCAGTCTTGAGGGAAGGCCCGCACAATATGTTAACGGTAATGGCGCGCTGATGAAGATAAACAATCAACCGTTTGTCTCCATTGAGCGCGCTATTTATGATTTGAACAACCAGCAGCTGACCGGATACATGATGATGATGATTTCCAAGAGTGTCCTCGATCAGGACCTTGCGGCATATCCGGAGGATAATATCTGTATAATCAGCAGGACCGGAAATTATGTGACCGGTAACAGAGATCTGGTAAAATACTATAATATATCCCTTGCTTCTTACGACGGCTCGCATCAGATACGCGAAGAGGGTGATGAGCGTATCATGGTATCGGGCATGGGCATAAAGGGAACACCGCTCGTCATCCTCAGTGTTGACCGTATGGAAGGAACCGCTATTCCCGGCGATACAATGAGGATATTCATATTCCTGATGGCTGTTATCGTCATATCACTTACGGTCATCGGAAGATACATCACCCTTAATATCACAAGACCGATCTTTAAGCTTTCCAGAACCATGGAAAACAGCCGTGAGGAGCAAGAACTCATCCCCATCGAAGATAAGATGCCCAAGAACGAGATCGGATTATTGCTGGAATCGTATAACTCAATGGTTGTACGTATCAAGCAGCTGATACAGGAACTTCTGAGTAAGGAACAGTCTGTCCAGAGAGCGGAGATGAGAGTTCTACAGGAACAGATAAAACCTCACTTTTTATATAATTCCATAGGTACGATAAGTGCTCTTGCGCTTGAGAGCGGATCTGAGGAAGTAAGCTCCGCACTTGAAACCCTCGGAAGATTTTATCGTAACTTCCTTAGCAAGGGTGACAGGGAGATAACTCTCGAGAAAGAAGTTGCGATCGTAAGGGACTACCTGTCTCTTCAGAAACTCAGATACGGTGATATCCTTACGGATGAATATGATGTTGATGACGAAGCGGGCGACTGCATAGTTCCCAAGCTTATTCTCCAGCCTCTCGTGGAAAACAGTATTTATCACGGTATCAGGCAGAAGGGAGAACCGGGAGTCATCAAGATATCCGCTCACATAATCGAAGGCAATCTCCACCTGTCGGTTCATGACACCGGTGTCGGAATGGATTATGAAACGGCACAGGAGATCATGTCCGGTAAAAAGAAGATAACGGCCGGAGTCGAGGACAGCTTCGGACTCTGGGGAACGATCGAGAGAGTGCGTTATTATTCACATATAGACGATGTCGTAAGGATAGAAAGCGAAGAAGGCGAATTCACCAATATAGAGCTGGTCATTCCGGCGGTCAGACGCAGGGAGGTATCATAAATGTACAATGTTATGATAATTGATGATGAAGCATCTGCCAGAAAACTGATGAGGAACTCCATAACCTGGGAGAACTACAACATGAATGTTGTGGGAGAGGCAGCCAGCGGCATCGAGGCGATCAATATCATAGATGATATAAAGCCCGATCTCGCATTTGTTGATATATCCATGCCCTTTATGGATGGAATAGAGTTTTCCGAGATCGCATCGAAGAGATATCCCGACCTCATAATCGTCATCATGACGGCGTTTGATAAATTCGAATATGCACGCAAGTGTGTAAGCCTTCCCATCTTCGAGTATATGCTCAAGCCCATGGTCAGATCCGAGGTCAATGAGGTTCTTGAGAAGGTAAAAGCCAAGCTTGATGAGAGAGTATCCTTCTACAGGGAAGATACTGATACGGATTCCGGTCAGATGTCCGCGACCGACTCCGTTATGAAATATATCCAGGATAATTATACTGATTCTACGCTGAACCTCACCTCGGTAGCTCAGGCATTCGGATTCAGCTCGTCATATCTGAGCCGTAAATTCAAATCCGAGACCGGCAAGGGCTTTGCACAATACCTGACCGAGTGCAGGATGGAAAATGCAATGAAGCTTGCATCACCGGATGCGAAGATGTTCGCAGTGTCGGCGAGGGTAGGGATTCCGGATCCGAATTATTTCGGAAGGTGCTTTAAGAAATACACCGGAAAGAGCTATTCCGATTATGCGGCATCCAGAACACCTGCCGAACCGGATGAAGAAGAAAACTAACGATCAGGCAACCGGTTTCAAAAATGAAGCCGCGAAATATAGATTTATGGAGAAAAGCTATGGAAGACATGATTGAAATCAGATGGCACGGAAGAGGCGGCCAGGGTGCGAAAACCGCAAGCCAGCTTCTTGCCGATGCAGCATTTATGTCGGGCAGGTACGTACAGTCCTTCCCCGAATACGGCCCCGAAAGATCCGGTGCACCGATAACGGCGTACAACAGGATATCGGATGAAAGATGCCCGATCCACTCCAATATCTACGACCCCGATTATGTGGCGGTCGTTGATGAAACTCTTCTTGAGAGTGTGGATGTTACCGCGGGTCTTTCCGAAAAAGGTGCCATAATAATCAACTCTTCCAAGGATCCCGAGGAATTCAGGCCTCTTCTGGGGGGATATGCCGGAAGAGTCTGCACGATAGATGCAAGAGCAATCTCCATCGCCTATCTCGGGAAATACTTCCCCAACACTCCCATGCTCGCTGCGGTTGTTGAAGTGAGCGGCTGTGTTGATAAGGAGCAGTTCCTTAAGGATATGGAAAGCTCCTACAGACATAAATTCGCCAAAAAGCCCCAGCTCGTGGAAGGAAATCTCCAGTGTCTGAGAGCGGCTATGAAGGAAGTGAGAGGATAAAGATGGGATTAAAAGCAGAAGAGATAAATGAACATATAGCATGGCAGGATGTGACTGTCGGCTGTGAGATCTATGAAGCCGGAACCAGCAGGCTTACCAGGACGGGAGAGTGGAGATCCAAGACTCCTGAGTGGATCAGGGAAAAGTGCAAGCAGTGTCTTCTGTGTGCACCCTTTTGTCCCGATGCTTCGATACCTGTATCTGACGGAAAAAGAGATGATTTTGACTACGATCACTGCAAGGGATGCGGAATATGCATAAAGGCTTGTCCCTTCCAGGCAATCCGTTGGAAGGAGGAAGGCTGATGAGTATCAGAGAAAGACTTTCGGGAAATGAAGCGATCGCAACTGCGATGAGACAGATTAATCCCGATGTATTCGCAATGTTCCCCATAACACCTTCGACCGAGATCCCCCAGTATTTCGCACAGTATGTTGCGGACGGAAAGGTCGATACCGAGTTTATCTGTGTTGAGAGTGAGCATTCATCGCTTTCCGCATGTCTCGGAGCAGAAGCCGCAGGCTGCAGGGCTGTTACCGCAACATCATCCGCAGGACTTTCGTTCATGAACGAAGTCCTCTATGTCGCCGCATCGTCAAGGCTTCCGGTCGTCCTTGCGGTTGCGTGCCGTGCGCTTACCGGCCCCATTAATATAAATCATGACTATTCCGATTCCATGGCTGAGCGGGATTCCGGATTCATCCAGATCTACGCGGAAAATAACCAGGAAGTATATGATAACTATCTTCAGGCTCACCGTATCGCAGAGCATCCCGATGTAAGACTTCCCCTCATGATCTGTGAGGACGGCTTCATTACTTCACACGCAATCGAGAATATAGAACTTGAAGAAGATGAGACCGTTAAGAAATTCGTCGGAGAATATCATCCCGAAAACTACCTTCTCAAGGAAGAAAACCCGCTCGCCGTAGGCCCTTACGGAATCAGTGCATACTATATGGAAGCCCGTGTTGCACAGGCGCATGCGATGATGAATGCCAAGCAGGTAATACTTGATGTCGCAGCGGATTTCGAGAAGACTTTCGGAAGAAAATACGGCCTCATAGAAGAATACAAAATGGAAGATGCCGAGATCGCCATGGTGATAATGGGATCGAGTGCGGGTACCGCAAAGGCATGTGTCGATATGCTCAGAAAAAGCGGCATCAAGGCAGGTCTTGTCAAGGTAAGAGTCTTCAGGCCCTTCCCCGGAGAAGAGATCGCAAAGGCTATCTCCGTCTGCAAGGCCGTAGCGGTCATGGATAAGAGCGAAGGGTTCTCTGCATGCGGCGGCCCCTTATATGCCGAAACCTGCGGCGCATGCTACAACATGAAAAACAGACCTCTTATGGTGGATATAGTATTCGGCCTCGGCGGAAGAGATTTCACCGTAGAGTCGGCCAAGACTGTTTTCGACAGACTGATGAACATAGCCGAAACAGGAGAGACCGGTGAGATCTATACACACATGGGACAGCGTGAGAGGTAATCGAAATGGCATATAATCTTAAAGAGGAAATGAATAAAAAAGAACGCTTCAATCCCGGACACAGACTCTGTGCCGGCTGCGGAGCGGGAATCGTCTGCCGTGCAATGATGCGTGCGGTCGATGAAAATGACAAGGCTGTCATATGCAATGCCACGGGATGTCTTGAAGTTTCATCTTTCCAGTATCCTTACACAGCATGGGACGATTCATATATCCACACTGCATTTGAAAATGCTTCATCCACTGCATCTGGCGTATGTGCTGCAATTGATGTAATGAAGAGAAAGGGCAAGGTTAATCCCGATACAAACTACAAGGTCCTTGTCATCGGCGGTGACGGAGGAACCTATGATATCGGATTCCAGTCTCTTTCCGGTGCTCTCGAAAGAGGACATGATTTCACTTACTTTTGCTATGACAATAATGCATATATGAATACCGGCACGCAGAGATCGTCCGCAACTCCCAGATTTGCGGCTGCAACCACCACTCCTTCCGGCGTCGAATCCGTTGGAAAGAAGCAGGACCAGAAGGACCTTACACAGATAGTTGTAGCACATGGTGTCCGTTATGCGGCACAGACAACACTCTACGGAAACATGAAGGACTTCAGTGAGAAAGCACACCGTGCGATCTACACCGAAGGACCTACCTTTGTAAACGTACTTACTCCCTGCCCCAGAGGATGGGGATATCCCCAGGAGGATCTGATCGCCATCTGTAAAGCGGCGATCGATACCTGCGTATGGCCCGTCTATGAAGTTGTTGACGGAGAATACAGACTTACCTATGAACCCAAAAAGAAACTTCCTGTAGAGGAATTCATGAAGCTTCAGAGCAGATTCGCACATTGCTTCAAGCAGGGCAACGAATGGACTATCGAGGCCGCACAGAAGTATGTAGACAAAAAGTGGGAAGATCTCCTTTCCAAGTGCAAGTAAGGAGGCAGATATGTCAAAACAACTTTTCAGTAATGACCATATTATTCAGTGGCTCCAGTACTTTTCCGCAAATACCGATATCGATCTTGAGCATGTTAAGATCCTTGATATCACAAGAAAGAATAAGAACCTCATCCCTACCGTGGAAGCACACCGCTGCACTCTTGTCTTCACAGAGGCCGGGGATCAGGATATATTCTACCGTATGTGGAGTGTGGGACTCGGAGAGTGCGAGGTCATCTATAATGAAGGCTCTGAGCCGGTAGGCGAGATCAAAAGAAAACTCGTTGCCGATATGATAGACCGCGGCATCAATGCAAGCGCGGGAATGATAGTTCTCAATCCCAATGCACGTTCCGTTATAAAGTTCGGAATGGACAATAAGAATTTTGCCACTGGCTCCGTAAAGTATGTCGGAAGCGAGATCCGTTCCGTCATCCTTTCCAAGATGCAGGTTGCAGAGAATAAAAACTACTGCGTCATCTCCGGTGAATCGATCGCAGTCGAGACCGCGATGCTCTGCGGTGAAGGCTCTGTGATCGCCGTGGAGTACAAAGAGAGCGACCGCGAGACACTTGAGGAGAACGTCGGAAAATTCGGACTTAAGAATATCTCGATAGTCGATCATGTTGATGCGAAGACCATGAAGGATCTTCCGGTTCCCGATTGCACGATGCTTGTCGCAAGTGCGAGTATGGAACAGGAGATCTCATATCTCACGCAGATTAATCCCGGTATGGAATTTGTCATCTATACTCTCGATTTCAGGGTTGCGGCATCAATGAGGGATATCCTCTCAAGATTCGGAATGAATGAAGTAAATATCATCCAGATATCCGTTTCCAAACTCAATTCCAAGAATCTTTTTGAATACCAGCCTGCGCCCTGGATCATATCCGCTAAGGCCGGAGAATAAAAATATTTATTTTTTCGGCAAAAAGTGGTAAAGTTAATTGTTGTTTTTTATGCGTAAGAAGGTTATCCGACTGGCCGGAAGCCGAACGCGCATCACGCTAAACGTGAGAATGGAGGATGCCATGAGTAAGTTTATGATTCCCGAGGGTTATCAGTCACCGCTTAACCTTCACGACACACAGGTAGCTATCAAGACGGTCAAGGATTATTTCCAGGCGAGACTTTCCGAGAGACTCAATCTCCAGAGAGTATCTGCGCCTTTATTCGTCACACCTGAATCGGGACTTAATGATAATCTCAATGGCGTTGAACATCCCGTATCGTTCACCATTACCAACGAAGGCGGACGCAAGGCAGAGGTTGTACAGTCGCTTGCAAAGTGGAAGAGATATGCTCTCGCAAAATACGGCTTCGAAGTTGACGAAGGTCTCTATACCGATATGAATGCGATAAGGGCGGATGAAGAACCCGACAATATCCATTCCGTATTTGTGGACCAGTGGGATTGGGAAAAGATCATCTTAAAGACCGACAGAAATTTCGAAACACTTAAGGATACCGTGCTTGATGTATATGCCGCACTTCGCAAGACCGAGAAGTACATGGCTATCCAGTACGACTATATCGAGGAGATCCTTCCTCACGATATCTTCTTTATCACCACTCAGGAGCTTGAGGATAAGTATCCCGACAAGACACCTAAGGAGAGAGAGTATCTCATCACCAGGGAAAAAGGTGCCGTGTGCCTGATGCAGATAGGTGATAAGCTTAAATCCGGCAAGGAGCATGATTTCAGGGCTCCCGACTATGATGACTGGTCACTAAACTGTGACATCTTCGTATATTATCCCGTTCTCGATATTGCACTTGAGCTTTCCAGCATGGGAATAAGGGTTGATGAGGATTCTATAGTCAGCCAGCTCGCCAAGGCAGGATGTACCGAAAGAGCGGAGCTTCCTTTCCAGAAGGCGATCATCGAGGGAAAGCTTCCTTATACCATCGGCGGAGGAATAGGACAGTCAAGGATCTGTATGTTCTTCCTGAGAAAGGCCCATATCGGAGAGGTTCAGTCATCCATATGGCCCGACGAGGATATGGAAAAAGCTGCTGCTGCGGGTGTTAAGCTTCTTTGATCTGATATTGCGGGGACCGGATCATTTTAGTATCCGGTCCTGTTTTATTGTAATTTTTTATGGGGGTTGTTTTTGAAAGGTTTTAACCGTGCTTTTTAATTCGTTTTCATTTATTGTTTTTTTTCCTGTCGTCACACTTTTGTATTTCGTGATCCCGCACAGGTTCAGATATATCTGGCTTCTTATTGCAAGCTATTATTTCTATATGAACTGGGATGCGAGGTATGCCCTGCTTCTTGCGGGATGTACACTTGTGACGTTTGCCTGCGGTATTTTGCTCGGACGCACCGAAAAGAAAAAACTCAGGAAAGTATTTCTTGTGCTCTCGCTGCTGATCATATTCGGTATTCTGTTTCTGTATAAATACCTCGGATTCTTCATTACAAACATAAACCTGGCATTTTCTGCGCTGCATCTCGGATTTAAGGTATCTGAGTACAGTCTTGTTCTTCCTGTCGGAATATCCTTCTATGTTTTCCAGGCTGCGGGATATATCATTGATGTTTACCGCGGTGACCTGAAACCGGAAAAGAACTTCTTCAAGTATGCCGCATTCGTTTCGTTCTTTCCCCAGCTCGTTGCGGGGCCCATAGAGCGTGCCGGAAATCTTCTTCACCAGTTTGACGAAAAGCATTCCTTTGATGCGGTAAGAGTAAAGAACGGACTTCTTCTTATGCTCTGGGGATTTTTCCTGAAGGTCGTCATAGCGGACCGCATAGCCGTATTCGTCGATGCCGTATACGGAAGCTTTGATATATACGGCGGATGGTATCTTGTGATCGCATCGATGCTTTTCGGCGTGCAGATTTATTGTGATTTCGCGGGTTATTCCACTATTGCCGTCGGTGCGGCTTCGGTGATGGGATTTACGCTTACCGAAAATTTCAGGCAGCCCTATCTTGCGGCAAACGTTAAAGAGTTCTGGAGAAGATGGCATATCTCCCTTACCGGATGGTTCAGGGATTATGTTTATATCCCACTCGGAGGAAACAGAAAAGGAAAGATCATAAGCTGCTTTAATATGTTCTTTGTTTTTCTTCTCAGCGGACTTTGGCACGGGGCTATGTGGAACTATGTGGTCTGGGGCGGAATAAACGGCATATATCTCGTTATCTCAGATCTTTTGAAACCCGTTCGCGAAAAGCTCGTGAAAGTTTTTTCGTGGAAGAAGGATGCACTTTCCAACAGGATTCTCGGCATCATCATCACATTTATTCTGGTTGACTTTTCATGGATATTCTTCCGTGCTCAGGGAACTGACAAAGCACTGGAGATATTCAGGCAGATCATTAACGTTCGCAACATGGGGATAATTACCGACGGAAGTCTCTACACACTCGGACTCGATCAGAGAAATTTCTGGTTCATGCTGATATCGATAGGCATTCTCCTTATTGTGGATATACTTCATGAGAATGATATTCATGTCAGAGCGTGGCTGGAAAAACAGAATCTGTGGTTCAGGATCGTCTTCCCCATTCTGCTCATCGAAGCGATACTTATCTTCGGTATCTGGGGAACGGAATACGATGCTGCCGCATTCATATATTTCAGGTTTTAAAAATGAAGAACAGAGTATTAAAAACAATCGTATCATGGATCTTATTCTTCGCGCTTCTTGTAACCTCCACCGCAGCCGTTGACCGTCTGCTTCGCGATAAGGAGAATTGCTCGAAGTATGACCGCTTCTATTCCGAAAAGGAAGACTTTGATGTTCTGTTTTTCGGGTCGAGCCGCGTGATCGACGGTATAGTGCCGCTCCAGTTATGGGAAGAGTACGGAATACGTTCTTACAATATGGCACAGCACAATGAGAATGTGATCGCATCCTATTGGCAGCTCAGGAATGCGCTCAGGTATAATACGCCGAAGGTTGTCTTTTTTGACATATCACTTTTCGGTTCGAATGTCGTAACGCCCGAGTCTGATAAGGGCACGCAGGCATACCTTCACAAGTCACTGGATCACATGCCCATGAGCATTATCAAATTTCTTGCGGTGAATGAACTGACGGATGGTTATGAGCTGAATGAGTATCTTTTCCCGCTTTCGATCTATCACAACAGATGGAGCATGCTCGGAGAGAATGATATCTATGTGACGTCAAATGTTTTTATGGGAGGCGAAGACCGCATCTGTCACGAGGGACAGGTCTATTTTGAGTGGGGCGGGACGCAGACGCTTTCAGCAGAAGCGTTCGATCCGGACAAGCTCCATATGAGCGATGTTATCGAACTGTGCAGGGAACATGATGTGGATATTGTGTTCACCTGTATGCCTGCAGCGGGAATGAGATATCAGTCTTACTTTTATCCTGCGGTCAATACCTTCGAAAGCTACTTTGAAGAAAAAGGAGTACCGTTCCTGAATTACTGCAGGGATGACACCTTTCTGAACAACAGGACCGATTATGCGGATTCGTCACATCTGAATCCGGCCGGGAGCAGAAAACTCACACTGGAAGTTGGAGAGTATCTTGTCGCCAATTACTCCTTCGATGCGGTGAATGAAGAAACACGCAAAGAATGGGATGAAGCATATGAGACATATCTGCTCACAAGAACCGGCGAGCTTCTCGGCTGTATAGGAAATTCTGATGTGGAGGGATTCCTGTCACTCGTTTCCGGAACAAAGGAATACAGTCTCAAGGTGGTTGTTCCGTCCGAGGATTATAAGATAGACAAGAAGATAAAGAATTTTCTCTTTGACATGGGATATTTTCCGGAAGATTTCCAGATCGATCCTTCATCGAGCGGGGTATTGCTGAGACTGGTTGATCTGAGAAGCTGTTCGGTCGTTGCGGAGCTGCAATGCCCGTAAAGGGAAGACAGCCGGACGCAGCGTCTTCGTGTATGAAAAAAAGAACATGAAAATCCGGAACCTTATGTTATAATCACCGTGGATGTAATAGTGCATCGGGTTGCGCCGTATCCCGGATAAAGAGGCTTGGCAGAAGCAGGCTTTCGCGACGGTAACGATTGTTGCTGAAGCGACGGAATCGAGGAGCGGCAGCAAAGGAGTGAAAAATGAATATTAATAACAAGACACAGACTATCGTAGGACTCGGATTGCTTACGGCGATCGTTGTCGTTCTTCAGGCACTTTCCCTGAGCATTCCCGTGGGTATCTTCAGGATCACCCTCGTACTTGTACCCATCATCGTGGGTGCGGCTCTTTACGGAGTGTTCGCAGGTGCATGGCTCGGCTTTATCTTCAGCCTTGTCGTAATGTTCACCGACACTGCTCTCTTTATGGCAGTAAGCATTCCCGGAACCATCATAACCGTTATGGTCAAGGGTACCATGGCCGGAATTGTTGCCGGACTCGTTTACAAGGCTCTTGTGAAGAAGAGCAAATTCCTTGCGGTTCTTCTTGCCGGAATTGCGGCTCCCGTTACCAACACCGGGCTTTTCCTTGTAGGATGCGGATTGTTTTTCATGGATACCATCAATGAGTGGGCAGCAGGCGCAGGCTATGCGAGTGCGGGAAGATTCATGATCTTCGGGCTCGTCGGAATGAACTTTGTCATTGAGCTCATCATCAACCTCGCAATGAGCACCACAATTGTTCAGCTCATCGGCATCGGCAGAAAGAGCGGTGCTGTTACCGCTGAAAAGAAAGAGATCGAATGATCATACACAGGCATGTCCTTTGGGGCATTGCCTGTTTTTGTTTTACGGAAAGGAGAATAAAATGATACTTGCATTTGATGTGGGAAACACCAATATCGTCATGGGCGTCATAGATGAAGAAAAGACATACTTCCTCACAAGATTTGCAACCGATCCCGGCAAGACCCAGGTTGAATACGCGGTTCTTGTCAAGAATATTTTAGAGATCAGGGGAATCGATATTGCGAAGATAGACGGCGGTATCATCTCCTCGGTTGTTCCCCCTCTCAACAATATCCTCAAGGAAGTCATTGCACTTCTCACCGGTCATAAGGCGCTGGTCGTAGGCCCCGGTCTTAAGAGCGGACTCAACATCGCGGTCGGCGATCCTGCGGAACTCGGTGCGGATCTTGTAGTGGGTGCCGTTGCCGCTATCGCGAAGTATGAAGCGCCCATGCTCATCATGGATCTGGGAACCGCTACGACGATTTCCGCCATCGGCGCAAAGAAAGAATTCCTCGGAGTTATAATCTTCCCCGGAGTCAAGATCTCTTTTGATGCTCTTGTGGGAAGAACCGCGCTTCTTTCAAGCATTTCATATGACGAGCCCGCACGTGTCATCGGAACGACAACGACCGAATCGATGCAGTCCGGACTGATCTACGGAAATGCGGCAATGCTGGACGGACTTATTGACAGATGCGAAGAAGAGATGGGAGAGGTTAAGACGATAATCGCGACCGGAGGGATCTCATCGAGGATAGTTCCCCACTGCAGGCACGATATCGTATTTGATGATGACCTTCTGATAGACGGCCTCAGGATCATCTATTACAAGAATGCCAGAACGGCCAAAAAGAAATAAAACCCGTGCACGACAAACTGTATGGATTAAATACCGGTATCATGTTAAAGGCGCCACCCGATATTCATCGAATGGCGCCTTTACTGGATGGGTTCCTCAATATCCATTGGCGGATACCTCCTTCTTTTATTTTTTGGTCCGTTTCCCCGCTACTTTTCGATCATAATCAGTTTCATTCTTCTTACGGCTTTCTCATCCGAAGGCATATATTAAACGGTGCATTCTGCGTTCATAGGATGAATTACACTTAATGTGCCTATGCCGTGTTTTCACTTTTACGATCTTCGTACCCCGGGTACTGTGGGCCGTGGGTAGGTTTATTTACTTCAGTACATTGGACTGCCCTCCAAACTTGTTAACGGGTTGCTGTTTAGTTTCCCATTGGAGTGTACTTCCTTTCTAAAAGCTCTCTTTTTTATCCGCTTTTGTTTTATGTGCCTATAATAATCTAAAAAATCACCTTTGTCAACACCTTTTTCTAATAATTCGTAAACAAAATGTAAATAATTTCGATAACGTTTTAGAATTGCGAGAATTTTCAGAAAATTAACTCAAAGCAGCCGTGCGAAGATGCCCGAAACCCTTGAATTTTAAGGGTATCTTAAGGTTTTAGCACCCCCTAAAAAGGTTCACTTTCGGGGCAATTAATGGTATCCTATAGGTTGGGTTTAAAGGTTGATTTTACGGCTGTTTCATTAACTTTTTTCCCGAAAAAAGAAAACCTGAAAGGAAATTTAGTCATGTATATTACTTGTCTTGATCTTGAGGGCGTGCTTGTCCCTGAGATATGGATCGCATTTTCGGAGAAGACCGGCATTCCCGAGCTCAGAAGGACAACCAGGGATGAGCCCGATTACGACAAGCTTATGAAATTCAGGATCGAGATCCTTAAAGAGCACGGTCTGGGACTCAAAGAGATTCAGGAGACCATAGCTTCGCTCGATCCCCTTCCCGGTGCAAAGGAGTTCCTCGATGAACTCAGAAGCCGCATGCAGGTACTAATCCTGAGCGATACCTTCGAGCAGTTCGCATCACCCCTTATGAAAAAGCTCGGCATGCCCACCATTCTCTGCAACACTCTCGAGGTAGCGGATAACGGTGAGATCACCGGATACAAGATGAGATGTGACAAGTCCAAGCTCACAACAGTAAAGGCGCTCCAGTCCATCGGTTATGAGACCATCGCTAGCGGAGATTCCTTCAACGATCTCGGAATGATCGAGGCGAGCAAGGCGGGATTTTTATTCCGTACCACCGAGCAGCTTAAGAAGGATTATCCCCAGTATCCCGCATTCGAAGAGTACGATGAGCTTCTTAATGCGATCGCTGAAGTTACGAAGGCATAAGATTTGACCAATTACAAGCTGATAATCAGATATGATGGCACCGGATACCGCGGATGGGAGCATCAGCCCGGGGAAGAGAAGACCATACAGGGCAAACTCGAGACCGCGGTAATAAGGATGCTGAACCCTTCGGGATGCGAAAACGGTGCCGATGACAGGCTTGGAAGCTTTGAAGGGGATATTCCTGAGATAATATCCGCGGGAAGGACAGACGGCGGTGTATCCGCTGAAGGCATGTGCGCGAACGTAAGACTCGATACGGTTCTTGACTGCGTACAGATAAGGGATTCCTTAAACCGTAATCTTCCCGATGACATCTGCGTCATTAACGTTGAGAAGGCGGGAGACAGATTCCATGCCAGATACAACGCGACCGGCAAGACCTACAGATATACCTGCTATGCCGGGCAGCTCAAACCCGTCTTTGACAGAAGATACTGTTATGAACCGGGAAGTATGCCCGATATCGCAGCTATGAAGAAGGCAGCGGGGCTGATGATCGGCGAACACGACTTTACTTCCTTTTGCGGAAATCCGCGGATGAAGAAATCCTATGTCAGGTGTGTTGACAGGATCGACATCGAAGAATGCGGAGGATATGTTACCTTTACATATCACGGAAACGGATTCCTCCAGTATATGGTCCGCATCATGACGGGAACTCTCTTGGAGGTCGGACTCGGTAAGAGAACCCCGGAATCCGTGAGTGAGGTTCTGGATGCAAAGGACAGGGCGGCTGCGGGATTTACCGCGCCTGCAAGAGGCCTCAGACTTATAAGCGTTGATTATGATTAAAGCAGCTTGATCCCGGGAGAGATAAATGTCTGAAGAATGTTTGTTCATAAGAGCGGATATGAATTCTGAGATATCCACGGGACATGTAATGCGGTGCTTATCGATAGCCGATGCTGCCGCGAGAATGGGTAAGAAAGCCGCCTTTATCACGGCGGATGATTCGCCGAAGGAACTCATTGAGAGCAGGGGACACAGATGCATAGTCCTCGGCACAAATTGGAATGACCTTCAGGGCGAACTTCCCGCACTTGAGAAGGTGATCGCATCCGAGAAAGCGGACAGACTTCTCGTAGACCACTACAGCGTAACCGAGGAATATCTGAAAAGGCTGAACGGACTGACTCAGGTTTATTATCTTGACGATCTGAAGGCGTTCGATTATCCCGTAAGCGCAGTCATCTGCTATGCGGTATACGGAGAAGATTATTACACGGACAAAGATCATAAAAAGAAATACTTCCTCGGATGTGAATATGCTCCATTAAGGGAAGCGTTTGAACATCCCCATCCGAAGATGATAAATGATAGGATCGGTAACATTCTTATCATGACCGGAGGCTCAGATCCGTACGGCATAGCGGAAGGCGTGCTCGGATCGCTCGCACTTGATGAATATGTGAGCGTGAATGTCATCTGCGGAAGATACAGCGGAATGAAGGAAAGGCTCACGGAACTTTTCGGTGACAGGGAAAATGTTCATATATATCCGTTCGTCGAAAATGTATGGGAGCTGTACGATGAAGCGGATGTCGCGATATCCGCGGGGGGCTCCACCCTTTACGAGCTTGCTTCGATGGGAGTGCCTGTGATCACGTATTCCTTTGCGGACAACCAGATCCCGAATGTGAGCTCATTTGATAAAAAAGGTCTCATGCCCTGTGCGGGTGATGCCAGAAAAGATGACATCCATGCAGGCATCATAAAGCATCTGGATGAAATGAGACCGCCCGAAGTAAGAAAATGCATTTCCGGAAGACTGATGAAGCTTGTTGACGGAAAAGGCGCGGAAAGACTCGCGCACGCTCTGCTTGATATCGGAAAATAAAAATGGCAAGGACTGCCCGGTTTTGCGGGACACTGACTGATAATGCGAAAGATATTCGGTAAATTAAATAAGATCCTTTCTTCCGCTCAGAAAAAGAAGATGGTTCTTCTTACGGTCATGATGATCTTCGGTGCACTTCTACAGACCGCCGGAGTCGGACTTCTTGTTTCTGTCGTAAATATCGTCATCGATCCAGTGAAGAGTGCGGAGAGTGATATCGCAAGGATCTTCTACGACATTCTCGGCACGGATGCGGAGCACGGATACAAACTCTTCCAGTACTGCGTCATGGGGACTATGATAATTGTCTTCATCGTAAAGAATCTGTATCTCTATCTTCAGCAGAAGGCAATGTATGCTTTCGTTTACAAGAACCAGTTCTCAACTTCCGAAAAGATGATGAGGAATTTTGTACGCAGGGATTACGAGTTCTATCTGAACGCGGACACTGCGGTTGTACAGCGTTCGATCACTTCGGATGTAAACAATATGTACGCCCTGATACTTGCTATACTGCAGCTTGTTTCGGACGGATTTGTATCTCTTTGCGTATGTGCATTCTGTCTTGCAAAGAGCGGACTTATGACTGTTATTCTTGCTACGGTGCTCATCCTGCTTCTTGCACTGATCAAGAAAGTTCTCAAGCCCATCATGTACAAAGCGGGCAAGGACAACCAGGATTTCTACAGCGGTCTTTTCAAGTGGATCTCACAGAGCGTTCAGGGGATCAAGGAAGTCAAGATCTTCGGACGAGAGAAATATTTCGTGGACAGCTACAACAAATGCGGAAACGGTTATGTAAATGCGGTCCAGAAATACAGCCTCTACAGCAATGTTCCCAAGCTGCTTATCGAAGCGGTGTGTGTTGCGGTAATGATGATCTATATGATCGTAATGATCGCGCTCGGCAGAAGTTCGGAAGCACTGATCAGTGATTTTGCAACTCTGGCAGCAGCTGCACTTGTTCTATTGCCTGCGGTCAACAGGATCAACAACCAGATCAATTCAATGTCGTATTTCGAACCCTTCCTGATGAATGTCAGCGACAATCTCCGGGAAGATATAGATGATGCAAATACTGACATGACCTTTGCCGGCAATGTTGAGAAGATGTCGCTTTCCGACAGTATCACATTTGACGGCATCACTTATTCATATCCCGGATCCGATGTAAAGATTCTCGATAAAGCAGACCTGAAGATCCCTATCGGATCGAGCATCGGAATTGTTGGAACGACCGGTGCGGGAAAGAGTACACTCGTAGATATCATGCTCGGACTTCTTAAACCTTCTGAAGGCGTAATAAGAGCGGACGGAACCGATATCAGGGATAACTACAGAAGCTTTCTTAAAAACGTCGGCTATATCCCCCAGATGATCTTCATGCTCGACGATACTATCAGAAATAACGTAGCATTCGGCATTCCTGCAGAGGAGCAGAGCGAAGAGAGAATATGGGAATCGCTCAGGGAAGCAGCACTTGATGATTTTGTAAGGTCGCTTCCGGATGGCCTTGATACGGGAATCGGCGAAAGAGGAATCAGGCTTTCGGGCGGACAGCGCCAGAGGATCGGAATCGCAAGAGCGCTTTACGGCGATCCCGAAGTGCTGATCCTTGATGAAGCAACATCCGCGCTCGATAACGAGACAGAAAACCTTATCATGGAATCCATAAACAGATTCATGGGAAGAAAGACACTTGTGATCATAGCTCACAGATTGCAGACCATCGAAAAATGTGACATGGTCTTCAGAGTGGGCGACGGACGTATAACCAGGGAAAAATGAAAAATATTTCCGCTAAAAAACTGATCCTGTTCTTATCCGGTCTGTGCCTTGCCGTGATCGTTACCGTGCTTTCCTGCCTTACGCTTAAACTTGGACAACCCAAAAAGGCCGGACATCATGTGGTGATCTTCGGGGACAGCATCATCGCGTATGCGCAGGATGAAACATCCGTTGCAAATATGCTTGCCCGCAATACGGGGATGGATGTATTCGATCTTTCCTTCGGCGGAACTCAGATGGCGCTCAGTTCGGAAGCGGAAACGCTCGGCAATAAGAGAAACTACCTTAGCATGTATTCGATCGCACAGTCCCTGTATGCGGATGATTTTACGATCCAGGAGCATTTCTTTTCGAACGACGTTGCATCGGAATATTTCAGCGGAAGAGTTGCAAGCCTTGAGAGCCTTGATCTGAAAAATTCCGACATTGTGATCATCGAACATCTGCTGAATGATTATCACAGCGGTGTGCCGATCACTTTGGATGACGGAAGCGAATACTCCTATACGGGTGCACTTACGGCGAGCGTATCATATATAAGGTCCGTGAATCCGGATATAAGGATTATAATTCTTTCGCCCACAAAGAAATGGCTTCTTGAAGGACCTGAAGCAGGTGAGATCGATAACGGCGGCGGAACGCTGAACACATATCTTGCTGCTCAGGAAAAGGCAGCTGAAAACCTCGGAGTCGAATATCTCGACATAACGGATATCTATGATGAAGAATATGTCACTTCCGAAGGAGAGATCATTACCGGATACGGTTATACGGTTGACGGTACCCACCCGAACTACTATGGAAGAATGGCTATAAGCGCAAGACTTGCCGAATATCTTGGGGAATCTTGAAGATGACTGTAAATGATGCTCTTGAAAAAATAAATAAAAGGATCACTAAGGAAGACAGGACGGCTTTTGTTTCCGCTTTTCTCGGCGGACTGCTGATCCATATGCCTGTGATGCTCAAGGATGTTCCGAATCACGACGGACTTGCGAGTATGTATTTTTCGCAGAATATGATCACTTCGGGAAGATGGTTTCTTTCCGCTGTCTGTGCCGCATCCTCTTTCTATACCGTGCCCTGGGTCATCGGCCTTATAGGCATTCTCGAGCTCGCGCTTACCGCAGTGCTTCTTGTGAGAATATTTGAAATCTGGGACAGGATAAGCATTTACATTATCTCGGCACTTCTTGTCTCGTTCCCCGCACTTGCATCGACCTTCGCGTATGTGTTCACGCTCGACGGATACATGGCGGGATTATTTCTGGCTGTGCTTGCGGTATATCTCGTGAAGAAGGACCATTTCCTGCTCGGCGGGATCAGCCTTGCATTCAGCCTCGGTGTATACCAGTCATACCTTCCGTTTGCGATGCTCCTCAGCATTTACTGCGTATGGGATGTTATGGCGAAGGGCGAAAAGGGAAGTGTAAAAAAATGCATGAACTACCTCTATATGGGTATCACGGGAGCTGTGCTCTATATCGTGATACTCGAGATCCTTCTTAAGATAGAGGGCAAGGTCCTCGATACATACCAGGGGATCGACTCTCTGGAAAATGCCGGACTGTCCGGCAGGTTATCGGCTCTACCCGGGATGTACAGGGATTTTGTAAGCTTTACTTTTTCCAAGGGATTCCTTACAGGCTATGTCTGTGCCGCTGCGGCACTCGTCCTCTTTGCGTGCGGAGCAGTATCGGCCATAGCACTTATCGTAAAATACGGCGCATTCAAAAAGGCATGGTTCTGGTGGGTCAGCCTTCTTACCGCCGTGCTGGTGCCCTTGTCGGCAAACATTGTTCTGTTCATTACCCCTAAGGTTCAGTACCATCTGATTATGAGATATCAGTGGGTTCTTCTTTTGATCGTATGCGTTGCGCTTTGTGACAGATGTGTCGCAAAAGAGATCATAGGGAAGGGCAGGGGACTTCTTTCCTTTGCGTTCGTCATTTCCGCACTTGCTGTCATCATAGCTTATGCGGTTACCGACAACATCGCTTATACAAGCCTTCAGAGAAAATACGAGAAAACCTATGCGTATGCGGTGAGGCTCCTCGACAGGATAGAACAGACGGAAGGATATTATCAGGGCATACCGATTGCGATAATGGGAGTCATCGGTGAGGATGAGTATCCGCCTTCCGAGATCACCGCACCTGTTACCGGCGATATGATAGGCTACGACAGACAGTATCTGATCTATACCGCGGATAATTACGAAGCGTTCTTCAAATACTATCTCGGTGCGACACTTAATTTTATTTCCGAGGAAGAGGAAGAGAAGATCTATTACTCGGATGAATATATCGAAATGGAAAGCTTCCCCGGGGAGACGAGCATAAAACTTGTGGACGGCGTCATCTGGGTAAAGACCGAAGATGCGGCCAGGGAATGATAAAGTTAACTATGGGAAAGGACAGGATATGATCTCCGTAATACTTCCGGCATATAACGAAGAAGATAATATCGAACCTGCAGTCAGTGAGATATCTGCAAAGCTCGAAGGCTGCGGTGAGGATTTCGAACTTCTTTTCATAAGCGACGGTTCCACGGATTCGACATATGAGAGGATCTGTGCGATCTCCGAAACGGACAGTCATGTAAAGGGAGTGGAGTTTTCAAGAAACTTCGGGAAAGAAGCAGCGATCTTTGCAGGACTTACGGTTTCGGGCGGAGATGCCGTCATAGTGATGGACTGCGATCTGCAGCATCCCGTGAGCGTATTGCCCGAGATGATAGAAAAGTGGAGAGCAGGAGCTGAGGTTGTAGAGGGGATCAAGAACAGCCGGGGCAAAGAGAATATCTTCCACAAGATGAGTGCCGGTATCTTCTACGGAATAATGAGCAAACTCATCAAGATGGATATGAACTCTTCTTCCGACTTTAAGCTGCTGGACCGCAAGGCGGTAAATGCACTTTTAAGTCTTTCCGAGAGCAATACATTCTTTAGGGCTCTTTCCTTCTGGATCGGTTTTAAGACTGACAAGGTATATTACGATGTCGAGGAAAGAAGGAGCGGCAAGAGCAAGTGGTCAACAAGAGGCCTCATGCGTTATGCGATACAGAACACAACCTCCTTCTCGACGCTTCCCTTAAAGCTGGTAACGGCGATGGGATGGATATTCATAGTGTTTGCGATAGTGCTGGGTTTGCAGACAATTGTGAGATTTTTCTCCGGTAACAGTGCGGACGGATTTACGACCGTCATCCTGCTTCTTCTGATAGTCGGAGGCTTCATGATGCTGAGTCTCGGCATTGCCGGGCATTATATTGCCAGAATATACGAAGAGGTCAAGGGCAGACCCAGATTCATAATACGGAATACAACCGGTGAAATATCCGGAGATCTGAAAGGACAGTGGAGATAATGAAGATCAATTTTAATGTTCCTCCCTACATTGACAGTGCAATGGGATATATCGGGGAGTGTGTTAAGGCTCAGAAGATCTGCGGAGACGGAGCGTACACGAAGAAGTGCAACGAATGGTTTGAAAAGAAGACCGGAACGTCCAAATGCCTTCTTACGACATCCTGTACCCACGCAACCGAGCTTGCTGCAATCCTCTGTAACATACAGCCCGGTGATGAGGTCATCCTTCCTTCATATACATTTGTTTCCACCGCGAATGCGTTTGTTCTCCGCGGTGCGGTTCCGGTATTCGTCGATATCAGGCCCGATACAATGAATATCGATGAGCGGAAGATAGAGGACGCCATAACGGACAGGACCAGGGTTATCTCACCTGTTCACTATGCGGGTGTGGGATGCGAGATGGATACCATTATGGATATCGCCAAGCGTCACAACCTTCTTGTTGTCGAAGATGCCGCTCAGGGCGTTATGGCAACATATAAGGGCAGGGCTCTCGGAAGCATAGGGGATTTCGGCGCATATTCGTTCCACGAGACCAAAAATTACAGCATGGGTGAAGGCGGCGCACTTCTGATCAGGGATCCCGGGGATGCCGAGCGTGCGGAGATCATAAGGGAAAAAGGAACCGACCGTGCGAAGTATTACCGCGGTCAGGTTGATAAATATACATGGGTGGATCTCGGATCATCGTATCTTCCCAGCGATATGAATGCTGCATACCTGTATTCGCAGCTTGAGGTTGCGGACAGGATCAACGATGACAGAAAGGCAAGCTGGGAGCATTATTACAGCAGGCTCACTCCATTAAGGGACGACGGACGTATAGAGCTTCCATTTGTTCCCGAAGAGTGTGTGCACAATGCGCATATGTTCTACATTAAGTGTAAGGATATCGAGGAAAGATCGAAGCTCATAGATCATCTGAAGGCTAATGACATTCTTTCGGTATTCCATTATATACCGCTTCATTCGGCACCCGAGGGAAAGAAGATCGGACGCTTCCACGGTACCGACGAATATACCACCAGGGAAAGCGAGAGACTCCTCAGGCTTCCCATGTTCTATGGTCTTACTTCCGACCAGGTAGATCTTATCTGCGATAAGGTTACGGAGTTTTATGCCGGATAATATAGCTGACAAACTGGCGAAGATCTTCGGATCGTGTATTTTCCTGCTCCTGTCTGCACAGATCGTTTTCGGTTGTGTATGGGGTATATTAAATTTCACCTCATTTCAGGAATTTCCCGAAAGTGCGGAGATGATAACTTTAAGCTCGGGACTTGCACTCAGGACCGACACAGGTGTCATTTATCCCGCGCTGCTCCTTCTTTCGAGAACACTCACCCTGAACGGACCTGTTGCTTTCTATGAGATCATGTATCTGCTTCAGCTTGCCCTTGCATTTGTCAGCTGGTACACCTTCGCCGTCAAGCTTCTTCCATTTGATAACAGAGTCCTGCGCATCTGGTTTGCGCTCGCTGTCGTTACGAATCCTTTTGCAATGCAGTGCCACCTGGCTGTGCTGGAGTTTTCCTTTGTATCGAGCTTTCTGTGTCTTCTCGTTACATTCACCGTCAGATTCCTGCTTGAATGGAAAAAGATGGGCGGCCGTTTCGGTGAAGGCACTGCCATCAGACATATCTGTGTTACGTCTCTTTTCTGGCTTCTTGCTTCGCTTACAAGAAAGGAATTCTTTTTCATAGGCTTTTTCTGCGTAGCGGTTCTTGTTGCAAAAATCATTTTCAGTGATAAGAAAAGCGGAAAGCATCCCAAGCTTCTTCCCGTATTTGTATTCCTTATCTTCCTTGGTGCGATACCTTTCATTGATTCGATGTTCAGAATATCGGATCAGGTAACCGCAGCCGATGCCCTCAAAAGAGGACTGTACTACAGACTTGCGTGGACGGAGGATCTTTCCAATGAATATACTTGGCCCGCACACGTAAGATCCGCTGTCGGTGAAGAGGTTCTTTCCGACGTGATGCGCGATCCCGGACTGGTAAGGACCGGGTTTACCGATGCTGCGGTAATGACCTTCGGACGAAAGGGCGCTTCAGATAATTTTCTTGACTGGGCCTTATATTCCTTCAGGGATAATAAAAAAGGAATAATCCTACAGACGTTTACCGATATGGCGGGATATGTCTTCCCTTATGCGGAGACAGAAGGGGCACTTTCGGGAAAGCTTCTTCCGGGGTTTGTCACGGGTAATTACGATGTGATGAGAAGAAATTCACCTCTGCTCACTAAGTATTATCTGAGACTGAGCGGTATGATTTATATATTGATGACTGTAATGAGTCTTATCTTCTTTGTACTGAAGAAAGGCATCTTCAGGCATGTGCGTAATTTCCTGCCTGTCCTTATCATCATTGCACTGTCATCGCTTGTTTATACATTCTACGGAGTTAATGTCTGGGACCATAAGAAGGCACTTTTTGCAACCTGCATCTGGGTGGGGCTGTTTGCTGCACTTGCGATGAAGGGTGTGTCGGGAAAGGAGGAAGCATGACGAAAAGCATGATCATACTGATCGCTCTCGAGATACTTCTTCCATTCGTCTTCGGTATTCCTTTTGCCATTTCGGATAAGAATGTAAACGGAAGAAAGCATTTTGCGGTATCTTCATTTGCCTGCGGACAGGCAGTACTGTATTCGGTCTTCCAGATAACGACCGTATATTCTATCCTTAAGAACAGGGCTTTTCCCGATGCGCTTAAGCTCTTTGTTCCCGCAGCGTGTGCCGTGTTTTTGATTTCCCTGTCCGTTTCCCTCATCTGTTTCCGGAAGAGATTTACGGAGATTTTCAGGAACCGTTTTGAGAAGATAAGCTTCTGGGGAATCCTGGGTTTTCTGATCTTTGTATTTATGATGGTCATGTCGTTTTTAATGACCTATACGGACGGAGATGATGCATACTACGTGACTACGGCGGCCGAAGCGGTTTCGTCGGATTCGATGTACGCCAAGGATCCCTATACCGGAATGGGCACGATCTCTTCGTTCAGATATATGTCGGCCCCTTATCCCATATGGCTTGCGTTTTTATCGAGGGTATCGGGGATTCACGCAACCGCACTTGCGCATACCTTCTTTCCCTGGTCAATGATCCTTCTTTCTTTTTCAGTGATCTTCCTGCTTGCAAGGAACCTTTTTGAAGGCGATCACAAAAAGCGCGGGATATTTGTTTTCTTTTCATCCGTACTTGTAATGTTCGGTGACTATTCTATCTATTCGCCCGAAAATTTCCTGCTTGCAAGATCCAGACAGGGCAAGGCGGCACTTGCGGCGTTCATACTTCCTTTTCTTGTCTGCCTTATGATATCCGTTTCAAAGCAGCTGAGTGAAAATGGAAAGATAACGTTCCGGAATCTGATGCTCATCACGGTCACCGGATTTGCCGCATCGCTGTGCTCGACGATAGGCGGTTCGCTCTGCTTTGCACTTGTGGGAGCGTGCGCACTTTGTTTTGCGTTTGCATATAAGAAAATAAAATACCCGCTTCTGATGATATGCATGAGCCTGCCTGCTTTGGCATTTGTTCTTCTTTACCTTGTTAAGCGATAACGGAGATGTCTGATGTTTTCTGAGATCCTGATGATCATAAAAGATTATATGGGTACAGGACTTGTGACAGTGCTTTTCGTGCTGAGTCTTTTTTACCTCGCCGTAAGCGAGAAGGACAAGGCGAAAAGGATCTGCCTGATATATGTGCCGGTGGTGATACTGGTCTTTTTCCTGTGCCCCTTAAGCTATGTGATATACGGGAAGATTTCCGAGAAGGTCACCTATTACCGGTTGCTCTGGCTCATTCCCGTGACACCGGTGATAGCTTACAGCGGTGTTAAGATCTGTTCGAGATTTTCGGGACTTAAGCAGAGCCTGTGCATTATCGGGTTTGCGGGACTGTTTGCGCTTTCCGGAAGGCTGATGTATTCGGATTTCTATATGATCAAGGCACAGAATATCTATCATATGCCGGTACAGGTCGTGGATATATGCGATGCCCTTCATGTGGAGGGACGCGAAGTGATGGTTCTGATGCCTTATGAGTTCCAGCAGTTTGTCCGCCAGTACGACCCGAGTATATGCATTCCCTACGGACGTGAATACATGATGAACATCTTCGCCGAAGAGGATGACCTGAGAGATGCGATGGTGGCGGAAGAAAGAGATCCGGAGCTTGTCGGACGCCTTGCAACGGAAAGGGGATGCCACTATATAGTTATATCCGGCTTTGAGGATTTTGAAGAGGCACCCCGGAATTATGAAGAATTTATGAATATTGACGGCTATATCGTCTATAAGATCATTGAGCCGGGCCCGAATATGTGGGCTCTGTAGCGCTGATTTTACGCGGGTTTGCAGGACCCGGGGATGTTTTTCCGGGCAGCTTTTTCCGGTCACTTAACCGGACCTGCCGATTTGAGAAAAAAGCCCGAAAATGGTATAATTCATAAGATTATGGGTATATTTTTTAACAACAAAAATAAATACAAAAAGGAGTCCGTCGACTCCGAATTAGCTGCGTTTGAAGAAGAATTCGTATCTCTGGAAGACGAAGCATATGAAGACGAAGAAACCGGCTCACCTGACTATACCGGAGAGATAGGTTTCGAAACGGAGCCCATCGAATTTGACGAGATATCCGATTTCACGGCTGAACTTGATGCCGGTCAGGTTTCCGGTTATGATTCCGGATCGGATCCGGAGGGGATTTCGGATGATACGGCATCGATTGATTTCGGAGATGCCGAATACGAGGATTCATACGGAGACTACACCGCTCCCATGGAAACTGTGGAGGAGCAGGAGTACTACACTGAAGAGCTTCCTCAGGGCGCGGGATACTACACCGAAGAGATCCCTCAGGATTACACCTCCGAGCTTCCCCGTGAAGAAGAATACTACACCGAGGAGATCCCTCAGGGCGCAGGATACTACACCGAAGAGATCCCTCAGGATTACACCTCAGAGCTTCCACGTGATGAAGAATACTATACAGAGGAGCTTCCTCAGGGCGCAGGATACTACACCGAGGAGATTCCTCAGGACACAGCATCATTTGATTATATCGACGATTACGATACTTCCCGCTTTGGGGAAACTGCGGAGCTGGGATATGATACGGCTTCTCTTGACTACACCGCGCCGCTGAACACCGAAACGGCAGAGCTTCAGTTTGACGAGGTCAGATTTGATACCGCATCACTTGATATCATCGAGATCTCAAAACATACCCGCTCGGGTGAAAGAAGGAGAAGAAGGCTTCCTAGCGAAGATGAAATGGTCGATCTTGACGACTCAGTCGATAATGAGGAAGAGGAAGAATCCTCCGCGAAGGATGTCATCCTTAAGATCGCCATTGTTCTTGCGGCGTGCCTTGCGCTTTGCATCCTCGGATTCGGAGTATATAAGATTGCAACAAGAAACCGTGGTAATGTAAGTCCCATAACCATTTCCGAGGCAGGCATTCCTGTAGCTCAGGAAATGATAGGATCCGGCAGCCAGCTGGGCGGTATCGATACCATCGGAGGAACGGGACTTCTTGCGGCACTTGATGCCAGGAAAGCGGCCCTTATGGCAGTTCCCGAGGTTCATAACGAATATAACGAGACTCAGATCGTTTCGAGTACCAGGGTTGCGATAGAACTTATAACCGTAAAATCGGACCTTAAGATCAAATTCGTAAATGCCGAATCGGGTAAGCTCCTTCCGAATATTCCGTTTACCGTCACGGTAACGGATCCCTCGGGAAACACACTCAGCTGGGCCGATGATGATTTCGACGGCATCATATACAAGACTAACCTCAAGGAAGGCAAGTATACCGTTCATGTCGAACCGCTCACCGGAGACAAGTATTCAGGATATACCTGGCCTTCAAATGACACCATAACCGTCAAGAGTACCATTGATTACTCAAGAGTAGATGTAAACGGCGAGGTTAAGGATGCATCACAGGTCAATGAATCGGCCGAGGATACATCCGGAAGAGGAAACGGTGAAGGGGAAGATCTTACCAACACCGTAACGTTTGTTGAAAGCTCCAATTCTCCCGTTTACACGGAAATAGCAAAGAATACAATATCGAATCCTCTTGCGGCACTTACAAGCGGCGGCGGGGATATCGTGATCCTCACCTCAGAAAGCGTATCCGGCAACACAAACGATGTGTCCGGAAACAGTTCGGTCAGTGGCAACGGGTCCGGATCCGGCACGGACGTATCGGACAATAACTCCGGTTCGAATACTCCCGCCAGGAAGCCGACATTGTCCGTCACACTTTCCTCCACCACTCTTTCGCTTAAAGAGGGTGCGACCGCGGTCATCACATACACCGCAAAGATGGAGGTTGCAACCCAGTGGGAGATCACAGAGATCAAGAGCTCCAATGAATCGGTTGCCAAGATATCATCAGGCTCCGAGTGCTTTTATATCAATGCCGTAGGCGGCGGAAGCTGTGAGGTTACCGTCAAGGCGGAAACCAAGCCGAATTCCGAAACCACCGAGAAGGCCACCGCGGAAGCCAAGATCTCCGTCACCGTAACCAGCGTCGACATGACCCAGGCGCTCAAGGATAAATCCGGCAATGAAGTTTATGTTTATGAGAACGGAAGCTACCGCAAGGCTACATTTGCGGACTATGCGAAGTTTGATAAGTTCTATATCATAACCGGGACCAAATACACCGGATGGCAGACCCTGAACGGAGCAACATATTATTACGATTCAAACGGCAAACCCGTTACCGGAACCCAGGTCATTCAGGGAGTCACTTATCAGTTCGGAGCCGATGGAAAAATGACATCAACGTCGGGAATCCTCGGAATTGATGTTTCCAAGTGGCAGGGCAGTATTGACTGGAATGCGGTCAAGGCATCGGGCGTCGACTATGTCATCATAAGAGTCGGTTACAGAGGCTCGAGCGCGGGTGCACTCATAGACGATTCAAAATTTGCATCCAATATGCAGGGAGCCAAGGCTGCCGGACTTAAAGTGGGAGTTTACTTTGTAACTCAGGCCATCAATGACGTTGAAGCCGTTTACGAAGCTTCGATGGTCCTTGACAGGATCAAAAACTATTCCCTCGATCTTCCCGTTTTCCTCGATGTCGAGGCGAGCGGAGGAAGAGGCGATACGATTGATAAAAACACCAGGACCGCGGTCATCATTGCATTCTGCGAGACGGTCAGAAGTGCCGGATATACCGCAGGCATATATGCCAACAAGACCTGGCTTTCCACCAAGATGGATACTTCCAAGTTCGGAAATTACAAGATCTGGGTGGCACATTATTCATCCGTCTGCGGATATACGGGCAGATACGATTACTGGCAGTACACCGAAAAAGGAACCGTATCCGGTATAAACGGATATGTTGATATGGACCTCAGATACACATAACAGGTTCCCGGATATATGAGAAACCTTGATCACACATAATAAGGAGAATGAAATGAGAACTTATCTTGTAACAGGAGGAGCCGGCTTCATAGGCTCAAACTACATCCACTACATGTTCAAAAAGTACGGAGACGAGATCCGTATCATCAACGTGGATGTGCTCACATACGCAGGAAACCTTGAGAACCTCAAGGACATTGAAGACAGGGAGAATTACACCTTCGTAAAGGCCGATATAACCGATAAGGATGCCATCAGGAAGATCTTCGAAGAGAACGACATCGACCGTGTTGTACACTTTGCTGCGGAAAGCCATGTCGACAGAAGCATCAAGGATCCCGAGACATTCATACGCACCAATGTTCTCGGAACCGGCATCATGCTCGCATGCGCAAGGGATGCATGGGAAAAGGAAGACGGAACCTATCCCGAAGGAAAGAAGTTCCTTCACGTTTCCACCGATGAGGTTTACGGATCTCTTCCGGAGGATGAGAATGCATTCTTCTATGAGACCACTCCCTACAGCCCTCACAGCCCTTATTCCGCAAGTAAGGCGAGCTCGGATATGCTTGTAAGGGCATATATGGATACATATCATTTCCCAGCTAACATCACCAACTGCTCCAATAACTACGGTCCTTACCAGTTCCCTGAGAAGCTCATCCCCCTTATGATCAACAATGCTCTTAAGGGCGCAAAGCTTCCCGTATACGGTGACGGCAAGAATGTCCGTGACTGGCTCTATGTCGAGGATCATGCCAAGGCTATCGATATGGTTCAGGAGCAGGGCAGACTTTTTGAAACCTACAATATCGGCGGACATAACGAGAAGCAGAATATAGAGATAATAAAGACAATCCTTGAAGTCCTCAGGGAAGAACTACCGGACGGTGATCCCAGAAGAGCTCATATCAATGAGGATCTCATTACCTATGTCGAAGACAGAAAAGGCCACGACAGAAGATATGCCATCGCTCCCGACAAGATCAAAAAGGAGATCGGCTGGGAGCCTGAGACGATGTTCAAGGAAGGCATAAGAAAGACCATCAAGTGGTATTTCGAGAACCAGAACTGGATGGAAGGCGTTACAAGCGGAGATTATCAGAAGTATTACGAGAATATGTACGGATCGAGGAAGGAGATCTGATATGAAGGGAATCATACTTGCAGGCGGAAGCGGAACAAGGCTTTATCCTCTTACCAAGGCTATATCAAAACAGATCATGCCCGTCTATGACAAGCCTATGATCTATTATCCTCTTTCGACACTTATGCTCGCCGGTATCCGTGAGGTGCTCATCATCTCAACGCCCAGGGATCTTCCCGTGTTTGAAGAACTCCTTGGAACCGGTGACCAGCTCGGAATGAGTTTTTCATATGCCGTTCAGGAACAGCCCAGGGGACTTGCCGATGCTTTCATAATCGGTAAGGACTTCATCGGATCCGATGCGGTTGCGCTTGTTCTCGGGGATAATATCTTCTACGGACAGAGCTTCTCCAAGGTCCTTAAGACTGCGGCTGAGCGTACTTCATCCGAACCCGGAGCCACTATCTTCGGATACTACGTAAGAGATCCCAGGGAGTACGGCGTCGTCGAGTTTGATGAAAACGGCAAAGCGATCTCCATTGAGGAAAAGCCCGCAAATCCCAAGAGCAATTATGCCGTTCCCGGTCTTTACTTTTACGACAATGATGTTGTTGATATCGCAGCTAACGTCAAGCCCTCTGCAAGAGGCGAGATTGAAATAACATCTATCAATAACGAGTATCTGAGCAGGGGAAATCTTCATGTCGAAACGCTCGGCAGAGGATTTGCATGGCTCGATACCGGTAATCACGACAGCCTTCTCGATGCTGCGGATTTCGTTGCCGCATTCCAGAAGCGACAGGGACTTTACATCTCCTGCATCGAGGAGATCGCATTCAAGAGAGGATTCATTGATAAGGAGCAGCTGCTCAAGCTTTCCGAGCCCCTTATCAAGACCGCGTACGGTCAGTATTTAAGAGAGGTGGCAAATGGACTCTAGGTCCCGGATACTTACAATCCTGGGAAGTATGGGCGCAGTACTTCTGATAGTACTGATAGTTATTCTTTGCACTTCGGACGGAAGAGATCATAGGCAGGATACTGCGGATGTAAGCAGTAACACATCCGCTTTGTCACAGGCAGATCTTACCGCCTCATCGCCTCTTGAGGGAAATCTCATCGGTGATAACCCAAAGGGGTTTATGACAGATCCGACATTCTTTGATCCGGAGCACAGTGCTGCATTTGATGCGGCAATGGATCAGTCCGGAAATCTGTCGATCATGGTAACAAGTGTTGAAAAGGATCTCCGCGTTCTCGTTCTCGATATAAACGGTGAACTGGTGACCGGTGTTCCGTTTAACATCAGGATAATGGATTCCGACGATATAACCACCACCTACAGGGATCTCGATAAGGACGGGATCATCTATGCGGGAACGATCGATCCGGGAGACTATGATGTGACTCTCGAACCCGTCGAAGGCTACAGGGTTCCCCTTCATTCAACAAGAGTATCGGTCAAGGAAAAGGTGGAATATATACCGATCGCCGATATCAGTGTACTTATCAAAACTGAAGAAGAAATAAATGCAGCTCTCGAGGATACCGCAAGCAAGGATGATGCGATCGAGGATTCCGACAGAACGGAGATAGTTACTCTCCAGCCCGGCGGAAACGATCATAAGGCCGGTATCGACGTATCAAGCTGGCAGGGTGATATCGACTGGGACAAGGTCAGGGAATCAGGCATAGAATTTGTTATCGTCAGAGCGGGTTACCGGGGCTCCGTAACAGGTGCGATAGTTAAGGATAAGTACTTCGATGCAAATGTATCGGGTGCGCAGCAGGCCGGTCTTCAGGTCGGAGTTTATTTCGTTACCCAGGCCGTGAATGAAGCGGAAGCGGTTGAAGAAGCATCCGCCGTTATGGAAATGTGTGCACCTTATGATCTCGAGCTTCCGATCTATCTGGATGTAGAAGGATCGAACGGAGGAAGGGGAGATCAGATAGACAAAGACACCAGGACCGACGTGTGCGAAGCGTTCTGCAGGACTCTCGAAAACGCGGGACAGCAGGGAGGCGTGTATGCATGCAGATACTGGCTCACAACCAATATAGATGCATCAAGACTGGACAGATACAATGTATGGCTTGCCGAATACAGAAGCACTCCTCTGTATAACGGTTACTACTCCATGTGGCAGTACACCTCAAAGGGCCACGTGAACGGAATTGAAGGAAATGTTGATTTTGACATTATGTATTATTAAGGAGTTTTGAAATGGGACAGATCAGTGTAGAAACATGTGAGATCGAAGGGCTTAAGGTTATCGCTCCCACCGTGCACGGCGATGCGCGCGGATATTTTATGGAGACCTATAACTTCAATGATTTCAAAGAAGCGGGTATAGATACCGTATTTGTTCAGGACAATCAGTCCGCATCCAAAAAGGGTGTTCTCAGGGGACTCCACTTTCAGATAAACCATCCCCAGGATAAACTCGTCAGAGTCATTAAGGGAGAAGTATTCGATGTTGCCGTCGACCTTAGGAAGGGATCTTCCACCTTCGGAAAATGGCACGGAGTTCTCCTTACGGAGGAAAACAAAAAACAGTTCTATGTTCCCAAGGGGTTTGCCCACGGATTCCTCGTCCTCTCCGATTACGCTGAATTCTGCTACAAGTGCAGCGATTTCTATACTCCCGGAGATGAGGGCGGGATCATGTACAATGATCCCGATATCGGAGTCGAGTGGCCCATCACCGAGGGGATGGAGCTTACATTCTCTGACAGGGACAAGGCATGGCCTCCCTTTAAGGAAATATTCGGAAAGTAATGAAACCGGTAGCCATCAGAAGAAAAAAGATCATAATCCCGGTTCTTCTCATCGTATTCTGCCTTCTTGCGGTATGCGTTCTTTTTCATACCAATCCCGCGGCAATAAGAAGCGATGAGGTATTCAAAAAGACCATCTCTGTAGCAATCATAGTTTTATCAGCAATTTTCATTGTTGTAAAATATGACAAGATTGTCACTTTGCCTGTGGAGATCTGGCAGAACAGAAGGCTGATCTTAAAACTTGCGGGCAATGATTTCAAGAGACGCTACGCAGGCTCCTATATGGGAGTCATCTGGGCGTTCATTCAGCCCCTCGTCACCATCGGACTGTATTATTTTGTATTCGGAACTATTATGAAGGGAGCGCGCTCCAGCGGTTCCGATATTCCTTTCGTATTGTTCCTTACCTGCGGAATGGTTCCGTGGTTCTTTTTCAGCGAAGCTCTTTCGACCGGCACGAGCGCACTTCTCGAATACAGCTATCTTGTCAAGAAGGTTGTGTTCAAGATAAGCGTTCTTCCGATCATCAAGGTGTTCGCAGCGCTCATCACTCATCTGTTCTTTATCGTGCTGCTCATGGTGATGGCTGTCATCTGCGGATATTATCCCAATATTCACTGGATCCAGATCATTTACTACAGCGGATGCACCTTTGTCCTGGCACTTGGTATCTGCTATACGACCTGTTCGCTCGTCGTATTTGTACGTGACCTCGGCCAGCTTATAAATGTCGTTCTTCAGGTTCTTGTCTGGGCAACACCCATTATGTGGAATATCGATCAGATCCAGAATCCGACTCTCACATCGGTACTAAAGCTCAATCCGGTCATTTACATCGTGACGGGATACAGGGATGCTATCTACGGCGATATATGGTTTTTCGAAAGATTCTATTCGACCGTATATTTCTGGATCGTGTGTGCGGTGCTCTTCGGTATAGGTGCGATCATATATAAGAGATTAAAGCCGCATTTTGCGGATGTATTGTAAAACGGTATGGCAGAAGAATTTGCGGTAAGCGCAACCAAAATAGAAAAAAGATACAAGCTTTACGAACGTAACCGCGACCGTATGCTTGATGCGCTCGGGCTTTCCGGAAAGAAGGAACGCTTCAAGTTTCACTATGCGCTTAAGGGTGTCGACTTTGAAGTGAAGAAGGGTGAGACTGTCGGCATCATCGGTACAAACGGCTCCGGCAAATCTACGCTCCTTAAGATCCTCACCGGTGTGCTCACACCGACTTCGGGCGAAGTACAGGTAAACGGAAGGATTTCCGCACTGCTGGAACTCGGTGCGGGCTTCAATATGGATTACAACGGTATCGAGAATATCTATCTTAACGGTACCATGATGGGATTTTCCAAGGATGAGATAGACAAAAAGCTCGATGACATACTTTCCTTCGCGGATATCGGTGACTATGTCTATCAGCCCTGCAAGACGTATTCGAGCGGTATGTTCGTTCGTCTTGCGTTCGCCGTATCCATTAATATCGACCCCGAGATACTGATCGTTGACGAAGCGCTCAGCGTCGGTGACGTTTTCTTCCAGGCCAAGTGCTACAGGAAGTTCGAAGAGTTCAAAAAGAAGGGCAAGACTATTCTCTTCGTAAGCCATGATCTCAGCAGCATCTCCAGATATTGCGACAGGGTTTATCTTCTCAATAACGGTGAGATGATAGGAAACGGTTCTCCCAAGGAGATGATCGATAAGTACAAGCAGATCCTTGCGGGAGGCGGACAGGCCAGGATAGTAGAGACTAATGAAAATGATGTCCTTGAGTATGGCAACGGAAAAGCATTCATCAAGGATTTCTGTATTACCGATGAACACGGCGCGAAGACCAATGCCGTCGAAAAGGGTACGGAATATACCGTTACGATGAAGGTTAAGATCGAAGAGGATATCCGGTCTCCGATCTTCGCGTGCTCCGTCAAGAATGTGCGCGGAGTTGAAATAACCGGAACAAATACTCTAGTCAGCAGAACATTTGATGAAAATGTCAAAAAGGGTGACGAGATAGAAATATCGTTTAAACAGAAGATGATGCTTCAGGGCGGCGAATACCTTATCTCTCTGGGAGTTACCGGATTCGAGAACGGGGAATTTACCGTTTACCACAGACTTTACGATATCCTGAGCATTAACGTCATATCAGACTCGGATACGGTGGGCTTCTTCGACAGTGACTACAAGATCACCGTTAAGAGATAACAGCGGATGAGTATCAGGCACAGCAGGGTTCTTCTGCAGCAGCAGCCGGATATTGTTCAAAAGCTGATAAGTCCGCTTAATCTCATTTAATATAGAAAAAGCGTTTTTAAAGTTGTATCATTAAAGCAGTTTTAGGTGTCATTCCGGAGGTTTTGACCGGAATAAAATATTTCATTAACGGAGGCGCACATGGGTTACAGGGAAGAGTTTGAAAAGTGGCTTAGCGACGATTATTTTGACGATGCTACCAAGCAGGAACTTCTTGCGATCAGAAATGATGAGAAGGAGATCGAGGACCGCTTCTACAGAGAACTTGAATTCGGTACCGGAGGCCTCAGAGGCGTTATCGGAGCCGGAAGCAACCGTATGAATGTCTATACCGTAAGAAAGGCTACCCAGGGACTTGCCAATTACATCATTAAGGCAGGAACACAGTCCAAGGGCGTTGCCATTTCCTTTGACTGCAGACGCATGAGCCCCGAGTTTGCCGATGTTGCGGCTCTCTGCCTTGCGGCTAACGGCATCAAGGCTTATGTATTTGACGAACTCAGACCCACTCCCGAGCTTTCCTTTGCGTTAAGAGAGCTTGGATGCACCGCAGGTATCAATATAACCGCAAGCCACAATCCCCCCGAGTACAACGGATACAAGGTTTACTGGGAAGACGGCGCACAGGTAACTCCTCCTCACGACACCGGTATCATCGGTGAGGTTTTCGCGATCAGGGAATACAGCGATTGCAAGACCATGGACAAGGACGATGCAATTGAGCAGGGACTTTATATATCCATCGGAAAAGAGATCGATGACAAGTATATGGTCGAGCTTAAGAAGCAGAGCCTTCATCCCGAGATCATTAAGGAAGTTGCGGGCGACATCAAGATCGTCTACACTCCTTTCTGCGGAACCGGAAATAAGCCCGTAAGACGCATCCTCGAAGAGCTCGGATACAAGAATGTATACGTAGTTCCCGAGCAGGTCGGTCCCGACCCCGAGTTTACAACCCTCGCTTATCCCAATCCCGAGGATCCCAAGGCTTTCGAGCTTGCTCTTAAACTGGCCCGGGAAAAGGATGCCGATATCGTTCTTGCGACCGATCCCGATGCCGACCGTCTCGGTGTATATGCTAAGGACAGCAAGACCGGAGAATATGTTGCGTTTACCGGTAATATGTCAGGAATGCTGATCGCAGAGTATATTCTCAGGGAGCGTACCGCACTCGGAACAATGCCTTCGAATCCTACCCTGGTAACCACCATAGTTACCACCAATATGACATTCCCGATGACCAGAGCTTACGGTGTTAAGCTCATCGAGGTTCTTACCGGATTCAAGTATATCGGTGAGCAGATCAAGATCTTCGAAGAGAACGGAAATAAGGATAATAACTATGTATTCGGCCTTGAGGAATCCTACGGATGTCTCGTCGGAACCCATGCCCGTGACAAGGATGCGATCGTAGCGGTTGAAATGCTCTGCGAGGTTGCTTCATGGCTCAAGAAGCAGGGTAAGACCCTCTGGGATTTCATGATCGAGGTTTATGAGAAGTACGGATACTTTAAAGAGACCCAGTTCACCCTTACAATGAAGGGCGCTGAGGGTGCAGAGCAGATCGCAGCTCTTATGGACAAGCTCAGGAACGATCCTCCCAAGGCATTCGGAGAGTTCGAGGTTCTCAAGTTCAGGGATTACAAGAAGGATGTCATCATCGATATGAAGACGGGCGAAAAGAGCACAACCGGCCTTCCTTCATCCAATGTTCTGTACTTCGATCTTCCCGATGACAACTGGTGCTGTGTAAGACCTTCCGGCACCGAGCCCAAGATCAAGTTCTACATGGGAGTTAAGGGAACAAGTCTTGAGGATGCCGCTGCCAAGTCCGCGGCGCTTACCGAAGGCGTTAAGGCATTCGCGTAAACAGGGGGACGGTTCCTTCGTTTACCAAATCATGTAATTATATTGAGGGGCGGTTTTCTTACCCGGAAACCGTCCCGTTTTTAAACTGATATGGATATAATCTCAGCAGCAAAAAGAAGTATGGGTTATATGTCGAGGAACGGCGTGAAAGCAGGCATCCTTGAGATTTCGGAGAGCCTTTCCGTAAAAGGAAAACGCGGATCCGATTACCGCAGGCCCACAGAATACGAGATATCGGTCATGAGAAGACTGTCGGAGCGCCTTTCCAGAACTCCGCTTATTTCCGTGATCGTTCCTGCGTACAATACCGATCCCGTGTTTTTCAAAGGAATGGCTGAAAGCGTTCTGGCCCAGGCCTATGACAGACTGGAGCTCATAATCGCCGATGCTTCGGAGGATAAGTCGGCTCTCAGGACAATCTGTGACGAGTTCGGAGATGTCAGGGTAAAATACATTTCCCTTCCGTCGAATAACGGCATCTCTGAGAATACCAACGCGGCCCTTAAGGAGGCGTCAGGCGACTATATCGCTCTTTTGGACCATGATGACCTGCTTACGCCCGATGCCCTGCTCCGCATAGTTGAAAACATAATCAGCTATTCCAAGAGATGCGGCAAGGATCCCGATGTCATATATTCCGATGAGGACAAGACTGGTGCCTCGGGCAGGGATTTTACCGAAAGGAATTCCAAACCTGATTTTGATGCAAATCTGCTTCTGAACAATAATTATATCTGTCACCTGACCGTTATGAAGGCTTCACTTATGAAAAAGCTGGCCTTCAGACCGGAATACGACGGAGCCCAGGACTACGACCTGCTCCTTCGGGCTATGCGTGAGGGTGCGGGCTTCAGCCACGTTCCCCAGATCCTTTATCACTGGAGGATAAGTCCGGCATCGACTTCCTCGAACACCTCCGGAAAGCTCTATGCCTATGATGCGGGTGTAAAGGCCCTGGAGGACCATGCAGCGGCTTTCGGGATAAAGGCAGATATCTATACCCTGCGGAATGTCGGATATTATGAGTTCCGTTACAGGGGGGACATTTTTGAGAGCAGGCCCGATCTCGGAGCTGTCGGCGGAAGGATAGTCACGGATGCACATAAGGGCAGGATCTGCGGCGGGATCATGGACAAAGAGGGAAATGTCCTATATGAGGGACTTCCGGTAGGCTATACCGGATATTTTCACAGGGCTATGTGCCAGCAGTCGGCAAATGTCCTCGATATCAGATGTATAAGACTAAATCCGGTGTTCCATGACGACTTTTATAAGATCACCGGAGTGAAATACTCCGAGCACAGGACTCCCGGAATGATATCACTAAGGCCCCACGAAACAGGAAGACCTCCCCAGGATGGTGAGAAGGTGTTCGATGCCAAGACGCTTCTTCCCGAAAGCGATATTATTGAGATGAGCATGGAGCTTTCGGCTAAGATCAGGAATGCCGGATACGGATTGCTCTATTATCCCTGCTGGCAGGTAGTCAGATGAATAAAGTAACTATAGTTATTCCAAATTATAACGGTGAGAGATTCCTCAAGGGCTGCCTTGATTCACTCAGGCCCTCTGTTCAGAATGCAGCAATAACATATGATATTGTTGTTGTGGACGATGCATCTACTGACAGCAGCATAGAGATCGTAAAAGGGTATCCGGAGGTCAGATTAATAGCCCTTGAGAAGAATGGAGGCTTCCCAAATGCAGTAAATACGGGCATTCGGGCATCTAAAACACCGTATGTTATTTTATTAAACAACGATACGAAGGCTAAGACCGGATTTGTACAGTCTTTATATAATACCATACGAAATGATAACAAGTGTTTCTCCGTTTCCGCATCGATGAGGATGTGGGATGACGAGAATCTGATAGACAGTGCCGGAGATATTTATTGTGCACTCGGATGGTCCAGATCGAGGGGGAAGGGAAGGCGTGCTGCCCGTTACAGCAAACCCTGCAAAGTCTTCTCAACCTGCGCGGGTGCTGCAATCTACAGAAGAGAACTGTTTGATATCATAGGTTATTTTGACCCCCTTCACTTTATGTATCTGGAGGATCTTGATATATGCTGGAGAGCTCTTCTGCATGGATTTAATAACAAGTATGATCCTAATGCGGTCGTTGTCCATTACGGTTCCGCAACCACAGGATCGAAGTATAACAGCCGTAAGGTAATTTTCTCAGCTCAAAATAACATCTATGTTGTATTTAAGAACATGTCAGCAATACAGTTGTTATTAAATTTCCCGTTCCTCGTTGCAGGCTTTATTGTGAAGACTGCTTTCTTCATCCGTAAGGGTCTTGGAAAGGATTACCTGAAAGGGCTTTCCGAAGGCGTCAAAAAGTGTTTCGGGAAGGGACGCGGAAACAGATTCAGGGGTTTTGCGAAGATCATCCCCAGGCTTGCACTTATTGAACTCGTGCTTTTGAAAAATATCCTCTCTGTTATCAGGGATACTTAATAGATAAGAAACAGGGGGACGGTTCCGGTGTTTCGAATAACCTGCGAAACACCGGAACCGTCCCCTCTGTTTCCTATTATTAAAGAAAACTTAAGATTTAAAAAGGGCTCTGAACTGTCTTAAATTCGCCAAATGTTGTAAAATCGTAGGTGGATTGGAGTCAGAGGAATGATCAGAGATAACCAGCATATCCTTAATAGGATCAACGTACTGATTGATGCGGTCATTGTAGCCGTATCACTGGTCCTTGCATTCCATTTATATTTCTTCGTCAGACCACCCGAGTGGATATATTTCCTTGGGATCGAGTATTATTACGAGATCCTTCCCTTTGTCATCCCCGGATATATCCTTATATACAGCTTCTGCGATATCTATACTTCCCACAGGACGGGACGTCAGCAGTGGGAGCTGTTCGATCTTATCAAGGCCAACATCATCGGACTGCTGGCTCTGATGCTCTTTGTATACAACATTGCCCGTGATATCAACTATTCCCGTGGCGTTCTGTGTACCTTCTGCCTTCTCAATATCATTTTCGGCAGTCTCTACAGGTCCGTACTGAGAATGGTCCTCAAGGCATTCAGAAAAAAGGGATACAATATCAAGCACGTGCTGCTCGTCGGATATTCCAGGGCGGCTGAAAACTATATGGACCGCATCAGGGAAAATCCCCAGTGGGGTTACAATGTCGTAGGTGTTCTCGATGAGCATGTTCCCGCCGGAGCCATGTATCACGGCGTAAAGGTTCTCGGAACACTCGGAAATCTCGAATACATCCTTCCCGAGCACAAGCTCGATGAGATAGTAATCGCCCTTCCCCTCGAGGATTACGAAAAACTCGAAGAGACGGTCAGCATTTGTGAAAAGTTCGGTGTGCACACCAAGTTCGTACCCGACTATAACAGCGTCATTCCCACCAAACCCTATACCGAGGATATCGGCGGACTTCCCGTTATCAACATCCGCTACGTTCCGCTTACCAACAGCGGCAATATCTTCGTAAAGAGAGTTTTTGATATTTTTGCGGCGCTGCTCGGTATCATAATCTCATCCCCCGTAATGCTGGTGGTTGCGATCCTTATCAAGCTGACCAGCAAGGGCCCCGTGATCTTCAAGCAGGAGCGTGTCGGTCTTCACAACAAGACCTTCAAGATGTACAAGTTCCGCTCAATGAGGGTTCAGAGTGAAAAGAAGGAGAAAAAAGGCTGGACCACCAAGAATGACCCCAGAGTCACATCGGTGGGAAGGTTCATAAGAAAGACCAGCATCGACGAGCTTCCGCAGCTTTTCAACATACTTAAGGGAGATATGAGCCTTGTCGGGCCCAGACCCGAGCGTCCCCAGTTCGTAGAGAAGTTCATGGAGGAGATCCCCAGATATAACGTAAAGCATCAGGTGCGTCCGGGTCTGACCGGATGGGCACAGGTAAACGGCCTCAGGGGAGACACTTCCATCAGGAAGAGAGTTGAGTACGATATTTATTATATTGAGAACTGGAGCTTCTTTTTCGATATAAGGATAATACTTATGACGTTCATCACGGGATTTATCAACAAGAACGCTTATTGATCCCGATAGTTTAGGAGTGATTATGGCATCAAATTCAGGTCCCGGCGGAACCGTAAAGAAAACAAAAAATGCCGTTGCAAGAACCAAGAGAAAGATGGTCGTATTTGTCATTGAGGTGATCATCATTCTCGGTATGATCGGCGTGCTCTATTATGTTATGAAGCATACGCAGACTACTGATGATGAGGGACCCATCTATGCTGACGTCGGCGATCTGTCACCTTCGGATATAGGCATTTCCGATTCGGTTCTGCGTGCCACGGATGGCGGTGCGATGGAGGGCTATACCAACATTGCTCTATTCGGTGTGGATGCGCTCAGTTCAAAGGGCAGCGACCTTCTTAAGGGCTACAGGAGCGATACCATCATGATCGCGAGCATCAACAATGCGACCGGTGAGGTGACACTCGTATCCGTTTACAGGGACACATACTTAAACCTCGGAAATGACAGCTACAACAAATGCAATGCAGCATATGCCAAAGGCGGAGCAACCCAGGCCGTAACGATGCTTAACGCAAACCTCGACTTAAACATTACAAACTGGGTGACCGTAAGCTATAAGGCTCTTGCCACCGCGATCGACGATCTCGGCGGGATCATGATAAATGTCGAATCAAACGAGATCGATCATCTGAACAATTACCAGATCGCGGTCGCTCAGGCTATCGGAATGCCTGAGGACAGCATCACACCTGTAAGGGAAACGGGATATCAGCTTCTCAACGGAATGCAGGCCGCTTCATACTGCAGGATCAGATACACCGACGGCAATGATTTCAAGCGTACCGAGCGTCAGAGAGAGGTTCTCGAGGCAATACTCAAGGAAGCCCAGACACGCGATGCCGCAACGCTTACCAACATCTTTACGGATGTAATGAACTATACATATACAAGCTTCGATGAGAAGACGTTCCTCGATATGATCCTTAATGTTAAGGATTACCGTATTGTCAAGGACGGCGGTTTCCCTTCAACGGATATGATGGCAGGTGCGAACCTCAAGGCATACGGAGACTGTGTCATTCCGATAAATCTTGAGGGTAATGTCATCTGGCTTCACGAATACCTCTTTAATGACAGAAATTATGTTCCGAGCGATCAGGTAAAGGCCTTCTCGGCTTATATCCAGTCCGAAACGGAAAACTATATCAGGAAATAGATTTGAACATACAGGTTATAATCCCGGTCTATAAACCGGATAAAAAGTTAATAAAGCTGATAGAAAGACTGAAAAAGCAGACACTCGTTCCCCACGGGATCAACCTGATCCATTCGGCAGGTAACGAAGCGGATGAAACGGTAATGCAGATAAAAAAGGACTTTCCCGATGTCCGCGTCATGGAGATAAAGGTTTCCGAGTACGATCACGGTGATACGAGAAGAAGAGCTGTGAGGAACACTCCCTGCGATATCTTCGTTATGATGACTCAGGATGCGGTTCCGGTTTCGGACGACCTTATCGAAAAACTCGTTACTCCGCTGAAAACCCGGATGGAAAAAGAAGACGGGGATACACCCTCGGACCGCGCCGGAGCGATCGCATGCGTTTATGCACGCCAGATGCCGGGAACGGGGTCCTCACCTTATGAAAAGCTTGCAAGACTTCATAATTATTCCGAGCTTTCCAAGACGAAATATAAGTCCGATATTGAGAAGCTGGGCATCAAGGCTTTCTTTTGTTCGGATGTGTGCTGTGCGTACAGAAGGGATATATACGAGGAAGCAGGCGGCTTCATTAAGAGTGCGATCTTCAATGAGGATATGATCATTGCCAGGAAGTTTCTCGAACTCGGATACGGTATCAGGTATGAGGCCACGGCAAAGGTTCTCCATGCCCATAACTACACCGCTATGCAGCAGCTGCGCAGAAATTTCGATCTCGGCGTAAGCCAGGCAATGCACCCGGAGGTTTTCGCGGATGTAAGTTCCGAATCCGAAGGAATGAAGTTTGTGAGCGAAAGCATAAAGCTTCTTATGAAAAAGAGAGCCTTTCTGCTTGTCCCGGGCTTTGTTAACCAGTGTGCGTTCAAGCTCATCGGTTATAAGCTTGGCAGAAATTATGCAAAACTTCCCGAATGCTTTATAATGAAATTTACGGCCAATAAAAAATTCTGGCTGAAGCTGAAAGAGAGTAATTAAACTATGTGCGGAATTGTCGGATACGTAGGAAAAAAACAGGCAGCCCCCATTCTTCTTGAGGGACTTTCCAAGCTTGAATACAGGGGATATGACTCTGCAGGACTTGCCGTAAGGGACGGCGATAAACTTGCTGAGGTTGTTAAGGAAAAAGGAAAACTCAAGGAGCTTTCCGAGAAGGTTGACGGCGGAAGAGCGCTCAGTGGAACCTGTGGAATAGGCCACACCAGATGGGCTACGCACGGAGAACCCAGCCAGATAAATGCCCACCCCCACGTAAGCGGTAATTGCAGCCGTTCCGGCTCAGGTGCCGTTGAGAGCGAAGTTGTCGGTGTTCATAACGGAATAATCGAAAACTATCAGGAACTCAAGGATAAGCTGTCCAAGCACGGATACCAGTTCTATTCGCAGACCGATACCGAGGTCGTTATCAAGCTTATCGATTACTACTATAAGAAATACAATATCGGTCCCGTTGATGCCCTTGCCAAGACAATGGTAAGAGTCAGGGGATCGTATGCACTTGAGGTGATGTTCACCGACCGTCCCGGAGAAATCTGGGCAGCCAGAAAAGAAAGCCCCATGATCATCGGAATCTCGGACGGTGACTGCTACATTGCATCGGATGTACCGGCGATCCTCAAGTACACAAGACAGGTATACTACATCGGAAACCTCGAGATGGCATGTTTGTCGGACGGCAAGGCAACATTCTATAACCTTGACGGTGATGTGATCGAGAAGGAACTCACCGAGATCAAGTGGGATGCCGAAGCTGCGGAAAAGGGCGGCTTTGAGCACTTTATGATAAAGGAAATCCATGAGCAGCCCAAGGCTGTGGAGGATACTCTTTCAAGCGTCTGCAAGGACGGAAAGATTGACCTTTCATCCGTCGGACTTACCACCGAAGAAATACAGAAGGTTGACCGCATCACGATAGTTGCCTGCGGTAGCGCGTGGCATGCCGGAATGGTCGGGCAGTATGTAATGGAGGATCTTGCCAGGATCCCCGTAAGAGTCGAGCTTGCTTCCGAATTCAGATACAGAAAGCCCATCCTCACACCTGACCAGCTTGTTATAGTTATAAGCCAGTCCGGTGAGACTGCGGATTCACTTGCGGCTCTCAGGGAAGCAAAGGCACAGGGGATCAATACCCTCGGCATAGTAAACGTTGTCGGATCGTCGATCGCAAGAGAAGCGGACAATGTCTTCTATACGATGGCAGGCCCCGAGATCTCTGTTGCAACCACCAAGGCATATTCCGCACAGCTCATCGCTATGTACTGCCTTGCGATCGAATTTGCCAAGGTCAAAGGAAGGATTGATGACGACCGGTATAAGCATCTTATAGATGAGATGGCAACAATTCCCGACAAGATCGGAAATATCCTTCTTGATAAGGAAAGGATCCAGTGGTTTGCCGCAAAGTATGCGAATGCTCACGATATCTTCTTTATAGGAAGAGGCATCGATTATGCCGTAACACTTGAAGGAAGCCTTAAACTCAAGGAGATCAGCTATATCCACTCCGAGGCATATGCAGCAGGTGAACTCAAGCACGGAACGATCAGCCTCATCGAGGACGGAACTCTTGTTGTCGGAGTTCTCACCCAGTCCGACCTGTATGAAAAGACTATCAGCAACATGGTCGAGTGCAAGTCCAGGGGCGCATATCTCTACGGACTCACTATGGCGGGCAATTACAAGACGGAGGATACCTGCGATTTTGTTTCGTATATCCCCAAGGTCGATGAGCACTTCGCGGCTTCCTTAGCTGTTGTTCCGCTCCAGCTTCTCGGATATTACGTATCCGTTGCCAAGGGTCTCGATGTCGACAAGCCCAGAAACCTTGCCAAGTCGGTAACCGTTGAATGATCAGATACGATCGAATGTAAAGAACCGGAGTGAAAGCTCCGGTTCTTTTTGTGAGAATATTAAAACTCCCGGAGCAGTTCCGATGCTTCGGGAGTTTTCAGGAGAAAGTATTTGATGTATGGATTACTTCCCCGGTTTTTCTCCGAGGGTGACGGTTACCGTGTGTTCGACGTATTCCCCGTTCTCATTTCTTACAAAGGTTACCTCGACTTCATCGCCTTTTGCATAGTATTTCATCAGTCTGGTCAGACTGTCATTGGAGGTTATGGATGAACCCTGGAATCCGGTGATGATATCACCGTTTTTGATACCTGCTTTCTCGGCTCCGCCTCCCTCAGCAACCTCAGATACATATATTCCCTGGGGGATTCCGTAATATGCGGAGATTTCCGGAGTTACCTCCTGCATATAGATACCGATGTATCCCATATCCTTTTCATCAACCTCGATCAGTGTATCCCTTCCCATAAGATCGATGATTATTTCTTTTACGGAAGTGATGGGGATTGCGTAGCCCATTCCCTCTACGGCGGATCCGCCGATCTTATTGGAATTGATGCCTATGACCTGGCCTGCCATGTTGAGGAGTGCACCGCCGGAATTGCCCGGATTGATGGCAGCATCGGTCTGGATGTATGTGCCTGTGTTTCCGTCGGACGTTGTGATCTCCCTGTTAAGTGCGGATACAATACCGGTGGTTACCGACTGACCGTATCCGAGAGCATTTCCTATCGCGATGACGTTCTGTCCGAGAACCAGACCACTGCTGTCACCGAGCTCCGCAACCCTGATCTGATCAATGGTACCGCTCTCAAGATCGCTTTTAAGCACCGAGATAACAGCTATGTCCATTGAGGGTTCAAGACCCTTGAGATATGCTGAAACTTCGCTTCCGTCAATAAATGTGACAGCAATGTCATCTGCATCGGACACTACATGATTATTGGTGACTATTACGTATTCATCATCCGTTTCGCCGATGATGATTCCGGAACCTGATGCCTCACCATCCTGTGTATATGTGTGTCCCCAGTAAGTTGTCGATAGCTGGTAGTGTTCGGTGATGGATACCATGGAAGGCATCACATCCGCGACCACTTCCGTTATATCCGTTTCCTCGGTGGTAAGAACTCTCCATTCTGTGGGAATGTCCGGATAGTGACCCGGATAGCTGCCCTGGACGGGACTGTTTTGGGGAGCGGTTGTCTGTTCAAATACCGGAGCCGGTGAGGGCCCGGGTTTTAACTGATCCGAAGTAACAAGATTCACCGCATAAAATCCGACACCTGCGAATAAACCGAATAGAAGTCCCATGCAGACCGTCATCATTATCTTGCCGAAAATGCCGTGTTTTTTCGCGGCGGAAGACTGAGCAGGTGCTCCCTGCGAGGCGTGTATCGGGCCTGCGTTTACCGGTGAAGTGCCCATCGACCCGTCACTTGCCGTAGCGCCGCCCATCGGCATTCCGGTCTGAGGATCATAATTTTGCGGTGCTGAGTAGAATTGCTGACCGCCTGTGTTTATATTGTTATTATCGTACATCTTTTGCCTCCTGAAGCATTACTTGCTTTTGATGTTTATGAGTATAAAACCTAAATGTGTCCTTTTTGTGTTTTTTCGGTGTTTTTTTGTGGTTGACAGCGGAGGCATTTCTGGTATAATGAACATATGAACAGATATTCATATGTAATATCAAAGTATTACACAATTCGTAAAGAGGATCGAAAAGGAGAATTATTATGAAGAAGACATACGGAATAGAAGTTGATTGCGCAGCATGTGCACAGAAGATGGAGGATGCTGCCAAGAAGGTTGCAGGTGTTGTCGATGTGACCGTAAGCTTCATGAGTCAGAAGATGAAGGTTGAATTTGAAGAGGATGCCGATCACGGATCGATCATGCAGGATGTCATAAGGGCTTGCAAGGCAGTTGAGGAAGACTGCGAGATCTATGTATAACTCAGGAAAAACGGCGAAAGCTGTCCCCGTGTTTCATGGACTGATAAGTAATTAACTTTTGTATACGCAGGAGCTTTTCCCTCGTTCGCAATTATCTTATGAATAAGAAACAGAAAAAAGTATTAAAAAGAATAATCATCAGCATTGTACTGCTTATCGCATTGCAGGCTCTTCTGTATTTTGCGGATGTGCCGGTCTGCCTTCAGTTTGTACTTTACCTGATCCCCTATATCGTGATCGGAGGAGATATCCTCAGGAAAGCCTTCCACGGCATCACGCACGGACAGGTCTTCGATGAATGCTTCCTTATGGCGGTTGCGACGGTCGGAGCGATAATCCTCGGACTTGTGACGGACGGAGAAGAAGGCGGATTTCTCGAAGGCGTTGCAGTCATGCTCTTCTATCAGATCGGTGAACTGTTTCAGTCCGTTGCTGTCGGAAAGAGCAGGAAGAACATTACCGATCTTATGGACATCCGTCCTGATTATGCGAACATCGAAAATGAAAACGGAGAGCTTGAAAAGGCTGATCCCGAAGATGTGACTGTCGGCACCGTCATTGTTGTAAAGGCCGGTGAGAAGATTCCGATCGACGGTATCATCAGGGAAGGCTCGGCTTTGCTTGATACCTCCGCACTTACCGGTGAGAGCATGCCTGTGGATAAAACCATCGGTGATGAAGTTATCAGCGGATGCGTCAACATCACAGGACTTCTTAAGATAGAAACCACAAAAGAATTCGGAGAATCCACCGTTTCCAAGATACTTGACATGGTAGAAAATTCTTCGATGAAAAAGAGCAAGTCTGAGAACTTCATCTCGAAATTTGCAAGATATTACACTCCGGTAGTATGTTATCTTGCACTTGCCCTTGCACTTGTTCCCCCTATAGTTCATCTCCTTATTTCGAGTGATCCCATGTGGGGAACCTGGGTCATAAGAGCACTGACCTTCCTTGTAATAAGCTGCCCCTGTGCTCTTGTAATATCGATTCCCTTAAGCTTTTTCGGAGGCATCGGTGCCGCCTCATCAAATGGCATCCTGGTAAAAGGCTCCAACTATCTCGAAGCTCTTTCCGAGACAGGTATCATTGCATTCGATAAGACGGGAACACTTACCAAGGGAACATTCGAAGTGACAAAGGTGATTCCTGCTGAAGGGTTTACCGCAGATGACCTTGTGATCTGTGCATCCCTTGCGGAAAAGTATTCCGATCATCCCATCGCTCTTTCGATAAAGAAGTTCGCGGAAGAAAATGGTCTTACCGGCATTGAGGAGGTCATCTCGGATGAAAACATCCCCGGAAAAGGTGTCAGGGTCAGGACTGTTTCAAACGAGATCCATGCCGGTAATTCCGCTCTCATGGAAAGCATCGGATTTACCCCTGTATCCGGGACCCGTTTCTCCGGAACGGTCATTCACGTCGCATGTGACAGAAAATATGCCGGTATGATACTGATCTCCGACTCGCTCAAGCCCACATCGAAAAAGGCGATTGAAGCGCTTAAAGCATCCGGTATCAGAAGGCTTGTGATGCTCACGGGCGACCGCAAGGAAAGTGCCGAAAAAATCGCCGATGAACTTGGGCTTACCGAGTACAGGGCAGGACTCCTTCCCGGTGATAAGGTTGATGAAGTCGAAAAGCTTATTGCCGATAAAAAAGGAAAAGAAAAACTTGCTTTCGTCGGTGACGGAATAAACGATGCCCCCGTCCTTTCAAGAGCCGATATCGGTATCGCAATGGGTGCGCTCGGATCGGATGCTGCGATAGAAAGTGCAGATATAGTCCTCATGGATGACGATCCTGCAAGGATCGCGCTTGCGATCAAGATCTCGAAAAAGTGCCTCAGGATCGTGCGTGAGAACATCATTTTTGCGATTGGGATCAAGGTTTTATGCCTGCTTTTCGGTGCTTTTGGCATCGCAAATATGTGGATGGCGATATTCGCGGATGTCGGTGTTATGATCATTGCCGTACTTAACGCTATAAGATGCCTGAAAATCCCTAAAAAAGCGTAAAATAATACAAAATTCATAGTTTTCGGGCCTTTCTTGCTTTATAATGAACTATGTATTGTTTCAGGAAAGGACTACCCTATGAACGACGAAATATTTTTTACAGAAGATAACGAACCCTCGGAAAATCCCGGGGGTTCTTTCAGTGAAGAAACGAAAGATACCGGCAGCGACACACCGAAGGATGAAGGCACCGATCTTACCGAAGGCCATGGAGATGCTTCGAAGACCGGAGATGCCGGCAAGGGCTCATCCGATACTTATGAGGATGTCTGCTTCGTATGCCGCAGACCGGAGAGCAAGGCAGGCAAGATGTTCAGGATGCCCGGCGGGATCTGCATCTGCAGCGACTGCATGCAGAAGACCATGGATACCGTATCCCAGTTCGACTATCAGGGCATGCTGAACGGAACCCATGTGATGACGGAAGAAGAGCTCCGTAAGCTCATGGGAGATCCCGCTAAATCTGATCCCGGAGATTCCGGCAGTGATGCCGCAAAGGGAAACGGGTCTCCTTTTCCCGGATTCGGCTTTGTCAATCTTGCAAATCTTCAGGGCTTCGGAGGGATTCCCAATAAGCAGAAGCTCAAGAAAAAGGATCCGAATGCTAAGCCTCTGATAGATATTAAGAATCTTCCCGCTCCTCACAAGATCAAGGATAGTCTTGATAAATATGTCGTTGGGCAGGAGCACGCTAAGAAGGTCATGTCCGTTGCGGTATACAACCACTACAAGAGAGTTGCGACGGATTCGATGGACTCCATAGAGATCGAAAAGTCCAACATCCTTCTCATTGGTCCTACCGGATGCGGCAAGACTTATATGGTACGCACACTCGCCAAGCTTCTCGATGTGCCACTCGCCATAGCCGATGCCACATCTCTTACCGAAGCCGGCTACATCGGTGACGATATCGAAAGTGTTATCTCCAAGCTTCTTGCAGCTGCGGATAACGATGTCGAAAAAGCAGAGAACGGAATCGTCTTTATCGATGAGATAGATAAGATCGCAAAAAAGGAAAACTCCAACCACCGCGATGTATCCGGTGAGAGCGTGCAGCAGGGAATGCTCAAGCTCCTTGAGGGAGCTGAGGTCGAGGTTCCCGTCGGAGCCTCCAGCAAGGGAGCGATGGTTCCTCTTGCAACGGTCAATACCAGAAATATCCTTTTTATCTGTGGAGGCGCATTCCCGGGACTTGACGATATCATCAAGCAGAGACTGTCCAAGAGTAATTCCATCGGATTCGGCGGAACGCTCAAGGATTCTTATGAGAATGATCCCGATATTCTTTCTAAGGTAACCACTGAGGATATCAGGAAATACGGAATGATCCCTGAGTTCATCGGACGTCTTCCCATTGTCACAACGCTTCAGTCCCTTACCAGGGATATGCTCATCAGGATCATGACCGAGCCCAAGAATGCGATACTTAAGCAGTATCAGAAGCTCCTTGAGCTCGACGAGGTAAAGCTTGAATTCGCGGATGATGCGCTTGAAGTGATCGCGGACAAGGCAATGGAACTCAAGACCGGAGCCAGGGGACTCAGAAGCATCATAGAAGACTACATGCTCGATATCATGTATGAGATTCCCAAGGACGATAATATCGGAACGGTTACTATTACCGCAGATTACCTTAAAGGGAAGGGTTCGCCTGTTATCGGAATGCGCGGAACTCCTTCGATCGAAAGTAAGAGCGAAGGCACCTGGAGTGACTTTTACGGGGAAAAACAGGGGGACGGTTCCGCTGTTTCACAGTGAAAAGCTTTAGACAGGAGAACGGCTAAACAGCGTAAGCCTTCGCCTGTTTTGAGAAATTAATGAACGATAGAATAATAAACGGAAACAGAATAATCTTACGCCCCATCACCGCGGATGATACTGATATGGTGCTCAAGTGGAGAAATTCCGACAGAACTGTCAGGAATTTCTATTACCGCAAGCCCATATCCGAAGAAGAGCATTTAAAATGGCTTTCGGACAAGGTGGAGAAAGGCGAAGTATGGCAGTATATCGTCATCCTGAAGGAAACGGATACTCCCGTCGGATGCGTATATCTCCAGCATATCGATCCGTCAACTCTTACCGGTGAGACCGGTGTTTTCTTTTCCATGGACGCACCTGCCGGAAAGGGGCTTGCAACAGAAGCTGTAAAGCTGCTCGGTGACGAGGTTGGTTTTGACATGCTCGGTCTTCTTCATCTCGAAGCCAAGGTCATGACAAAGAATGCAGCCAGCATGAAGCTTCACGAAAAAGCAGGATACCGTATTGCATATGAAGTCAAGGGTGAGACCTGCACGGACGGAGAATCAGTCGACAGTACTTTTTTTATCAAGGATGCGCCTGTATACAGAGGTGACAGAAATCCTGTGATCAAGGCTGAAACGGGCAAGATAAGAATGGATGAAAACGGCACGGTCGAAGTGACCGTTCCGGGTTCCAAGAGTATAACCAACAGGGCACTTCTTATCGCTATGCTTTCGGATGGGGAATCACTTCTCAGGGGTGTTCTTTTTTCCGATGATACCGAAAGCTTTTTGAACTGCATGGACGCGCTCGGAATAGAATTCGAAGCTGATAAAAAAATGTCCACAGTACGGGTAAAGGGATGCGGAGGCAAGATTCCCAATACCGATGCATGTCTTAATGTGGGAAGCGCCGGAACGGCGGCAAGATTCCTGACTGCGGTACTGGGACTGACAGAAGGCGGAGAGTACAGACTTGATTCGTCCGATCAGATGAAGAAACGTCCCATGGCTCCGCTCCTTGATTCACTTAAGGAGCTCGGCTGTGAAGTCATATATGGGGGCGAGGAAGGATTCTTTCCTTTTACGTTAAAACCTCACGGATTTGCAAAAAGCGAAGTATCCGTTGATATCGAAAAGAGCTCACAGTTTCTGAGCGCACTTCTGATTGCCGCGCCCATGTCAAAGTCGGGGCTTACCGTAAATCTGGCCGGAAGACACGGCCTCAGATATGTCGAGATCACCAGAAATATAATGAGATCCTTCGGAATAAGTACCGATATGATCACGTGCTCCGGGGTATCTGATATGAATGGCCCGGATGCGGATAACTGCGGCAGGATCTCGTATCACGTTGACAACGGCGTTTACAAGGCGACGGATTATCAGATAGAGCCCGATGCTTCCGCAGCCGCTTACTTCTATGCGATGTCGCATATTCTGGACAGAAGTATTGTTGTTAAAGGCCTTGGCCCGGATTCCATGCAGGGTGACATACGTTTCCCTGAGATCCTGGCGGAAACATTGAAGTCTTCGGAACCTGTTTCCGTTGATATGGGAGCCTTGTCCGACCAGGCGCTGACACTTGCCGCATCCGTGACAGGCAGAAAGGCATCCACTACAATTACCGGAATATCTCATATAAGACATCAGGAATGCGACCGTATAAATGCGATAGTAAAAAACCTGACCGCTGCAGGGATCAAAGTCTCGGAAAACGGAGACGATATCACGATCTGTCCAGGTGAACTTAAGCCTGCCGATATCGACTCGTTCGGAGATCACAGGGTGGCGATGTCATTTTCGCTTCTCGGACTTAAGCAAAAGGGGATAAGTATCCTTGACCCTGCGTGCTGTTCGAAGACATTCCCCGATTATTTCGTTTATCTGGATGAAATAAAGCGATTGACAAACTGTCAATAGACATGCTGCGGCAATGCCGCCGAATGCACCAAACACTGCATCTTCGCCTGCTTTACTTACTTGTTGAAGACAGCCGTGATATGGTAGAATATCTTGATGAATGTGTGCCGGCAGACAGGCATGCCGATGGAGGCTTCAGATGGCTGTAGGGCCTGAAGAGACAAAGCGTGAAGAGATAAAACGTGAAAACGCTTTTATACGGGTGGTGACCGGGGCCGGAGGAGTTAATCCGCAGGAGATCCTCGAGATTCTTTCGATCGCCATCATAATCATCCATGTGTTCATGATGTTCATGTATCATATCATGGGTGTCTGGCAGCTTGCGCTCTACAACATAATCGTCATAGCATATTATTCATATTGTTATACAACGGTACGCGAGGGAAAGATCTTCAGAGGTTACCTCCTTACCTTCATTGAAATTGTCTTCCAGATGGTAGTGACCATGTTCATAATCGGATGGGAGTCAGGTTTCTATACCTACGTCATATCGATCATTCCGGTTTACTATTACATTTCAATGTTCGTCGGAGGTACCGACAAAAAGAAGGGTGAGCATGTCTTCACTCCGATGATATGGTCGTTCGTCACTCTGGCGGTTCTTCTTGCAACCTATATAACGGATCAGTTTGTAACTCCCATGGTCACGCTCGAAACTGCGCCGCTTAAGGTTGCGTTTACCTTCAATGTATTCTTTGCATCAATGCTGATCATATGTATGTCGCACTTCTTCGTCCTCGGATATAAGAATTCCATAGATATCCTTGCGAAAAGAAATACTACTCTCGATGAGGAAGCAAGCCTCGATCCTCTTACCGGTCTTTATAACAGACGTACTATGGAGACAAATCTGGATCTGGCCCTAGAGGGAGCAAAGAAGACCGGAGCTCTCTTCAGTCTCGTAATGGGAGACATCGATTTCTTCAAGAGGATCAACGATACATACGGTCACGACTGCGGTGACGTTGCACTTGTGGCTGTTGCCGATATCCTTAAGGCCTGCGTCAGAGACGGTGATGTCGTCTGCCGCTGGGGCGGTGAGGAATTCCTTCTTCTTGTGAAAGGAAACAGAAATGTAGCCGTGACAGTTGCCGAACGTATCAGGGCAAGGATCGAAAATAATGTAGTCGAGTACGGTGAGCACAGGATAACGTTCACCATGACACTCGGCGTTTCAACATATGCACCCGGGTATTCACTTGAAGCGCTCGTTAACCAGGCTGATGAAAATCTATACTTTGGTAAAGAGCACGGCAGAAATCAGGTCGTATCGACTAAGCCCAGGGTGACCTCCACGGTATCATCAAATGTCTGAACAGATTCTCGAAAACAAGATAAAAGAAAATAAGATGGGCATTATGCCCGTTAAGAAGCTGATCATCACTATGTCACTTCCTATGATGATCTCTATGATCGTGCAGGCGCTTTACAATATTGTTGACTCGGTATTCGTATCAAGACTGGATGCCGATTCTCTTGCAATGGCGGCACTTACACTCGCATTTCCGATACAGAGCCTTATGATCGCAGTCGGCTCCGGAACGGGTGTCGGTATCAATGCGATGCTCTCGACTTCTCTCGGTGAAAAGAGATTCGATAAATCAGATGCTGCGGCAAACCAGGGAATCCTTCTTGGTTTCTTCAGCTTCATCGTGTTCCTTCTTATCGGACTCTTTACAGTCGAGCCTTTCTTCGCAAACCGGAGCAGCGATGCTGCGGTCATTGCATTCGGAGTGCCCTACCTTAAGATAGTTACCATGATGTCCTTCGGTCTCTTCATGCAGATGATCCTCGAAAGACTGCTTCAGTCTACCGGCCTTACATTCTACTCTATGATCACCCAGACAACGGGTGCGGTCATCAATATAATCCTTGACCCTGTTATGATCTTCGGATATTTCGGATGTCCCGCACTCGGCACGGCAGGCGCCGCATATGCGACAGTCATCGGCCAGTGCATAGCAGCATGCCTTGCTCTTTTCTTCAATCTTACGAAAAATAAAGAGATACATATCAGCATTAAGAAGATAATATCCCCCGACGTTTCCGCGATACTGAGGATTTATGCGGTCGGCCTTCCTTCGATCCTCATGATGAGCATCGGATCGATCATGAGCGACTTCATGAACAAGATCCTGGATGCATTCTCATCAACCGCTGTCGCAGTATACGGCGTATACTTCAGGCTCCAGAGTTTCTTCTTCATGCCGGTATTCGGAATGAACAACGGTATCATCCCTGTGCTGGCATATAATTTCGGAGCGAAAAAAAGGGAGCGTATCGATGAAGCTCTCCGCTTCGGTGTCGCCCTAGCGGTATGCATCATGACTGCCGGAACGATCATCTTTGAAGCAATCCCCGGAAAACTCCTTGACCTTTTCAATGCCAAGGAGCAGGTCAAGGCGATCGGTATCCCCGCAATGAGGATCATCGCACTTCACTTCCCATTCGCAGCGGTTGCAATATCTCTCGGAACCGTCTTCCAGGCGTTTTCCAAGAGCATCTATTCACTTATAATATCGGTGTGCAGACAGCTTGTCGTTCTTATCCCCGTAGCGTGGGCACTTGCTTACTTTACGAATAATGTCGGCTCGGTATGGTTTTCCTTCCTGATTGCGGAAGGCGTATCCTGCACACTTTCGATATTTTTCTTCAGAGTTGTTTATAAGCAAGTTGTAGAGCCGATACCAAAAACGGGCTCTTAAGAAAGAAGGTAGAATAAATGAATGACAAAACCAAAAAGATCACCACAGCAGCAGCGCTTCTTGCAATCTGCATCGTAAGCCAGTTCTTCAAGAACTTCAGTGTTTACATCACGGGCCCCATCATCAACGCATGCCTTATCCTCGCCGTGGTTTATTGCGGACTGTTCTGGTCGGTTATCATCGCGATCCTTACACCGGTAACCGCATTCCTTATCACGGGGGCTCCCATCATGAAGGTTGTACCTGCGATCATGCCCCTTGTTATGGCGGGTAATATCGTACTCGTTGTGGTCTTCTGGCTCTTCGTAAGAAAGAAGAAGGACATTATCAAGTTCATCGCAGGCGGTATCGTCGGAAGCGTAGCGAAGGGTGCGTTCATGGCACTCACCATTTCATACGGAGTTCTCGCAACCGTAACTCTTCCCGAAGCAATGCAGCCCATGCTTCCCAAGCTCCAGCTCACTTACTCCGTGACACAGCTTATCACCGCACTTATCGGAGTGGGTTACGCATTTGTGATCTGGGCGGC
>JAILOC010000065.1 GCA_024691045.1 Lachnospiraceae bacterium | reverse complement strand
CGCATGCGCTCAGGGTAAGTACAAGAGCTGCTGCAGCGCAAACTGCTGTAAATTTTTTCATAATATCCTCCTAGTTGCCCTTATAAACTGTAAATGCGGTCGGAGGGCGCCGACCGCATTGCATTGTAACGCATTTTTATTCTTTTTACAACATTTATTAGGAAGAAACCGCTTTATCCGCGTTTTTTGGCGTTAAATCGGTCCTTAACAACGTATATTCCCATGCAGATCCAGGCGACCGCTATGCAGGAAAGAAGGATCACCGAGGTCTTCGGCAAAGGTCCCAGGTCACGGCTTCCGATGTTTCCGCGCTGCTCGCCGAGCCTGTACATCTGGGAAACGTCCGTGTACATCTGCTCAAGATAAGCATCATCCACGGTTCCCTTTCTTCTTACAGTCTTTACGCAGTTTTCAACCATCTGGCCCGCGGCATTCCTGAGTGAGGTCGATCCGTTGAATACCGGAGTGATGAAGGTATTATCGATATTTCCGAGGATCATGTTAACGCAGTCGATCTTTACGCCGTAGTGAAGACCGTTATCGCTTCCGCCAAGGGACAGGTATTCCAGATAATCAGGATCGTTCTGGGCCTTAAGTGTGACCGGCACATAACCTTCGGTCTCGGAATAGCTCTCCTGAACCTCGTTGGTAAGAAGGAACTGTGCAAAGAGCCAGCTCGCAAGAACCTCCTGCTCGTCGTCCTTGTTAAAGATACAGACAGACGGACCCTGGGAGATCATCTTTATATTCGAAGGATCGTACTGGGGAACGGGACGCACGACCGTCTCAAACTCGACCTTCTTGTTGTCGTGGATATCCGAAAGAGGAGCATTTGAACCGATCCAAGTGGCTCCCGCGGTCGAATCCACCGCAAGTATGCACTGACCCGCGTTCATGAAATTGCCGGGGTAGCTGGATATCTTGAATGTGGAAAATGCCTTGGTCCTGCCGTGGGATGCGATCTCCTTGAGAATGCTTCCGGTGGTCTCATTGAAGATAAGGATATTTCCCATATCATCCGAGTATCCGGCATTACATTGCCTTAGCATAGTGATCAGCATATTGTCGGTGGACTTGTAGATGAAGGGGATCATAACGTCCTGGCCGTTTACCACATAGGTTCCGTCGGGATTCTGAGCAAGTGCGGCTTCCGAAACCTCCCATACCCAGTCCCAGGTCGGAACATCGGGGATCTCATAGCCCATTGCTTCGACATAGGTCTTGTTTATGTAGAGGGCTTCCGACGATCTCATAAAAGGAAGACCCATCAGGTGATCTCCGAGCATCAGCTCGTCCAGATACTTGGGCACGATCTCATCCGGGGAAGGTCCGTCGAACTTAAGCTCGCTTCCGGCAAGTCCGTACCTGGGATCATCTATCAGCTCCTCAAGGAAAACAATCTCACCGTCGCCAGTCATATAGGTTGCGATATGGTCGGGATAGGTGACGCAGACATTGGGCGTCGTATCGGTCGCGATATTGGTGATGACGTCGTTGTATATTACCGAATAATCGTTGTACAGCTTCATGCTGACATGGATGTTCGGATAGAGTGCCTCGAAATCCGCCACGCACTTTTCGTAGATCTGTGTCTGAGTCTGGTTCGTATCGTTCTTCGCCCAGAACACGATCTCGTACTCCCTTGATTCGTCGAAGGCTTCGGGCATCCTAAAATCACTTCCCGCTTGCTTTCCGTGACAGCCCGCCATGGAAAGCACAAGTCCCGCTGCGGCGAGGGAAAGGATAAATTTTCCAAATCTCTTCATCTTGATCATCCCTTTGTACCGCCTCTCGAAACTCCCGCCATGATCTGGCGTCTGAATATCAGGAAAAGAATGATGAGCGGGAGCGATATGACAACCACCGCCGCCATCATCGCGGGGATGTTCTCTCTTCCGAAACCGTTCTGCCTGATCTCCTGTATTCCGTTAGATACGAGGAAATAATTCTTGTCATCCGTGATGAGTCTGGGCCATACATACGAATTCCAGCACTCTATGACCTTGAGGATGATGATCGTAACAACCGTCGGACGGCAGATGGGAAGCATTACCCTGAACAGATACTTAAGGTCACTCGTTCCGTCGACCTTAGCCGCGTAGTAGAGCTGGTCCGGAACCTGTGCAAAATTCTCCCTGAGAAGATACACATAGAACACGCTCATTACGGACGGCAGGATTAGTCCTGAGAATGTGTTTCTCATATCCATATTGGTGATGGTCACGAAATTGGTGATGACTATAAGCTCGCTAGGTATCATCATCATTGAAAGGAAAACGGTGAAAAGAAGATCCCTTCCCCTGAACTCAAGTCTCGAAAATGCAAATGCCGCAAGCGTGATCACGATGACCATGACAAAGGTCGTGACAACAGTGAAGATAAATGTATTGAGCAGGTATCTTCCGAGAGGCACCTGCGCAAATGCATTCGTGAAATTCTCAAAGGTCGGATCCGTCACATAGAATTTCGGTATCTTTTCTCCGTTATAGGATGCATAGCTCTTGAAGGATGTGAGCACCATCCAGTAAAAAGGAAACAGGACCATAAGTCCCCATATCCCGAGGAATGCATATATCACTGTATTCTTTACCGTTTTCACTACGCGGGCGCTTTTTTCCGCGCGGAGCGTTTTTTCACGATTATCCATCATCATTCCTTATGTGTAATAAACATGTTTCCTGCTGACGAGAAGATTGATACAGGTGATCGTCAGCACTATCACGAAGAGAACTATCGCCGCCGCTGACGCAAAGGAAGGATATCCGCCGCTGTCACCGTAGAGCATGTCGTAAACATATCCGACGATCGTGTTCATTCCCGCCGCATTGAGGTCGGTTCCGAAAAGTGCGACCGCATCGGAATATTCCTTGAACGCACCTATGAATCCCGTGATGACCAGATAGAAAATGGTGGGAGAGATCATCGGAAGAGTGATCTTCATGAACACCCTGAAGGAACCCGTTCCGTCAACCTTCGCGGCATTGTAATAGGTCTTGTTCACGCTCGCGAGTGCACTCGTAAGAAGGAGCACCTTGAAGGGAAGAACGATCCAGATGATGTAGAAGCACATGACGAACATCTTCGCCCAGTAGGGTCCGTCTATGAAATCGACGCTCTCTCCTCCGAAGAAATTGATCAGGAGATTGATGAGTCCGTCGGAATATGCGGTCTTTTTGAAAAGGACCATGAAGACAAGACCGACGGCGAGAGTGTTGGTCACATAGGGAAGGAAATAGACCGTCTGGAAAAGCTCCCTGAGCTTTGTTATGGAACTGAGTGCGAGTGAAATTAGAAGTGCGAATCCCGTGGAGACCGGCACCGTGATTATTACCATGATGAATGTATTCTTCACCGCCTGAAGGAAATACGTATCATGCAGAACATAGGAGAAGTTGTAGAGTCCCGTTCCGTACGATGTCTGGGATACGAAATTATAGCCCTCCTCGAATGAATATATGAATACATCCACCAGAGGATAGACCATGAATATTCCCATGAATATGAGAGCCGGCAGAAGGTAGAGCCAGGCTTTTAAATTGTTTTTCTCGATCATACATGCGACCCCTGTGCTGACTTATTGCCGTACTTGATGGTCTGTACCAGATCCTTGATCCTGCCAACGTTCATAAAGAGCGAATCCTCGGTGATATGCTTTTCCGCGAGCTCTTCAAGAATCTTCTGCTTGTGGTCCTTGGAAATGACAATCGTGTCAAAAACTTCCTTCTCGTCTATTCCCTCGTTCTTAAGGATCTTCTCGAGCGGCAGCTCATCCTTGCCCCAGAGCAGGAACAGTCCCCTCTGCGAATAGATCCTGTCGAACTGTCTTGTTGCCTCAACAAATATCGGCATGTCTATTCCGTCGTCATACATCTTTGTCGAGCTCTTATCAACGTAGTGCTGCAGCCATTTGTACAGATACTCGTTGCTCTTGATGACTTCTGCGCTGTTCTTTCCGTGCTTTTTCAAAAGCCATTCGTATCTGCTCTTGTTGAACACATAGACCTTGCCGTCCTGGTCTCCATATCTTCCCTTTACATCGAAGCATGCGAAAAACAGTCCGACCGTGTACGAATATGAAAAGTCCAGCATCCTCGTGGGCAGCGAAAAATGCTGCGCTATCTCGATACAGGTGAGCTCGTCGTATCCGAAGATCTTGCGCACTTCATCCACGAAACGGAACATCTGCTCATCGGCAGTCTTTATATGGCTCTCCCTGAGGCCCGAAGGGATCAGCACAAAATCGCTGACCGGCTGTCCGCGGAAAAGAATGACATCGCCGCGTCCGCCCAGGCTCTCACAAAACTCATCATAAGAAGTTACTTTATCCATTTAAGATCACTTTCCTTTTCCGAAACGGAGTCTTTCGCCGGTCTCAGGCTCAAATACATGCACCTTGTTAGGCCTCAGCCTGAACGATACGGTCTTTAATCCGTCCTCGGGTCTTTCGTCCGAATCGATTATCGATCTGACAACGGGTGCTTCGCACGCCGCATTCTTTGAAACGATGCTTATATCCCTGCCCATTACCTCGACTCTGTCGAGTTCGCAGCGGAGCGGTCCCGCGGGATCGTAGATAAAGCCCTCGGGTCTGATGCCCGCAACCACCTTACCGTCCCTTACACCGGGAACATCGAGCACGGTATCCTCACCGATGATCAGCTTCTCTCCCTTAACCTCAGCATCGAAAACATTTATCGCGGGAGTTCCGAGGAACTTTGCGACAAAGAGATTGGCGGGATCGTCATAGACCTCCTGGGGCTTTCCGAACTGATGGAGCTCTCCGTCCTTCATGACAACGATCATGTCGGAAATACTCATTGCTTCTTCCTGGTCGTGTGTTACGAATACGGTGGTAACTCCGGTCTCTCTCTGGATGCGCCTGATCTCTTCCCTTGTCTGGAGCCTTAATCTCGCATCAAGGTTCGAAAGAGGCTCGTCCATGAGAAGAAGTCTCGGAGTCTTGACAAGTGCCCTTGCGATCGCAACTCTCTGCTGCTGTCCGCCGGATAATTCCTTGGGTTTTCTTTCGAGCAGCTCCTTTATCTGGACAAGACCCGCAACCTTGTCGGCTCTTTCCCTCATCTGCTCCTTGGTCATCTTCTCCTCTCCCTTGAGATTTCCGAGAGGAAAGACGATGTTGTTGTAAACGCTCATATGCGGATAGAGTGCATAATTCTGGAATACCATTCCGACACCGCGAAGCTCGGGAGATATCTCCGTGACATCATCGTCGCCGAAAAAGATCCTTCCCTCGGTGGGCTTTTCAAGTCCGCATATCATATTCAACATGGTACTCTTTCCGCATCCCGAAGGTCCGAGGAGTGCAACGAGCTTTCCGTCGGGGATCTCAAAGGTGAAATCCTTAACGGCAACAACGCCTTCTCCCTTTCCTCCCCTGGGAGGGAATTTTTTGGTAAGTCCCTGAAGAACTACTTTCATAATCTGTTTCCTTTACTCGGCACCTGTTACGGTTACATCCGCAAGTCTTGTGTATGTGGGGATGAGT